>CAVCDW010000001.1:0-4937 GCA_963601055.1 Elusimicrobiaceae bacterium
CTATTACATATTCTTTAAAACTTCATTAACTACTTTCATGTCGCACTTTCCAGCATAATTTTGCTTAAAGTACTTCATTACAGCACCAATTGATTTATCCTCAAGTGAATTAATGATATTTAATATTTCATCTTTATCTAATTGTTTTGGTAAAAATGATTTAATATAATCTTTTTGGTTAACAAGTTCATTATATTTTTCATCTCTTCCGGCTTTTTTGAATAAATCAGCTTCATCATCTAATTCTTTAATAGTTTTAGAAATAATTTGTTCAACATCACTATCTAAAAGATCTTTACCTGAAGCCTTTAATTCAATTGATTGTTGCATACACTTATTAATTACTACAGGAAGAATTCCTCTTTTCATCGTATCCTTATTTTTCAAGGCTTCCATGTTTTCTTTTTTTAATGTTTGAAATAATTCGCTTTTAGTCTCCATTTTATTATTCTCCTTTATCATATCCATAATTATGGAAAAACTCGTTTTTGAAATCTTGTAATCTATCTTCTTTAATAGCTTCTCTAATATCTTTCATCAAAGTTTTTAAGAAATATAGGTTATGATAACTTAAAAGTCTTGCTCCAAGAATTTCTTCAGTTCTAATTAGATGACATAAATAACTCTTTGTAAAATTCTTACAAGTATAACAATCGCACTTAGGATCAAGTGATGTCATATCTGTTGTAAATACTTTATTTCTTATAATAATTCGACCACTATGTGTTAATGCTGATCCATGACGCGCAAGGCGTGTAGGAAGAACACAGTCAAACATATCAATTCCGTTCATTGAACCAATAACTAAATCATCTGGAGATCCAACTCCCATAAGATAGCGAGGTTTATCTTCTGGCATTATAGTTTTTAAATATTCTAACATAGAATACATTTCATCTTTAGACTCACCAACTGATAGTCCTCCTATTGAATATCCAGGAAAATCTATTTTTTGAAGTTCCTCTAAACAATGTTTTCTAAGTTCTTTAAAAGGTCCACCTTGCACAATACCAAATAAAGCTTGAGTGTCTTTATTTTGATGTGCATCATATCCTCTTTTAGCCCATCTTATTGTTCTATCAACTGACTGCCTCATGTAGTCATAACCACTATGGAATGGAGGACATTCATCAAAAGACATGATAATATCAGCTCCTAGGTTATTTTGAACATGGATAGAATCTTCAGGGGACATAAATAGTTTAGCACCTGATTTATGGTGACGGAAATAAACTCCTTCTTCAGTTATTTTTCTTATTTTTGATAAACTAAATACTTGAAATCCCCCAGAATCAGTGAGTAAGGCACCATTCCAGTTCATAAATCCACGTATTCCACCATGCATTTTAACAATTTCATCGCCTGGTTCAAGCCACAAATGATATGTATTACCTAATATCAATCCATCGCTCACTTCCTTAACCTCCTCAGGAGTTAAAGATTTAACGGTTGCTTGAGTTCCAACTGGCATGAACATTGGTGTTTCAAAATCTCCATGTGGAGTATGAAGGATTCCATATCTAGCACCTGTTTGTTTACATACATGTTTTAATTCATACCAAACACTATTCATAAACCCTCCTATAAAACACTAATTTTTTTAATTACTACATCTTGAAGTGGTTTATCGTTTTCATCAGTTTTGACAGAAGCTACGCTATCAAGTACATTAAGACCACTAACAACGACTCCGAATGCTGCATAAGCACCATCTAGGAATGTATCATCTGTATCACAAATAAAGAATTGTGAAGATGCACTATTAGGATTATTTGTACGTGCCATAGAAATTACACCTCTTGAATGTGATAAAAGATTTTTAAATCCATTCTTTACAAATTCTCCAATAATTTTTTCACTAGAACCACCCATACCAGTTCCTTCAGGGTCTCCACCTTGAATCATAAAGTTTTTAATAACTCTATGGAATGTAAGTCCATCATAAAACTTTGATTCTACAAGTTTTAAAAAGTTTGCGACAGTTTGGGGAGCTACTTCGCTAAAAAGTTCAACTTCGATATCTCCGTGACCATTAATTTCAATTTTTACTCTTTTATTATCGTTTGATAAATATTCATTATAATTCTTAAAAAATCCCATAATTATTCTCCTATATTATTAACATCGCATCACCAAATGAGAAGAATCTATATTTTTCTTCTACTGCGTGGTTATATGCCTTAAGTATAAATTCTTTATCCGCAAATGCAGAAACTAACATTATTAAAGTAGATTTAGGTAAATGAAAATTTGTAAATTGTGCTTTTACACATTTAAATTCATAACCTGGATAGATAAATATACTTGTCCAACCACTACATTCTTTAAATCCATTATCATAAGCACTTTCAAGTGTTCTTGTAGTAGTTGTTCCAATAGAGACAATTCTCTTACCTTTTGCGATAGCTTCGTTAAGCTTATCTGCAGTCTGTTTATCTATTGTATAAAATTCACTATGCATTTTATGTTTTGTAACATCTTCAACCGCAACAGGTCTAAATGTCCCAAGTCCTACATGTAGTGTTACAAATAAAAGTTCAACACCTTTTTCTTCTAAGGCCTTAAGTATTTCTTTTGTAAAATGAAGACCTGCAGTAGGCGCAGCTGCACTTCCTGGAGTCTTAGAATAAACTGTTTGATATCTTTCTTTATCATCTAGTTTATTATGAATATATGGAGGTAGTGGCATTTCTCCTAATTTATCTAATATTTCTAAGAATATTCCTTCATAAATCATTTTAAAATGTCTTATTCCATCTTCTTCACATGAAATACATTCCGCTTTTAAAAGACCATCACCAAAATCTATTATTGTACCTACACTAACTCTTCTTGCAGGTTTACAAAGTGTTGTCCAAACATCACCATCATTTTTTAAAAGTAATAATTCGATATGAGCGTTTGTTCCTTCCTTTATACCAAAAAGTCTTGCTGGTATAACTCTAGAGTTATTAAATACTAGCACATCATTTTCAGAAAACATATCGACAATATCTTTAAAGCTTTTATCTTCGATCGTTTTTTGTTTTCTATCAAGAACCATAAGTCTTGATGCAGATCTATCTTTAAGGGGTGTCTGTGCAATTAACTCCTCAGGTAGATAATAATCAAAATCATCAGTTTTCATTATTCAAATAATCCTTTCATATAAGGTATCCCTAATTGTTCATAAGCCTTTTTATTCGCAACTCTTCCTCTTGAAGTTCTTGAAATATAACCTTCTTGTAGAAGGTATGGTTCATAAACATCTTCTACAGTCATAGCCTCTTCACCAATAGATGCGGCAATCGCTTCAAGTCCTGCAGGTCCACCTTTAAATTGTTTCATTAAAACTTCTAAATATTTATGATCAGTTCTATCTAATCCCTTATCATCAATATCTAGTTTAGATAAGGCATGTTTTGTGATTTCAAGATCAATCTTACCATCTTTTAATACAGCCGCAAAATCACGTACTCTTCTAAACAATCTATTAACAATACGTGGTGTTCCACGTGAACGAAGAGCTAATTCTTTAGCCGCATCATCATTAATCTCTGAATCATATACTTTAGCTGTACGTTTAGCAATCGATATCAAATCATCAATACTATAATAATCTAGTCTTAATACAACTCCAAATCTATCACGAAGTGGAGATGATAAATCTCCAAATCTTGTAGTAGCTCCTACAAGAGTAAATGGTGATATGTCAACCCTAATTGAACGAGCACTACTATCTGAACCAACCATTATATCTAGCGTAAAATCTTCCATAGCACTATATAAAATTTCTTCTATAAATCTAGGAATTCTATGAATTTCATCAATAAATAAAATATCACCTGGTTCAAGTTGGGTTAAAACGGCTGCCAAATCGCCTGTTTTTTCAATGGATGGCCCTGTAATAATTTTAATATTCCCACCCATTTCATTCGCAATGATTTTGGCAAGAGTAGTCTTACCAAGTCCTGGAGGTCCATAAAGAAGTGTGTGATCTAGGACTTCATTACGTGATAGGGCTGCCTTAATATATACATCAAGCATTTCTTTTGCGTCATTTTGTCCTATATATTCTTTCAATCTTTCAGGACGTAAACTTTTATATTCATCTTCTCCTTGATTTTCATTTGGATCAAGCACTTTTTCTTCCATCAATACTACTCCTTACTTAGTCAATACTTTTAAAGCATCTTTTATTATATCTGATATTTCTTTAGATGTATCAAGTTTACCCATAACCTTAGAAATATCTTTTGTTGAATATCCTAATGCGAGTAATGCTTCTTCTACATCATTTAATTTTTGATTTGATGAAGAAACTTTAACAACATCATCAAATGATATCTTACCCTTTAAATCAAGAATAATTTGTTGGGCAGCTTTAGGACCAATTCCAGGGAATTTTTTAAGATACGCATCATTTCTATTTTCTATCGCATCATAAATGCTATTAACATTACCTGAAGCTAAAATCGATAGTGCGCTCTTAGGTCCTATACCTGAAACACTAATTAATTTTATAAAAAGTGTTTTTTCACTTTCTTCTTTAAATCCATATAAATCATTTATTTGATCTCTTATATATTGATGAGTATAGATTTTAATATTATCATCAATTTTAAAGTTAAATGGATTCGCAACTATTAGAATATAACCTATTCCATTATTTTCAACTACAATATATTTAGGTGTTATTTTAGTAATTTTACCAATAATATATTCATACATATTATCAAAGCCTTTCAAACACTATAAATTCACTCCCTATTATACCATAACTTAGTCTGTTATTTTATTATAATTTATTTTTTTTGTGCAAAAATTTAATATTAATATTAAATTAGTTTTTAAAACCTCTTAAATTTTCTTGTTTAGATTTCAAATATATTATATAATTTTAAGAGACAAAAAGGATTTTATTTAGGTGGAATATGAATAATATAAAAAATGATATC
>CAVCDW010000002.1:0-16351 GCA_963601055.1 Elusimicrobiaceae bacterium
CTTGTAGGAATATCTTATGATAGTAAAACTTTGAAACATTCATCTGCAGTTGAAATTATAAAAATTAATAAGTAAAATTTTAGGGCTCATTATTTTGATGAGCCTTTTAAAATACCAATTATTTTATACTTAAATTAATGATAGATGGATAAATTTAAAATTTTATTTTTTTACCTTTTTTATTATTTTTTATTGTGCTAGAATTATTATAGTTGAAGAAGGAGGATAAGTTTTATGGATGGTTTAAAAGACTTTTTTTTGTCTACAAATTTTAAGATAACATTAACTCTTCTTTTAGCGTTAATTTTTGTGTTAGTATTTGTTTTTATTATTTTAAAAATATATAAGAAAAACGTTAAAATTAAAGCAGAACTAAATGAACTTGATTATTTAACAAGAATATATAATAGAGGTTATTTTTATAAAAAGAGTGAAGAGTTTTTAAAAACCACTTCATCAAAATACTCTATTGTAGCTTTTGATATTTCAAGATTTAAAAACATAAATGAATATTATGGTTCTGATGAAGCCGATAATATTTTAAAAGATGTTGGACTTAAACTTATTGAATTTTATAACAATGGTCAAATTAAAGTTTTTGGGCGTATTGAATCAGATAAATTTGCATGGATTATGCAAGATAGTAAAGATAAGATTGTAGATATTTATAATTCTTTAATCGCAATAAGTCAAAAGTATAGACATCAAATTCCTGTTAAACTTGGAGTGTACCAAATAGAAGACAATAATATGCCTATAAAGGTCGCATATAACAAAGCTTTTCTTGCAGGAAAATCAATAAAAAATGATTTTGATCGTAATATTCAATATTTTGATGCTGTAATGGTTTCATCATTTGAAAAAGAACAATATGTTCTAAATAATTTTGATAAGGCGTTAGAAAACGAAGAAATTATTGTATTCTTTCAACCTAAATATGATTTGCAGGATAATTTAATATGTGGAGCTGAAGCTTTAGTTAGATGGGCTGATAACAAAAACGGAATGATTTCACCTGCATATTTTATTCCAGCCCTTGAAAATAACGGACTTATAACAAAACTTGATAAATATATATGGGATAGAACCGCAAGATATATTAGAGATTGGTGTAGACTTGGTTTAAATCCTAAACCTGTTTCAATAAATATCTCTAAGGTGGATTTATTAGAACCAGACCTTCCAAATTATATTGAATCAATTGTAAGAAAATATGCGATACCTCATAACTTATTCGAACTAGAAATTACAGAATCAGCCTATGTTGATGGCGCAGTAGATGTAACATCAATTCTTAAAGCATTTAAAAACAAAGGTTTTACTATTTTAATGGATGATTTCGGATCAGGATATTCTTCCTTAAATACATTAAGACAGTTCCCTATTGATGTTATAAAAATTGATTTAAAATTTTTGACAAACTTTGATAATTCAGCTGAAGCTGATAAAGGAAGAACTATTATTGAAAGTATTGTTTCAATGGCTAAGAGATTAAAATTAAGAATAGTTGTTGAAGGTATTGAAACTAGTGAACAAGCAAATTATTGTAAATCTATTGGTTGTGAAGTTGCACAAGGTTTCTTCTTCGCGAACCCTATACCTGAAGAAGAATATATTAGATTGTTAAACGAAGAAAGAAATACACATAAGGATTTAATGTTCCATAATAAAAATGTTAGTGAAGATATTTGGAATAAGAATACTCTAACTCAAGATTATTTCAACAATGTAAATGGTGCCCTTGCGATAATTTCTATAAGAAGAGATTGTATGCAGCCAGTTAAACTTAATGAAAATTATTTTAGAATAATCGAACAACAACGAAAAGAATTCTATGCCGCAACTAGAAACTTATATGAATCAATATATCCAAAGGATTTAGATATGTTTATTGAAAATATAGGTAATGCTAGAAAAGAAATGAAACCACAAACATTCCTATATAGAAGAATAAATTCTAATGGTAATATTAAATGGATTAAAGCTACCGCAACATATATTAATTCAGAGGATAACATAACACATCTTTATTTCTTATCGCTTGATGATGTAACAGAAGTTAAGAATATGCAACGAGATGTATTGGAAATGGCTGATTCATTCGATAGTGGAATTATTAAATGCGATATTTCAACAAATAAGGTTGTATTCTACAATGATAAGATTCTTGAAATATTAGGAATCACAAAAGAAGAATTTGATTATAACTACAAGAATAATTATTTAAGACTTATTTCTCCAGACGAACAAAAAGATTTTAAGCTTTTAGTTGAGAATGCTAGAGATAAGGAAATAATAAGAAAAGAATTAAGCCTTCTCGCAAATAATAAGGAAGTTGATGTATTAAATACATGTAAGGTCCTTGTTGAAGGAAACAAGAAATATACATATTTTTGGTTAACTGAAGCCAAAATGTCATAAGCCTCACTATGAGGCTTTTTTAAAGGAGGGATTTTATATGTATGACAAACTTAAAGACGCAATTTTGGAATCTAAAAATATAGTTGTATTTACAGGAGCAGGTATATCATGCCCCGCACCTACAAATATTCCTGATTTTCGTTCTGAGAATGGACTATATCAACAAAAAGTATCAGGGCTTAGTGCAGAAGAAATAATATCGCATTCATATTTTATGAAACATCCTAAAGAATTCTTTGATTTTTATGGTAATAACATGGTATTTAGGAATGCTAAATACAATAAGGCTCATAGTTTTTTTAAAAAATTAGAAAAAATAAAAAATGTATCAATAGTTACTCAAAACATTGATGGACTCCATACTCTTGCAGGCTCTAGTGATGTTTATGAACTTCATGGCAATGTATTTAGAAATTATTGCATGAGATGTCATAAATTTTATTCACTTGATGTGATAGATGTAAAACATGTTCCTTACTGTGAATGTGGTGGAATTATAAAACCTGATGTGGTCTTATATGAAGAGCCCTTAAATGAAGAGGTAGTAGAAGGCGCAATTAAAAAAATAATGAATGCTGATTTACTAATAGTTGTAGGAACTTCTCTTACAGTATATCCTGCGGCTTCATTTTTAAGATATTTTAAAGGAAATACACTATGTCTTATAAATAAATCAAAAACAGAATATGACAATATCGCAAATATAGTGTATAATGATGACATAATTAAAGTAATTGAAGGTATAGAAGGAGATTTAAACTTATGTTAACACCTAAACAAAAAGCTATTTTAAAATCAAAAGCTAACACTTTAAAACCAGTTTATCAAATAGGTAAAGATGGTATAAGTGAAGAATTAATTGAAGGTATTTTACAATATCTAGCCAAACATGAATTAATGAAAATTAACTTACTTAATAATTCTATGGTAACAAAAGAAGAATTTATAAGTGCTATGGAAGATAATGATATTGAATTTGTTTCAAAAATAGGACATATATTTACAGTTTACAAATATAGCCCTGATTTAGAGTCACATATTGAAATATAGAATAAAGCCCTAGCAGGGCTTTTTGCTTACCATGGAGGACTAAATATGAAAAGAATGATACTTGTTGATGGAAATTCCCTTATGTATAGAGCTTACTATGGATTAGGGGATCCTACAAAACTTAAACCAAACTCAAAAGGAATTTATACAAATGCTATACTTGCGTTCGCAAGAATGATTCATAATCTTTTAAAAAGTGATTATGATAAAATTTTAATAGCTTTTGATAAAGGAAAACATACATTTAGACATGATATAATGCCAGATTATAAAGCAGGTCGTGCTCACATGCCTGATGAGATGAGAATGCAGATTGCCTACATTAAAGACTTCCTTGATAGAAGTAATATTACAAGATATGAAATGGATTTATATGAAGCTGATGATATTGTAGGTACTATGGCACGTATTGCAGAAGATGCGGGATATCATGTAGATATTTATTCATCAGATAAAGACTTACTTCAACTTATAACAGATAACACAACAGTCCATTTAACTAAAAAAGGAATGAGTGAACTTGAAGATTTTACAAAAGAACATTTCAAAGAAGTATACGATCTTGAAGTATCTCAATTTGTTGATTTAAAAGCACTTATGGGTGATAAATCCGATAATATTTCAGGTGTTCCTGGAATTGGACCTAAAAAAGGTGTAAAACTACTTCAAGAATTTAAAAGTGTTGAAGGAATACTTGAACATGTAGATGAGATAAAAGGTAAAGATAAAGAGAAATTTATTGAAAATAAAGATCTTCTTTTAACTTGCAAGAAAATGGTTTCTATAAATAAAGAATCACCAATTGAGGTAAGTATTGATGATTGTGATAAAAAAGAGCCATCATACAAAGATTTAAAAGAATTCTATGAACATTTAGAACTTAATTCTCTTTTAAAAGAATTAACGCTTGATAATAAAGAAGAAGTCAAAATAAAGAATTTAGAATATAAAATGATAGACACATTAGATGACTTAAAAACTATTCTAGTGCCTTATTCAACATTTTTTATTGAAACCATGAGTGATGTTAATTATCACACAGCTAAACCACTTTGTATTGCCTTAAAAAATCATTTAGGTAATTTTATAATTGATTTTAGTTTGTTAAATACAATAGATATGATTTTATTCTTATCTGATAAAGAAAATCATAAAAACACATTTGATTATAAAAAGAATGCGTTTATCTTAAAAAAATATGGAATAGATTTCTTAGGTGTTGATTTTGATATGCTTCTAGCATCATACATCATAAATCCAATCATTGGTAATACGCAATTTAAAAACATCGCTTCATATTTTTCGTATGATGATGTGATGTATGAAGAAGAAGTATATGGTAAAGGTGCTAAACTTAGGGTACCAAGTGATATAGAGGTTGTATATAACCATGCCTTAAGGAAAGTAAACGCAATCCATATTTTAAAGAATTCTATTATTGATAAGCTTAAAGAAAATGAACAATATATGCTTTATAAGGATATTGAATTACCACTTTCTTATGTTTTAGCACAAATGGAATATAACGGAGTTTTAGTAGATAAGGCCGAGTTAGAAAGACAAGAAGAAAGTATTAATATAAGAATAAAAGAATTAGAAACTAAAATATATAGCTATGCAGAAGAAGAATTTAATATTAATTCATTTAAACAATTAGGACAAATTCTTTTTGAAAAATTAAATATTAAATATCCAAAAAGAATTAAAGCAGGTCAATCATATTCGACTGACGCAGATATTTTAGAGAAAATAAAAGATGAGCACCCTATAGTATCACTAGTCTTATCTTATAGAGGACTTGCTAAACTTAAGAGTACATATATTGATGGAATTAAAGATTCATTAGATGAAAATAATATGATTCATACAACTTTCCTTCAAACCCTAACTCAAACAGGAAGATTATCATCTATTGAACCTAATATGCAAAACATTCCTATAAAAACTGAAGATGGAAAAGAAATTAGAAAAATATTTATTCCACGTTCAGATAAATATTCTGTTTTTTCATCAGATTATTCACAAGTAGAACTTCGTGTGCTTGCGCATATGGCAGGGGTTAGAAAACTTATTGAAGCATTCAAAAATGGTGAAGATATTCACACAAGAACTGCTAAAGAAATATTCGGACATGATGATATTACACCTCTTGAAAGAAGACAAGCTAAAGCTGTAAATTTTGGTATAGTTTATGGAATTAGTCCTTATGGTTTATCAGAGGATTTACATATATCTGTTGAAGACGCATCTAACTATATTGATTCATATTATAAAATATATCCTGAAATCAAAGAATTTATGGATAAAACACTAGAAGATTGTAGTAAGAATTTATATGTTAAAACAATAATGAATAGAAAAAGATATATTCCAGATATAAATTCTAATATATATTTAAAAAGAGAATTTGCCAAAAGAACTGCGATGAACGCCCCAATACAAGGTAGTGCGGCGGATATTATGAAAATCGCAATGATTAAAATATATAATGATATTCTAGATAGAAGATTAAAATCAAAAATGGTTATGCAAGTTCATGACGAAGTAATCATTGATGTATATAAAGGTGAAGAGGATATTATAAAAGAGATTGTTGAACATGATATGATGAGTGCCGCAGACTTAAGTGTACCTCTTAATGTGGAATCTTCATTTGGTAAGAACTGGTTTGAAGTAAAGTAGGTGATTTTATGCCTGAACTTCCTGAAGTTGAAGTTGTAAGAAGAAAATTAAATAGCACAATTAAAGGCCAAACAATAAAAGATATAGATATTAGATATGATAATATTATTTCTATGCCTAAAGATTTGTTTATTAAATCTGTTTTAAATAAAAAAATAATAGATATTAAACGATTAGGTAAATATTTAATAATAAACTTAGATTGTGGAAACATTATATCTCATCTTAGAATGGAAGGAAGATATTATTATCTACCTTATGGTGAAGTCTTAGATAAACATATTCATGTAATATTTTATTTATCTAGTGGGGATATGCTTTGTTATAAGGACACAAGAAAGTTCGGAAGAATGATATATAAATCAAATGAGGATTTATACAGAACTTTCCCACTTAAGGATGTAGGATACGATCCTTTAGTCAGCGAAAAGTTAGATAAGGATCTTATTTATAATAAAATAATAAAAAAATCAATTCCGATTAAATCAACCCTTTTAGACCAGAGTATTATTTCAGGACTTGGAAATATTTATGTGGATGAAGTGTTATTTTTATCAAAAATAAATCCACATAATAAATCTAATACATTTACTAAATCGGATTTAGAAAATGTGCTTAAATATTCAAAAGAAATATTTTTAAAATCTATAGAATGCGGTGGAACTACTATAAAATCTTATGAATCTGCTTTAGGAGAAAGTGGTCATAATCAAGAAAACCTTTTAGTTCATGGACAGGCTATATGCCCTTGTTGTGGTAATAAATTATCAAAGGATAAAATAAATGGAAGGATGACATATTATTGTTCTTGTTGTCAAAAATAATTGATAAAGAGAATTATAAATGTTAAAATTATAACACTATGAAAAAAGTAATTGGTATTACAGGTGGAATTTCATCTGGTAAATCAGTTGTTTCAAACTATATAAAAAATAAGGGTTATGTTTTAATAGATGCGGATAAAATATCAAAAGAGATAGTTTATAAAAACTCACCCGCTTCAAACCTTATTTTAAAAGAATTTGGGGAAGAATATTTCACAAACAGAGAATTAGATAGGAAAAAACTTGCAAAAACTGTATTTAATAATCCAGATAAATTACAAATTTTAAACGGGATAATGCATCCACTTATTAAAGATAAAATAAAAAGTCTAATTAATGAAAATGAAGGAATAATATTTATTGATGTTCCCCTACTTTATGAAGACTCATATGATGTTTTGTGCGACGCTGTGATTTGTGTGTATACAACAAAAGAAATTCAAATAGAGCGTTTAATGAAAAGAGATTCGATTGATTTAGAATACGCACAAAAGAAAATAGATTCTCAAATGTCTTTAGATAAGAAAAAAGAACTATCTAAATATGTTATCTATAACACTAAAGATATTCTTTATTGTTATGAACAAATAGATTTAATATTAAAAAAAATTGAGGAGGAATAAAAATGGCACGTGTTTATCAAACTTCTGAAAAAGCAAGCAAAGATATTCTTAAAACAAGATGGTATAAAGCAAATTATAAAATGACAAAAAACGCTGTACTTAAAGTGTTAGAAAGTTGTGGATTTAACCCACTTGTAACAGATGATAATTATGGTGAAATATTCATTGAAAACCAAAATTTTTCAATGACAATAACTATTTTTGAATTCAGTATGGCAGAAACATCAATTGATATTTCTTACGAATCAAAGAGATTCTTTGAATTTGGTCAATGGAAAAAAGATGTTATTATGTTTTATTCAAAAGTTTCAGATTATATAGAATTTAAAGGATTATCCCTACACCCATAGGAGGTTATTATGGCATCAATAGATAACAATACTAAAATTAATATTTATTCATCAAATCTTTTATCTATTGATGATTTTCAATCATTAACCCTACTTTATACACCGGTTGTTGGGGTGAAAGCAATTATGATTTATGAAACACTTTATTCATTAATCGATAGAAGTACTCTAAAAAGTTTAGATTTAATATATAAAAACATTCTAGATTTATTAAAAATAGATGACATATCATTTCTTGAGTCACGTAAAAAACTAGAAGCTTTAGGGCTTATTGAAACATTATACAATGAAGATGAATATGTGTTTTTAATTAAACAACCATTAACACCTAAACAATTTCTTCAAGATTCTGTTTTCAATATCTATCTTGGAGATGCGGTTGGAGAAGAAATGTATAAAAAAATCGTAAGTAAATTTACGATAGCTAAAGTAAACAGACTTGAATATCAAAATGTATCCGCAACATTCGATCAAGTTTTTAAAACACTTGATGATACAAACAAATATAATGCGAATGGATTTATTATGGGTCGTAAGCCAAATGGAAGTATTAATTTCAAACCTCATAGTTTTGATTATGATGAATTCTTAACTAAAATTGATACTTCATATATTGCGCCTTCAAAACAAAGTGAAGTAAAACAAGTTATTATAAGAATTTCATATCTGTATGGATATGATATTCAAACAATGGCTCAACTTTTTAGTGAAGCGTTAAATGATAGTGGTATGTTTGATCCTAAAATATTATCGAAAAAAGCTGAATTACTTCATAAACATATATCAAATGGTAAGGTTAAGAATTTAGAAACACCAGATATGAGCGAAGATGAATATAATGCGATGATTGCGGTTTCTAATGCGTCAGTTAACCAAATGCTTGAAGATGTTTGGCCTAATAGTGATAAATCAAATTTAAAGAGTGTAAACACACTTTATGTTGATAGTGAAATAAACCTTGCGCATGAGGTTTTAAATATAATGGTGTATTATGTTTTAACTCAAAAGAATGGAGAACTTCCTAATGCGGCTTATTTCAAAAAAGTCGCAAGGGATTGGATTTCTAAGGGTATAGTTTCAAAAGAAGATGCATGGAAATATGTGCGTGGAATTAAAAATGATTTACCAGCTAATAGAAAGACTGCTAAAATTACTAAAAAGAGTAATGAATATAGTGAGGACTATATAAAGAAATTAAATGAAGGATTTGAGACATTATGATAGAAATTGATGAGTTTATTAAAGAATTAAAACAAAATCCAAGATTTAAAGATTATAATATTACCCTAGATAACTTCAATAATTTCTTATTGATGTCAAAAGAAGATATGATTGATGGCTCAAACAATCCTATTGAAGGTTTTTATCATGAAGTTAGATTAGATAAGAAAGGTAAATATGAATTTTATTTAGTTCCTTGTAAAAATAGAGTATCTAATATAAAGAAAGCTAAAAGAAAAGAACTTATTGATACTAGATTTTCATCAAATGCGTATGAGACTGAAACATTAGATAATTTTAGATGTGATACAATTGCAAGAAAGAAAGCATATAAATACATATTATCTTTTGTAGAAGGTTATAGTAAAGAAAACTATATGAAAGGTCTATACCTTCATGGAAGTTATGGAAGTGGTAAGACATATCTTATGTCATCACTTGCGAACGCAATGGCTGATAAAGGATATAGCGTATCACTAGTATTTGTTCCGGATTTATGTAGAGAACTTAAAAGGTTAATGTTTAAAGATGATTCAGAAGATATCATCAATGATTTAAAGAATGTTGATATTTTAATTCTTGATGATTTAGGAGCAGAGAATTTAACAGGTTATATACGCGATGATGTCTTAGGGCCAATTATTAATTATAGATGGAGTGAAAAAAAACCATTCTTTATAGCGTCTAATTTTACAACATCCGGCCTTGTAGAACACTTATCACAAACAAAAGAAGATCAATACAATAAATCAGCTGATTATATTAAAGCTATAAGAATATTTGAACGTATTAAACAATCTACAATAGAATGCGAATTTAAGGACTAGATTCTTGACAAAGAGGGTTTAAAAATATATAATTTTTTTGTAAATCGTTGATAAAGACATGGTTTTGTATTTTGACTATTAAGAGAATGGGATAATTGGTGGAAGTCCCTATAGGAAATTATAAAATTACTACTTTTAAGAGAATGTTAAAACATTACGTGTGCTTGCGTTAAAAGCATAAAAGTGCGAGTTATACTCGAACTAAGGTGGTACCACGGTTAATTTAATCGTCCTTAATTTAGGGCGATTTTTTTATTTAATAGGAGGAATTATGATAACTTTAACATTACCTGATGGAACAAAGAAAGAATTTGAAGATGGAGTTTTAGCGATTGAAGTCGTTAAAGGAATTTCTCCATCATTAGCTAAAAAAAGCGTTGTAGCAAAATTCAACGGAAAGTTAATTGATTTGAAAGATGAATTAAAAGAAGATGGAAATATTGAATTTGTGCTTGATGATTCAAAAGAAGCTTTTGAAGTATTAAATCACTCAACAGCTCACTTACTAGCTCAAGCAGTAGGAAGATTATATCCTGGTTGTTATTTTGCGATAGGACCATCAATCGAAGAAGGATTCTATTATGATTTTGATCTTCAAGATAGAAAGATTACAAATGAAGACCTTCCTAAGATTGAACAAGAAATGAAGAAGATTGTAAAAGAAAATCTTAAGATAACTCATAAATTAATTAAAAAGGATGAAGCCCTAGAATTAATGAAGGCTGATCCATATAAGACTGAACTTGTAAAAGCAATCGATGATGAATATGTAGGATTCTATGAGCAAGGTGAACATTTAGAAATTTGTCGTGGACCTCACGTAATGTCTACAGGATTAATTAAGAACTTCAAACTTTTAAATGTTGCGGGAGCATATTGGAGAGGTGATAGCAAAAACCCTATGCTTACTCGTATCTATGGTACTTCTCAATTTAGTAAAGAAGCTTTAGATGATTATCTAAAATTACTTGAAGAACGTAAAGAACGTGACCACAGAAAAATTGGAAAAGAAATGGGAATCTACATGTTCGATGAACTTGTAGGTCGTGGACTTCCTATGTGGCTTCCTAACGGATTTATTGTAAGAAGACAACTTTGTGATTATATTATGGACAAAGAATACAAACTTGGATACAAGCATGTAATGACTCCATCTTTAGGAAATGTTAACCTATATAAGACTTCAGGACACTGGGCTCATTATAAAGATGATATGTTCCCAGCTATGGAATTAGATGATGAAGCATATGTACTTCGTCCTATGAACTGCCCACATCATATGGTTATGTTCCGTTCAAAACTTCATTCATATCGTGATCTTCCAGTTCGTATTGCTGAAATTGCAAACGACTTTAGATATGAAGCATCAGGAGCACTTACAGGACTTGAAAGAGCAAGAGCATTTACTCAAAATGACTCTCACATCTTCTGCCGTCCTGACCAAATCGCAGCTGAGTTCAAAGGAGTTGCGAAATTAATCCTTGATGTTTATAATGACTTTGGATTTAAAGATTATAAATTTAGATTATCACTTCGTGATCCTAACAACACTGATAAATATTTCGGTAATGATGAATTATGGGAGAAATCAGAGAATGAACTTCGTAATGTATTAAAAGAAATGGGTGTTGAATATTATGAAGCATTAGGAGAAGCTGCATTCTACGGACCTAAACTTGATGTTCAAGTTCGTTCTGCAGTAGGACATGATGTAACACTTTCAACAATTCAATTAGATTATCAATTACCTGAACGTTTCGATTTAACATATATAGCAGAAGATGGAAAGAAAGCACGTCCTGTCGTAATTCACAGAGCAATCCTTGGATCTCTTGATAGATTCGTAGCCTTCCTAATTGAAGAAACTAAGGGAGTATTCCCATTATGGTTAGCTCCTGTTCAAGTTAAAATTATTCCTGTAAATTTAGCATATCATCAAGAATATTGCGATAAGCTTGTAGAAGAATTTACTAAGAATAATATAAGATTTGAAACAGATTATCGTGATGAAAAGTTAGGATACAAAATAAGAGAAGCTCAAATGTCTAAAGCACCTTATGCGCTTGTAATTGGTGATAAAGAAGTAACTGAAAACAAAGTTACATATAGAAAATATGGAAGCGCTGAACAAATAACTGTAGACAAAGAAGACTTTATAAAACTTCTAAAAGATAATATAACTCTAAGAAAATAAGGAGGTATTATGACAACTGATACTATTGCGGTAATAATATTAGTACTTGTAATATTATTTGGTTTGATAAACGCAAAAATATACAATATTATTCATGGTTTTATTACAATAATTGGTATTTCACAAATACTTGCGTTAATATCTTTTGTAGGAATTAAGCAAGGACATAATTTGGGAAATTATAATGCTTATGTATTGTATGTTATAAACGCATTTACATTACCACTTCAAACAATATGTACTACACTTAAATTAAATATAAATGCTGATAAATGGCCATTCTATTTTATACCAATTATTGTTTTTGTAATAAGCTTTATTTTGGCATCGCTTATTAGAAAGATTAAAAAATCAAGAGAAGATTAAAGTGAGGTGAACTTTTGTTCACCTTTTCTTTGTAAAATTTATAAATAATTAAATGCTTAAGAGACTAGTATTCCTAGTAATATATATAAATACAAGAATATAAAATACAAAAAACTATATTTATTTACAAAATTAAATCTTTTTGTTATAATATTTTATGGTGATATATGTGGAATATAGCAATATGGAATTATTTTATGATGTGTTATCTGAATCTATAGAAACACTTTATGAAGTTTCAAAAAGAGATTATTTTTCTTTATATTTTGAAAGTGTAAAAAATATAATAGAGTCAGATCTTACAACTAAATACGATTCTGAAACTGATGAAAAACTATTACGCATATATAAGCGTTTAGAAGATAAAGATTTTACACCAGAAGATGTTAGAAAAGCACTACAATCAGTAATCATTAAAGGACTTAATGAAATTAAAGAAGTTAATGATGTAACACCTGATACCCTAGGTTTTCTAATAGCTTATCTTATTTCTAGATTATCTAGTGAGAAAGAATTAAAGATTTTAGATCCTCTTGCTGGAAGTGGTAATTTATTACTTTCTATTGAAGAACATTTAACAGCTAGCTGTGAACTGTTTGCGATTGAAAATAATAAACTTAAAACTGAAATATTAAAAAGCATGGCTGATTTAACATCAACAATTATTGAAATTTATTTTCAAGATACGCTTAATATAAAAATGAAAGATATGGATTTTGTAGTATTTGATATGACTACTTCATACACCCTAGATCCATATTTCCCATATTATTTAGTGCTACATCACCTTGAATCTTTAAAAGATGATGGGTATATGATAGGGCTTTTACCTAATGATTTCTTCGAACATGATAATGATAAAATGTTTAAGAATAAATTAGAGTGTATAGGAAGAGTATATGGTATTATTGAATTACCAGATAATATCTTTAAATCTAATCCAAAGAGTATTATAATATTTAAGAAAAACACTCTTAAGGATAAGAATTGTTTAATGGTCAAACTACCATCATTTGATGATGAAAGAGCATTCAATGATGTCCTTTCAAGAATTGAAGATTGGTTTTTGAAAAATAAAAATAGTAATTAAAAATAAGGAAGGAAATTAGAATATGAAAATTATGGCAGTTAATGCTGGATCTTCATCTATTAAGTTTCAATTACTTAATATGCCTGAAGAAACAGTAATCGCATCTGGAGTAATGGAAAAGATCGGAACAAAAATTGATGGAAAGAATGTAGAAGGAATTTTCACTTTAAAATATAATGGTAAAAAAGAAGAAACTCATCCTGTATTAAACGACCATGCAGTTGGAGTTGAATTATTACTTAATACATTACTTGAAAAAGGAATTGTAAAATCACTAGAAGAAATCGGTGGAGTTGGACACAGAGTAGTTCAAGGTGGAGAATTCTTCAAAGATTCTACATTAGTTGATGGACCAGATGGTAGTGTTGTAGCTAAGATTGCAGATCTTGCAGATTTAGCACCACTTCACAACCCTGCTCACATCGTTGGTATTAAGGCTTTCTATAAGGCTTTACCAAACGTACCTGAAGTAGTTGTATTTGATACAGTATTCCATACAACTATGCCTGAAGAAGCATATATGTATGCGACACCATATGAATGGTATACAAAATATGGAATTCGTAAATATGGAGCACACGGAACATCTCATAAATATGTTTCTGAACGTGCTGCACAATTAATTGGAAAAGACTTAAAGGATACTAATACTATCGTTTGTCACTTAGGAAACGGAGCTTCAATTTCTGCAGTTGAAGGTGGAGTATGTAAAGATACTTCAATGGGACTTACACCACTTGCAGGAGTACCAATGGGAACTCGTACTGGAGATGTAGATCCAACTGTTGTTTCATATATTTGCGCTAAAGAAAACAAGACAGCAGCTGAAGTTGTAAACGAA
The DNA here is from genome assembly GCA_963601055.1 of Elusimicrobiaceae bacterium. Classification (GTDB taxonomy): domain Bacteria; phylum Bacillota_I; class Bacilli_A; order Acholeplasmatales; family Anaeroplasmataceae; genus UBA3206. The sequence continues at coordinate 14,490 of CAVCDW010000002.1, forward strand.
CTTAACAAGAAGTCAGGATACCTAGGAATGTCAGGAAGAAGTAATGATGCTCGTGATGTTACTGCAGGTATGGAAGCAGGAGATCATAGATGTAAACTTACATTCGATGTTCAAGCTAAGAGAATTTGTGATTATGTAGCAGCTTACTGGTTATACTTAAATGGTAAGGTTGATGTAATCGCATTTACAGCAGGTATGGGAGAAAACTTAAAACACTTACGTTTAAATATTGGTAAGCGTTTAGCTCCACTTGGTGTTAAGATTGATGAAAAATTAAATGATACATTCTCTGATGAACGTATTATTTCAACTCCAGATTCTAAGATTCAAGTATGGATTATTCCAACTAACGAAGAAGTTATGATTGCACGTGATACTGTACGTGTTGCAAAATTAGCTTAATAATTAAAAAGCCCTTTAAGTAATAACTTATAGGGCTTATCTTTATAAAGAATGTTTAAACAAAGGATCTATTATGGAAAACGATAATAAAGAAGAAAACAAAAAAGTTAATAAAAAACATATTGCAAGAGATCTTGTAGTTTGTGCTTTAATTATTCTTCCACTTGCTTTAATTGTTATGGTTTTAGTTCAATCTAAAACTAGTTCTAAATTAAGCAAGTCTGATAAAGAATTTTTTAATGAAGTCACAATGCTTTATAATGAATCAGTTTCCGATCCTTATGTTTTTAATACAACACAAGATGAATACGTAACATTCATCGCGGATACTAAAGAACATTTAAGACTTCTTGAAAATAGGATTGTTTCAAAAAACTTTAAATATAAAAAACAAAAAACTGTTGATGAAACATATAGTGAACACTCAATGAGCCTAACATATACAGGACTTAAACAAACAAAGAGTATCTATTATTTATATTATAATAAAACAAATGATGGTTTTATTGGTACAATCGAGGAAAGTGGTTATGCAAAAGCAACTTTTGTGTATAAAACTGATACTGATAAAAATTCTTTAACACTTACGGGTGGAGATAAAGGTTGTAGTTATTCTATGACTTATTATCTTGACACAAAGTTGTATAAGATATATGAAACTAATGATGATTTAAAACAAGAGTACATTTTGGATTTTGAAAACTCACAATTAAAAATCACTAATAAGATTTATAATTTTGCGTTAATTGGTACACAAATTCAAATTTCACTATATGGTACTGATACCATTTCCCAAATTGAGCTTATAAGCAGAAAAGATACATATGTTTATCAATATAATTTCCTTATAGTAGGAGAAGATAATCAATCATATGAAGTAGAAAGATAGAAAGGAGAATAAATATGGCGAAATCAAAAAGTTCTAATAAAAGTTCTAACAAAAGTTCTAGAGATCAAATTTTAGGATTACTTGCGTTTATCGCAATGTTCTTAAACTTTATTTATTGGATTATTTGCATAATCAATAACCAAGGTTGGATTACTATTGGTGGAAGATTAATTAGTGTTATGCAATTTATTGCGACTATCCTTCTTACTGTAGTTGTACTTGTAGTCGCATACCAATGGGCAAAGAAACAACAAAAGACATGGTATGTATTGTATTGGGTATTTGCGATAATTTCAGTACTTGCGATACTTGTAGGATTTGGAACAAATCTTGCAAACTAAAAATAATGCTTTGAACATAAGTGTTCAAGGCTTTTTTATGGTTCTTTAAAATCAACGCCGTAGACCCTAGAGGTATAGCTATAAAATCAACGCCGTATTCAACTATAAACGAATTAACGTAGATTACAGCTATAAAATCAGCGCCGTAGAGAACATAATATGAATGAGGTACCCCATAAGGTACCTCATTTTTGCATAAGACAATTTTTTAAATTTTTAATTAATTAGTG
>CAVCDW010000003.1:0-9252 GCA_963601055.1 Elusimicrobiaceae bacterium
GATGTATAAAGCCTATTATACCTTTTAGTAAGTATTTTAAGGATTATCATTATAACAGATCTTAAAATCGATATTTGAAAACCTGTTAAAAATACATAGAATATAAAAATAAAAATTATGATATTATTTCTAAGATCTTCATTTGATATCCATTTAAATAAAAAAGAAAAGAATATAAAAAATAAGGCTACATGAAATCCTGATATCGCAAAAAGGTGTGATATACCAAGATTTGAAATCATACCTTTAGTATTCTCATCTATTGTGTTATCTCCTAAAAGTAAGGCTTTTATATATGATGATGTAATATCATCTATATTTTTGTCTACATAATTTTCTATACTATACCTCAAGTTAAGGGGTGTCCATATGTGATTTTTAATTTGAATTTTAGGATTTGAATAAATATAGTATATTCTTTTTTCCCTTAAATATTCTTTGTATGAAAAACCGCCATCATAAGATTTTGTTGAAGGTGTTTTAGGACTACCTGATATATTTATAACATCCCCTATATTAATATCTTCTTCTGAATAGAGAAGAACCGAGTAAAGTCCATTGAATACTTCATACCTATTATCATCTTTAACACTTAATACAATACCATCAAAATTATCACGCTCTTTTGGGGTATAGAGATTATACATCAAAAATATTACCCCAAATATTAAAGATATTATCATAACTTGTTTTATAAATATTCTTTTTTTATACACATATGTTAAATATAGAATTAGAAATAATATAAATATTGGATATTTAAATGAATAAGCTATCAAAAGTGGTGGGACAACAAAGAAATGAATGTTGTTATACCATAATTTCATTTTTGATGTTTTCATATAAATCTTTACCTATTATATTTTTTGTGAGTATTTCTGATATATTTTGATATGGTCTACCATTTATGATATTTTGCGATCTATCAGGCCCTATATTTTTTATTTTTTGTAATTCTTTTTGATCAGCTGTATTAATATTTATTTTATCTTTATAAGCTATCTTATAAGTTTTATTATTTACTACTTCTTCACTATCGCTAAACGATTCAAAATCTGCATTAGGCTTTAGATAATCATAAATAAAATCCCCTAGTTTTGTGCCTTTCTTAACTTTCATATCACCAGTATATGTAACCTCACCATCAAGAAAGATTGTGTACATAATATTTTCTGTGTAATACACTTTTGTTCTATTATTTTCATTTATGTATATTGATACAAAAATAATATAGGCAATGAGTAATACTACCGCAATTGTTATATATTTAAAATATTTAACCATAAAAAAACACCTCACTACATATATAGCGAGGCATTTTATTTATTACTACTCTCTTTTTCCTAGTTCATCTTCTACATCATCCCAAGTGATACCAAGTTGTTCCATCATAACAGTTAGATGATACATTAAATCCGCAATTTCAAAGATTGTGTCTTGTTTTGAATTATCTTTAGCAGCTATTACAACTTCTGTTGATTCTTCTCCGACTTTCTTTAAAATTTTATTCATACCTTTATCAATTAAATAATTTGTATATGAACCTTCTTTAGGATTCTTATCTCTATCAGAGATTGTAAGAAGTAAATTATTTAAAAAGTGTGATGAAGATTTAACATGACCACGATTTAAAACAACTTCCATATCACTATCTACATCACGGTAGAAACAAGTTTGATGTCCTGTATGACATGAAATTCCATCTTTTTGTTCAATTTGAATTAATAGCGCATCACCATCACAATCAATACTAATTCCTTTTAGATATTGAAAATGTCCTGATTCTTCACCTTTATGCCATAGGCGTTGTCTTGATCTAGAATAATAATAACATTCTTTAGTTTCTAGTGTTTTCTTTAAAGCTTCTTCATTCATGTATGCGACCATTCTAACTTTTTTAGCATGGTAGTCTTGAACAACTACAACTACAAGTCCGTTAGAATCATATTTTACTTCTTTTAATAATTCTTCTTTTGTCATAATAACTCCTTACATTCTTACTTCTACATTATTATCTTTCAAATATTCTTTTAATTCTTTAATCGGTAATATATTAAAGTGGAATAGTGATGCCGCAAGGGCCGCATCCGCCTTTCCTTCTTTAAATACATCTAAGAAATCCTCTTTTGAACCAGCTCCACCGGATGCAATAACAGGAATGCGTACAGCGCTAGATACCAAAGATGTAAGATTTATCTCAAATCCACTCTTAGTTCCATCTTTATCCATTGATGTTAAAAGAATTTCTCCAGCTCCTCTTTTTTCACACTCTTTAGCCCATTCTATTGCGTTTAGTCCTGTAGCTGTTCTTCCTCCATTAATATATACCTCATAGAACTCTCCATTCCATTTAGCATCTATTGCGACAACAATACATTGATTTCCAAATTTCTTTGATCCTTCGTTTATAATATTAGGATCTTTTACAGCAGCGCTATTTATAGATACTTTATCAGCTCCTGCATTAAGGATTTTTCTAATATCATCAATGTTTCTAATTCCTCCACCAACAGTAAGCGGAATAAAAATTACTTCGGCTGTTTTTTCTACAACATCAAGTATGATATCACGTTTATCACTAGATGCAGTAATATCTAGAAATACTATTTCATCTGCGCCTAAATCTGAATATCCTCTTGCGATTTCAACAGGATCTCCTGCGTCTATTAAATTTATAAAATTTACACCTTTTACAACTCTACCCATATTAACATCAAGGCAGGGTATAATTCTTTTCGCAAGCATTATTTAAACTCCTTTATCGCATCACTAAGGTTGATTGTTCCTTCATAGAAAGCTTTACCAATGATTATTCCTTCACATCCAATAGAAGATGCGAGTCTTAAATCATCTATATTTCTTACACCACCTGATGCGATTATACTAATATTTGTATTATCTATTAATTTTTTAGTTTGTTTGTCATTAAACCCTTCTAGGGTTCCATCTTTTGATATATCTGTAAATATAATATATTTTACGCCTGCTTCTTCTAATTTTTTGGCAAAATCTAATGCGTCAACATTAGATTCTAAAATCCATCCATTAGTTCTCACTTTAAAATCCTTTGTATCAACACCTATTACAATGCGTTCACTACCATATTTTTTTATAGCACTTTCAACAAGGCTTGGATTTTCTATAGCGGCGCTACCAAGAATTACTCTTTTTACTCCTAATGAAAGTACTAAATCAATTTTATCTAGTGTTCTAATACCTCCGCCAAGTTCTACATCTAATCCTGTTTTATCAATTATTTCTTTAACAACATCAAGATTAACACTTCTTCCTTCTTTTGCGCCATCAAGGTCTACAAGATGAAGAAATGTAGCTCCCATGTTTTTTAGCTTTTGAGCAACCAGAACAGGATCACCATAGTCAGTTACCTTACTATATTCACCTTTATAAAGTCTTACACATCTTTTATTTAATAAATCTATTGCTGGATATAATTTCATTATAATTCACCAAAATTCTTAAGTATTTTAAGTCCTACGCTACCTGATTTTTCAGGATGAAATTGAGTTGCGTATATATTCCCTTTTCTTACTGAAGATGGGTATGTAACAGAGTATGTTGTAGTAGTTGCGACATCTTTAAAATCTTCATTAGATAAATAATATGAATGAACAAAATAAACATAAGATCCATCTTCTATACCTTTAAATAAAGGGTTTGTTTTATCTTTTATACTAATAGTATTCCATCCTATTTGTGGTACTTTTAAACCATCATCTTCAAATTTTACGATATCACCTTTTAAAAGACCTAATCCCTCGTGTACTCCGTATTCATATGATCTATCAAATAACATTTGTAGTCCTACGCAAATTCCTAAAAGTGGTGTGTTTCTTTCAACAATTTTATTTATAACTTCTACAAACCCACGTTCTTTAAAAGTATTAATCGCATCACCGAAAGCTCCAACTCCAGGAAGGACTACTTTATCTGCTTTTAATATTTCATCTTTATCAGATGTTATTTTCGCATCAAACCCTAAAGATTTAAATGCGTTTAAAACTGAATGAAGATTTCCAATTCCATAATCTATAATAGCTATCATTATAAAGACCCCTTAGTTGAGAATACACCTTTAATACGTGGATTATAAGAAATCGCATCTCTTAACATCTTAGCTAAACATTTAAACATAGCTTCAATAATATGATGTGCATTTTCTCCTCTTAATACTACGAAATGTAAGTTTAATTCAGCATTCAAGGCAAATGAGCGGAAGAATTCTTCTACTGTTTCTGTTTCAAAATCACCACATTTTGGTGTTTTGAATTTATAATCCATCATAAAATATCCTCTTCCACATAAATCAAGGGATCCAAGTATTAAAGCCTCATCCATACACATTGTAAATGATGAATAGCGTTCTATTCCTTTTTTATCACCTAAGGCTTCTTTAAAAACTTTACCTAAAACTATACCTGTATCTTCTACAGAGTGATGTGTATCAACATCTATATCACCGCAACATTCAATATCCATATCAATAAGGCTATGTTTGGACAAAGCTTCTAGCATATGATTAAAAAAACCTATTTTTGTGTCAATATTACTTTTACCTTCACCATCAAGATTTAAATTAATTTCTATTTTAGTTTCTTTTGTATCTCTTTTTAGTGTTGCACTACGCATTTTGACGCACCACCTTTAAGAAGTTTTCGTTTTCTTCAGGAGTTCCTATAGTAACTCTATTATATTTAATTCCTTTATATGTCATAGTTCTTATATAAATCTTTTCTCTTACTAAAGCTTCATTTATTTTATCACTTAATCTCATCCATAAGAAATTAGCTTTTGTAGGATAAACTTCAATATTAAGACGAACTAAAGCATCATACATATTTCTTCTTTGTTCTTTAAAATATTCTTGTCTTTCTTTATATAAAACTTTATGTTCAATTATTGTTTTAGCCATAAGTTGAGTTAAAGTATTAATATTGTATGGTGAACGAACAGTATCAATTAAATCAATATTATCCTTTTGGCTTATAGCATATCCAAGTCTTATAGCAGCCCCTGCATAAAGTTTTGAGAATGTTCTTAAAACCATTAAGTTACTATATTCTTTTGTGAGTTTTACAAGACCTTCACCTGCAAATTCAATGTAAGCTTCATCAAGTATAACTAAGGCATCAGTGCTTTCTATAATACTTCTAACCTCTTCTTCTTTTAATAGAATTCCTGTAGGATTATTTGGAGAACATAAAATAACCATTTTAGGATTACTTTTCTTAATAGCTTCTAACATGTTATCTAAATTAAATGTGAAATCTTTGTTAGCCTCAGCTTTTACTGCATTAGCTCCATAAATTTTAGCGTATTCTGAATACATAGAAAATGATGGATCCATTACAACAACATTATCACCTTTTGTAATAACTGCGTTGAATAAGCATTGTAGTATTTCATCAGATCCAACTCCACAAGCTACATTTTCTCTTTTAACATCATATGTTTTAGCTAAAGCATCCTTTAACATCACAGATTCCATATCAGGATAACGATTGAACCTAACATTCTTTAAATTTTCTGTAAAAATCTCTAATATTTGTGTTGGAACATTAAAAGGAGATTCATTCGCGTTTAAAATAATTCCTTCCTCAATGTATGGCGCATGATATGGAACCATGCCTTCTAAAGATTCTCTTAAATATTTCATATAAAAAACTCCTTTCAATAATAAAAAATTATAGCATATTATATCATTTTAAACAATAGATGTAGTTTTATTCATGATACTACATCTTAAATTGCAAAATATTATGCAACAATATTAGTTTTATAATAAATTATTTAAATACTATTATTAATAATATTAATTTGTTTGACACGAAGCATGATGTTTGATAATCTAATGTTATAGGAGGATTTACTTATGAAATTTTGTAAAAATTGTGGAAAACAACTAGAAGATAATGATCAATTCTGCCCTAACTGCGGCGCAAATCAAGAATCAACTGCTGATATCGTTAACAACAATACTTCAGGAAATAATGGTGGGGCATTCTCTAACGTTTCAGATAGATCAAGAATTGTTGCGGCACTTCTTGCGTGGTTCTTAGGATATTTAGGAATACATAATTTCTATCTTGGAAACAAAAAGACTGCAGTTACTCAACTCATATTAACTTGTTTTTGTTTTCTAATTATTCCAATTATCATTTCTTGTGTTTGGGCATTTGTTGACTTCATTCTTATCTTATGTGGAACATGTAAAGATGGTGAAGGTAAAGTTGTCTCAAGTTGGAAAGGAAGAGAATAACAAATAATTAAAAGACTTGTTTCATATAGGATTCAAGTCTTTTTTTATAATAACTTTTATAATCTTTTATATCGAATTATCTTAATTTAACAAAAGCCAAAAACGCCATAGGTAAAACCTACGGCATCTTTTTTTATTATTTTGCAGTAGCTGATTTAGTTGTGCTTCCTACAGTTATGTTGTAAGATGAACCTTTTGTTATTTTACTTGATAAGAAAATAACCTCATTTGCGCTCTTTACACCACTTATGTTAAACAACGTTTCACTTCCACTTTTAATTGTAATACTTGTTCCTTTAGATATTGAAAGACTACTAAAGTATAAGTAAGTTCCACTTGTAGGGAATACTGTCATACCTGAAGTTCCAATGGCTATTAGTGTTCCTCCACTATATACAAATTCACTATTATAATCTCCATAATCTAGTGAACCATTTCCACCATTTGTAGGCCCATATATTATTGAAGTACCACCTGTTACATATAAATTACCATTAGAATCTAGCCCATCACCACCAGCATTGATTACTAAATATCCACCATTTATGTATAAGTTATAATCACTAGTTGTTGTGGTAGTAGATGAAGATGCATTTTGACTTGTTCTTCCAAAAGGTCCTCTTCCTCCACCTGGGTTAAATTCCCCAGGTCGTGAATCACTATCAGATGAATCACTACCACCAGCAGCGTTTATTCCATCATCACTAGCTACTACTGATATATTACCGCTATCTACATAAACAGTTCCAGCTTCAAGTCCTTCATAAGAAGTTAATACATTTAATGTGATAAGACTATTATCATCTGAAGTACTTCCAACTTGGAGTGTTGTGTCCGCATGTACTCCATCATCTAATGTACTAACATTAAAATTACCGCCATTTATGGTGACATATGTATCAGAATGTATACCATCATCATCAGAATCAATAGTTACGGTACCACCATTTAACAAAATATCAGCATCTGATTTTAATCCTTTTGCGGATACATACATATCATAAGATCCATTTTCACTCTTTTTGTACGTTGATCCACTTTGTGAATACTTTCCACTAGATGACTTATAGAAAGTAGCCTCTGTATCAATATTCACACTTCCACTTACAACTTTCAGTAATGTGTCCGCAACAATTCCATCCGATGCGGATGTGATAGTTGTAGTTCCACCATTTACTAAAACATTTTGTTTAGAATTAATCGCATCATCTAAAGAATCTATTGTAACAGTTCCACCTAAAATATTAATATCTGTATCAGATTTTAATCCCTTACATGAAACTTTGTTATACATTGTATATGATTTATAAGTTGAATAATTATCTTCATCTACTTCTACATATGTTGAATTATATATAACATACAGTCCATAATATTCATCTTCTGTTGTATATGATGAAGTATCTTCTACTTCAAATGTGAAGTGGGTATCACTTTGTTTTAATGATGATCCAGATGTTTGACCACCATTTGTTGTAATATCAACACTTCCTCCACTAATTTCTACTAAAGTATCCCCTTGGATTCCATCGTTTTTAGCAATTATTGTTATATCACCTGATGTTACTTTAACACTATCTGCATTTATACCATCTGATGATGTAGATGTAAGATTAATATCTCCACCACTTACGTTTATTTCTGTTTTAGACTTAAGGGCTGTATCAGCTGAAACCACTGTTAAATCTCCACCAGAAATATTTAGGGTAGCTCCTTTACCTTTTGCCCATAATCCTACATATGCTGATGAAATATTATATGTTCCACTTACAATATTTAATGCGGATTTAGAAGACATTATTCCAACACTATCACTTGATGATGAAACAATTTGTAAAGTTCCACTTCCAAGCATCGAAATATCAGCACTACTATATATTAAAGCATCACCTTCAAATGAAGATGTAGAACTAATTGTTGAATCGTTTAAACATGTGATATTAATAGCAGATGATGATGTTATAAATGGTGTTTTTAGTGATAAATCATTTACACCATCAACAACTAAATTAACCTCATCACTTGCGGATACATTAATACTTACATTAGTTCCTTCACCAACAATTTTATATGTACCACTACTAGTTATATTTATAACACTTCCACTTGCATAAGTTGAAATATCAATACTATCATCAATTGAGGTAATACTACCATAAATTTCAAGATTTGAAGCAGGCATTGTAGTACCTAAATTCTTCCATCCACTAAACGCATAACCATCTTCTACTGAAACACTTGGAGCTGTAATTGTGTCCTTATACTTATAACTTTGTGTTTCATATACTGAAGTTTTACCATCAGTATCTATAAGATAATATGTAATAGTATATGTGTTTGCGACAAGCACTGCATATATATTTATATCACTGCTAATATTATTTAATGATACACTACTGATATCCCAAGAAACAGTGTAGCCACTAACAGTTGGAACTTCTGGTAAATCCGACTCACTAAGAGATGTTCCTTCATCTACACTTAGTGTAGTATACACAGTATCATTTAAATAAAAATTAACACTGTGTTTCAAAGTAGTAACCTCCGATGATGAAGTATTACTTGTAGTCTCACTACTACCATCACCATTATTTTCGTTATCTACATCTTTTGTTTTACAACTAAGTAAACAAATTGCGCTGATTGTTGCGATCCCCACCGCACTTAACATTCTTACTTTATTCATATAAATCACCTAACCTTTTATGATTTTATTTTAACAAGTCAATTTAAAATAAAAATAAAAATTATATGTGAAATTATGTAAACCAAAAATAAAAAAATAAATCCCGACCAACTGCCAAGTATTCGTCGGGATTGTTGATATTTAAATAGGTAGGCAATAATAGGAAGATATTATGTTGTTTGAATCGTTTTGTCTACGTTCATCCACTCAAGCAAAATGGCCTAGCTTAGTTTTTATGGATATAATTTAAATACCTTTGAAAGTTAGTTTTATCTAACTACGATTAAAT
>CAVCDW010000004.1:0-5641 GCA_963601055.1 Elusimicrobiaceae bacterium
AGCGCTGATGGTAGTACAATGTGCAAGAGTAGGACGTTGCCAGGCTTATCTTTCTTTTTATTTAAGTGCCTGCTTAGCTCAGTTGGTTAGAGCACCTGACTGTTAATCAGGGTGTCGAAGGTTCAAGTCCTTTAGCGGGCGCCATTATTAGCAATTTTTGAGAATAGTTAACACTATTCTTTTTTTTATTTACTATTGACATTGATATACTTGTTATATATAATATTAGTGGTTAGTAATAACCCCCACAATAATTTTGGCAAAACTAGAGTAATCTAGCGACGCAAAGCTATAGGGACTCGTAAGAGTCAGCCAGTTGCACATGTATATTTTTTTATTACAAGGGATGCAACAGCATTCCATTTTTTATTTAAAATGTGGTAACAAATTTATTGTAACTTTTCTTTTTTCTTCAATATACAATACTTAAGGATATAGGCCCCCTCTCTTTGGTACTATATCCTTTTGTATTTTAATAAGATATACTATAATTCTTTAAATTATTCGTAAATAATTCAAAAATAGTTAAAGGAAATTATGATTTTGTAGCGTAATTTCCTTTTTTCTTTTAATTTTATGTTGTTTATAGTATAATTAAATAAAATGACAATTGGAGGATAATTATGGGTTTAACTGTAACTGAGAAAATATTAAAAGCTCATACTAATGATGAATTAGTAAGAGGTGAAACAATAAAAATTAAAATTGATCAAACACTTACTCAAGATGCGACTGGTACAATGGCATATCTTGAATTCATGAGTATGGGACTTGATCGTGTAAAAGCTGATCTTTGTGTATCATATGTAGATCATAATACACTACAAAATGGATTTATGAACATGGATGATCATGAATTCCTACAAACTGTAGCTAATAAATATGGTATTGTATTTAGTAAAGCTGGAAATGGAATTTGTCATCAATTAAATCTTGAAAACTTTGCTTATCCTGGAAGAACTATTCTAGGATCAGATTCACATACTCCTACATCTAGTGCAATTGGTGCACTTGCGATTGGAGCTGGAGGACTTGATGTTGCGATGGCCATGGCTGGACATCCATTTGCACTTGTTTGTCCTAAGATTGTTAATGTTAAATTAACTGGAAAATTAAGACCAGGTGTTGCGCCAAAAGATATTATTATTCATTTAATCGGATTAATGACTGTTAAAGGTGGAATTAATAAGGTTATTGAATATACAGGTGATGGTGTAAAGACATTATCTGTTCCTGAACGTGCAACTATCACAAACATGGGTGCTGAACTAGGAGCTACTACATCAGTATTTCCTGCAGATGAAAAAGCATTAGAATTCTTAAAACTTCAAGGAAGAGAAAAAGATTATAAAGAAATTATTGCGGATGAAGATGCAGTTTATGATGAAGAATATACTATTGACCTTTCTTCATTAAAACCTACAGTATCTTGTCCATCAATGCCTGATATTACAAAAACCGTTGATGAATTAAAAGGAATTAAAGTAAATCAAGTATTAATTGGTTCATGTACAAATTCATCTTATTACGATTTTATTAAAGTCGCATCGATTTTAAAAGGTAATAAGGTTCATCCTTCAGTATCTTTAGGAATTGCGCCAGGATCTAAACAAGTTCTTACAATGCTTACAAGATCAGGAATTCTTGAAGTATTATTAAATGCTGGAGCTCGTATATTAGAGTCAGCATGTGGACCATGTATTGGTATGGGTCAATCTCCATGTACTGATGGTGTATCACTTAGAACATTCAACCGAAACTTCTATGGAAGAAGTGGTACTAAGAGCGCAAGTCTTTACTTATGTTCACCAGAAGTAGCTGCATATTCTGCAATAAAAGGTGAAATTGCAGATCCAACTGGATTGAAACTAGATTTATGGGCATTACCTACAAAAGAAGATTTCGTTAAAAATGATTCGTTATTTATATATCCATCATATGATGGTGAAGTTAAGATGGGACCAAATATTAAACCATTACCTAAATTTGAACCAATAGGAAATCATTTTAAAGCTAAAGTTATGATTTCATTACCAGACAATATATCTACAGACCATATTATGCCAGCAGGTGCTAATGTTTTACCTTATAGATCAAATATTGTTAAAATATCAGAGTTCTGCTTCTATCAAATAGATGAAAAATTCCATGATGATTGTATAGCAAATGGTGGTGGAATAATAGTAGCTGGTTCTAACTATGGACAAGGTTCTTCAAGAGAACATGCCGCAATAGCTCCTAGATATTTAGGAATTAAGGCAGTAGTTGCAGAATCATTCGCACGTATTCATAAAAAGAATTTAATTAACTTTGGTATTTTACCAATAGAAGTTAAATTTGTAGCTGATAAATTTGATGATGTAGAAATTACTATATCAGATAATTTTGATGTAGAAATAAAGAACTTAACAAAGAACACAGTTGTTAATGCACATGTTGAATTAACAGACGAAGAAAAAGAATTAATTAATAAAGGTGGATTATTAAATCTATAATTTCACCTTAGAAGGGAAAATTATAATGGACAATCAAACATTTTTAGAAAAAGAATATGGACAAGTTCTAAAAGATGGATATATTGATCAAGACCTTTATGATTTATATAAGGTTAAAAGAGGGCTTAGAAATAATAATGGTACAGGGGTATTAGTAGGACTTACTAAAGTTGCCGAAGTATCAGGATATAACGTTACTGAAGATGGTATTAAAGAGCCTAAAATAGGAAACCTATATTATAGAGGTATTGATATTAGAGATATAACAAAACTATGTGGAAATGAATTTGGATATGAAAATACGGCATTTCTATTATTATTTGGACATTATCCATCAAAAGAAGAACGCCAAACATTTAAAAATATAATAAGTGAACAATATGATTTACCAGAAGGATTCTTAGAAAATATTATTTTAAAAAACACTTCTAAATCATTAATGAATCATATATCACGAGCTATTTTATCTTTATATTCATTTGATGATGATCCTGATAACATTGATCCGTTTGAACTTATTAAAAAAGGAATAAGAATAATGGCCGCAATGCCTGCAATTATTTCTTATTCACTTCAAGCTAAAACACATTATCTAGATCACGATTCATTACATATTCATTTCCCTAAAAAAGAATATTCTTTTGCAGAAAACATTCTATACTTATCTAGAAATGATGGTAAGTTTACAGAAATCGAAGCTAAAACATTAGATAGATGTTTAATGGTTCATACTGACCATGGTGGAGGAAATAACTCTACATTCGTAGGTACAGTAGTAGCTTCAACTGCGACTGATATATATTCAATGATATCTGCATCTATGGCATCATTAAAAGGACCTAAACATGGTGGAGCTAACCAAGCTACTCTAGATCAAATGGATAGAGTAATAAATGAAATAGGACTTGATGCAACAGAAGATGAAATAAGAGATATTATAAATAAAATATTAAATAAAGAATTTGGAGATAAATCAGGACTTGTATATGGAATTGGCCATGCGATATATACAGTATCTGATCCAAGATGTGAAGTTTTAAAAGCAGAAGCTTTTAAATTAGCACAAACTAAAGATTACACTAAGAAAAAATTTGATTTCTATTCAAAATTTGAACGCATTGCGATTGATATTTTCAAAAATGAAAAGAATAAAATTGTATGCGCAAATGTTGACTTTTATTCTGGGCTTGTGTATGAAATGCTTGGAATACCAAGAGATTTATTCATTCCTATATTCGCAGCCGCAAGACTTATCGGTTGGGTATCACACGATGTAGAAGCTATTCTTTATTCTTCAAAGATAGTGCGTCCTGCAACAAAATATGTAGGAGATAGAATAGAAAAAATAGAAGATATAAAAACAGGAGATTAAAAATGACAGACGTAGTATTATTTGAAGGTGACGGAATCGGACCTGAAATCACAAAAGCAGTAGTAGAAATTTTAGATGCAGCTGGAGCACAAATAACATGGCATCCATATTTAATTGGTCAAACTGCATATGAAAAATTAAATGAATTAATACCAGAAGAATCTAAAGAAGCTATTTCTAAATATAAAGTAGCTTTAAAAGGACCTGTAACAACTCCACTTGGAAAAGGATTTAAATCAGTAAATGTTCAATTAAGACTTTTATATGATTTATATACAAACTTACGTCCAGCTTCTTCATATAAAGGATTATCAAGATTCCAAAATGTTGATATAGTTACAGTAAGAGAAAATACAGAAGATTTATATATTGGTGAAGAACATGCGATTGATGGTGGATATGAAGCTATCAAGAGAATTACTGAAAAAGGTTCTGAAAGAATTATTCGTTATGCATTTGAATATGCTTTAAAAAATGGAAGAAAGAAAGTAACAGCTATTCATAAATCTAACATTCTTAAAAATTCAGATGGTCTATTTATTAAAGTATTTGATAAAGTAGCTGCTGAATATCCACAAATTGAAGCTGATAAGAAGATTGTAGACAATATGTGTATGCAACTAGTTATGTATCCTGAAAAGTATGATGTATTAGTAGCACCAAACCTTTATGGAGATATTATCTCTGACTTAATTGCGGGTCTTGTTGGTGGACTTGGATTAGTACCAGGAGCAAACCTTGGAAAAGATGTCGCAATTTTTGAAGCAGTTCATGGAAGTGCACCTGATATTGCAGGAAAAGGTATTGCAGACCCTATCGCAATGTTAATGAGCGCATGTATGATGCTTGACCATATCGGACAAGGTGAAGTTGCAGAAAAGATTAGAAAATCAATTAGAACAGTATTAGAGAATAAGATTGATGTAACACCAGATCTTGGTGGTACTGGAACTACAGAATCTATTACTAAAGCAATCATTAATAATTTATAAAAAAAAACAAATCGGATTTATTAATCCGATTTATTTTTCATATAAAGGCAAGTCATGATAATATGATTGCGGTTTATATTCTATATTTTTTATTTTTTCCTTTGGTACATATTTAGGATTATAACCAAATAAATTAATATATTTATCAATATCATCTTTTTCATTTGACATAGCTTTTAATACTTCGAAACAAGCATAAGTATCATCTAATGCTCTATGAGAGTTTTTTACGATATCATCTAAATTATATTTAGTAACAGCATTACATAATTTATGAGGATATTCTTGACGATCTTTATAAATTGTTAATATATCTAGAAAATCTAAATTTTCAAACTTATAACCCTTTAAGAAATATCTTAAAAATGACAAATCAAAATGAGCATTATATGTTGCGATTAATTTTTTATCGGGCAAACTTAAGAATTGTACAAACTTATTTCTAACATCAGAAATATCTTCACCATTTTCTTCTAACATCTCATCTGTAATATGAGTTAATTCTATAATTTTATGATCAAGTTTCTTTGATGGATCTGCTAATTTAATAAGAGAATTAATATTTCCAACTTCACATATTTCATCATTTTTTAATTCTTCAACAATTACACCTAAATCAATTATTTGATCGTTTTTAAAATCTAGACCAGTAGTTTCAGTATCAAGACAAATAATATATTTATATTTACTAAAAATTGAATTTAATGTATTCACAATATCACCTACATATATTATATATCTTTTATTTTAAAAATACTAAAAAGTATTGACTAAATATAAAG
>CAVCDW010000005.1:0-8168 GCA_963601055.1 Elusimicrobiaceae bacterium
CGCGACCTCCTGCGTGACAGGCAGGCATTCTAACCAACTGAACTACCGGACCATTTAATATCTTTAACAGCCATTTCATTATAACACAATGATTTTTACTATGCAAGCATTTTTTTATAATAAATGAAAAAGGTATGAGCATAACGCCCATACCCTTCTTATTTATTGTTGGTTGTTTTCAAAATTAGGTTCTTCGTAAGTAGCATTCTTAGCCCAAGATTTAATTGAAGCTATTGTACTCTTTACTTGATCTTTTGATTGATATAATTCACCTGCAACTACAAGTCTTCTTCTTAGATATAGTTTGAATTGGTAATTTGAATTCTTATCCTTAACAATTTGCCATTCACCATTATATACTGCATCTTTAAATCTTTCGTATGCTTCTTTGGCAGCATTTAATGAACTATAATCTTGTGATGTAACAATCTTTACACCATTAGATGCTTTTAAGACATAAATATAACCATGTGAATCTTGTTCAATAGTATATTCTCCACCATCTTTTATTTCAGATTCAATATTTACAACTTCTGCTGTAGATGCTGATTTTTTACTTTCTTCATCAACAATAATATTGTCTGTTAGGGCAAACTTCTTAAATGATTCAGATGCTCTTACAGCCGAATCTTTTGCTTTATAAGAAGCAGATTGTGCTAAAATTCTATTTTGTTTTGATACAAGTGTAAAGAAATATAGATTATGTTTGTCAGAATCTATTTTAACTTGTCCTGCCACAACATTTCTCTTAATTGTATCAATACCTCTACGGCATCCAGCTTCTGTTGTATATGCTTCAGATACGATTAATGATTGACCATTAGATGCTACTAATTTAAATCTATATCCTGTTTCATCCATAGTAATTACATATTTTCCAGCATATCTTGCATTTGGCTGAGCAACTACTGCATCAGTACTTCCTTCTTTAGTTTCTTCAGTTTCCTCTACTTGCTCTTCTTCGTTAGTTTCTTCTGCAGGTTCTTCTGAAGTCTCTTCTTCAGTTTCAACTTCTTCTTCAGCAGGCTCAACTACCTCTTCCTCTTCAGGAGTTTCTTCTGTTTCCTCTTCTTGTTCTTCGTCGTCAGTTTCTTCTACTGGTTCTTTTGAAGCCTCTTCTTCAGTTTCAACTTCTTCTTCAGCAGGCTCAACTACCTCTTCCTCTTCAGGAGTTTCTTCTGTTTCCTCTTCTTGTTCTTCGTCGTCAGTTTCTTCTACTGGTTCTTTTGAAGCCTCTTCTTCAGTTTCAACTTCTTCTTCAGCAGGCTCAACTACCTCTTCCTCTTCAGGAGTTTCTTCTGTTTCCTCTTCTTGTTCTTCGTCGTCAGTTTCTTCTGCTGCATCTTCTGAAGTCTCTTCTTCAGTTTCAACTTCTTCCTCTTCCTCAGCAGGCTCAACTACTTCTTTCTCTTCAGGAGTTTCTTCTGCTTCCTCCTCAGCTGAAACTTCTTTTTCTTCTGCATTATTCTTTACAACTTCTTTAGAATCTTTGTTGTTTGGAGTCTTTGATACAATAGCACAAATTACTAGAATTACTAATAATGCTATACAAACTCCACAAATGATTTCGCCCATAAGTTTACTTGAAATTAATAACATAACAATCACCTCTTAGTATTTTTTCTTCCTTTAATTTATTATACATTTCTTTAACTAAAAAAATCAATTGAATTTAACTTCTTTTTACTAAAAAAAATATACAATTCAACAAATAATATCTTAATTCTTTTTAAACGTGTATTTTTGATCTCGATTTAAAAAAAATGACACTATCACTAGCATCATTTTTATTGATTAATTATTCTTGATCAGCCGCAATTACCATTTTTGCGAAATCTTTTCCACACTTTAGGGCTACACCAATTGTTTTAGCTCCCTTTACAATATCTCCACCTGTGTAGATATTTTCAACTGAAGTTTGGAATGATTCACCAACATTTGAAACAGCCTTTAAATATCCGTGGTCAGTTTCAAGACGTCCTACGTTGTAGATTGAAGTATCTGGAATTTGTCCAATTGCAGAAATTACATAATCACATTCAATTGTTGTATATTCTCCTGTACCAACTGGCTTTTTACGTCCTGACTCATCTGGCTCAGATAAAGTCATTATTTCGCATTTAACTGCTTTAACTTTTCCATTTTCTCCAATAACCTCAACAGGGTTAGTTAAGAATTGCATAATAACTCCATCACCTTCAGCTTGATCCATTTCAGCTTTTGTACAAGGTGCTTCATCACGTGAACGACGATATGCGATAATAGTCTTATCTGCATGACAACGAGTCGCAACTCTAGCCGCATCCATCGCAACATTTCCTGCTCCTACTACTACAACAGTCCCATGAAGAACTGGACGAGTAGTTGTAAGACTTAATTTATCATCAAAGTTATATTGTCTTAAGAATTCTAAAGCATTAAGAGATCCTTCTAAATCATCACCTGGAATTCCTAAATGTCTTACCTTTGTTAATCCATATGCTAAATAAACATAATCATATTCTTCAGCAAGTTTTAAGAAATCTGATTCCTTTAAATCAGCTCCAAAGTGGAATTTTCCACCTAAGTTTTCAACTGGTTCAACTTGTTTTTTAATCGCATCCATCTTAAATCTAAATGATGGAATACCAAATGCCATTACTCCTCCTGCAAAATTTTCCTTATCAAAAATATCAACGCTATATCCTGCAGTTAGTAATTCTTTTGCTGCCGCAAGTCCTGCTGGACCTGCTCCTACGATTGCGATTTTCTTATTACTCATTTTTAAAATTCTCCTTCTTCTTTATTTCTATATGCATTATCTATAAGATATGCATCACATAGTGCTATAGCACATGCTGCCTCTAAACAAACTAAAGCTCTTACAATGATTGCTGAATCATGACGTCCTTCAATAATTAAATCAGAAACTTTATTTTCTTTAAAGTCATAAGTTTTTTGTGGTAATCCAATACTTGGTGTTGGTTTAATAAACACTTTTAAATCAATAGGGTTACCATTTGATATACCACCATTTATTCCACCATTATTATTTGTACTAGTTTTACCACTTGCATCTATTAGTTTATCATTAAACTCTGATCCTTTCAATGATGCGCCATCAAATCCTGTACCAAATTCAATTCCTTTTACTGCGCCTATTGAAAACATTAGATGCGATATTGTTGATTCAAGGGAATCAAAATATGGTTCTCCAAGCCCTACTTTAACACCATTTATAACAATCTCTACAACCCCACCTACTGAATCATGAGTTTCTACGGCATTTTTTAAAATATCTTGGAACTTTGTTTGATCAGTTTCACCACAAAGATTTACTATTTTCGATTCAAAAGATACATCTTTAAGCATCTTTTTAGCTATTACTCCAGCCGCAACCAATCCTAGTGTAATTCTTCCACTGAAATGACCACCGCCTCTATAATCATTAAATCCATTATATTTTTTAGATGCTGTAAAATCCGCATGTCCTGGTCTTGGGTGTGTTACTAAGTTAGAATAATCTTTACTCTTTGTATTATTATTTACAAACCTAAGTGAAATAGGTGCTCCTGTAGTATACCCATTAAATACACCTGATTCAATCATTACTAAATCATCTTCAATACGAGGTGTTGTTCCAAGCCCTCCTGATTTTCTTCTTAATAAATCTTTTAAGAAGTCTTCTTCAGATAATTTAATTCCGCTTTTTACACCATCTACTACAACACCAATAGATTTTCCATGGGATTCACCATATATGGATACTCTAAATAATCTACCAAAACTATTCACCACAAATCACCTCTTTTAAATATGTAAGCATATCTTTATAATCTACATCAACAGAATTATCTAACCAAATATCTTGTGCCATCTTAGCTTGTCCTATAAGCATCATAATACCATTGTAACTATTTTTGTTACAACTCATAAGGCGTGTTATATTTGGATTAAATATAATATCAACTATAGCGCTTGCTTTTGACGCAACAGCCATATCTAGTGGGCTTGCATCTATGTTAGGATACATTCCAACAGGTGTTGTGTTTACTATAATATCATTTGTTTCTACATTTAATTCATCATATGTTATAGTATTAAAACTTTTAGTTCTTGAAACAGAGATAACATTAGCTCCCAAATCTTTAAGAGCTTTATTAACCGCAAGAGATGCTCCACCTGTTCCTAAGACAAAACACTTTTTGTTTTCTACATTAATATTATAAAACTTTAATTCTTCTATGAAACCAAAATAATCGGTATTATATCCAATTAATTTACCATCAATATACTTGATAGTATTTACTGCTCCTATCTTTTTAGCTTCATCTGAAATAACATCTAAATATTTCATAACTTCTTTTTTATAAGGTATTGTTACATTAAATCCAGAATATATTCCTTCTTTTAATAACGCAAGCGTTGATTCTATTTCATCTATCTTTATTTCAAGAAGTTTATAATCATAATCAAGACCTTTAAGTTCAAATAATTTCTTTTGGATTATAGGTGAATAGCTATGAGACAAATGTTCACCAAGCAGCGCAAATGTTTTCATTTTATTCTCCTTTAATCTTTTTTTGATAATCTTTTGAAGATTTTAAAACACCTTCAAAAAAAGTTAAGTAATATTCTTCTAATTCTTTATTGTTTAATGCTTCCAAATTCTTTTTAATTAAAATACTTTCTCTTGAAGAATCAAGGACAGGTAAATTATTTTCTATTTTGTATGAAACAACATCTGATACTGCTTGCATACGCTTTTTGAATAATTCTATCATTTCTAAATCAACAGAATTAATTACTTCTCTTGCAGATTCTAATTTATTCTTCATATGATACAATACCTCCTATTGATTCAAATACTTTAAAGAAATGTGGGAAACTCTTTTTAATAGCTCCTGCATTTAAAATTCTTATTTTTCCTTTAGTCTTTATTGACGCAATAGCTAATGCCATAACTATTCTATGGTCGTTATGAGAATCTAATTCTAACGATCCATCTAACATACTAATACCATCTATTTCCATAGTATCTATGTTATCCTTAACATTCGCACCCATCTTTTTTAACTCTTCTTCCATAGCTTTTACTCGATCACATTCCTTGATACGAAGACGTTCTACAGATGTAAAAGTAGAATGTCCTTTAGATAGTGCCGCAAGTACGCAAAGAATAGGTCCTAAGTCAGGAGAATTTTTAAAATCAATTGTTGTACCATGTGTTTCTTTAGTATCTACTATTAATTCACCAGACTTAAAATACGCATTACCACCAAAGGAATTAATATCCTCAATTATTTTCTTATCACCCTGGTATGAATCATCATTCATACAAAGGATATTAAGATTAGCACCCAAGGTGTTTGCGACCGCAAAAAAGGCTGCTTGTGAATAATCACCTTCTACAGTATAATCTACTGCTTTATATGTTTGATTTCCTTTTATTTCAAAAGATGTATAATCTTTTGTTTGAATTTGAATGCCAAACTTTTTTAAAACATCCATTGTAAGATCAATATAACCTTTTGATTCTAAAGTGGTTGTAATAACAATCTTAGAGTCACCATCAAGAAGAGGTAAGGCATATAAAAGTCCTGTAATAAATTGAGATGAAATATCTCCTCTTATTTTATATGTTCCAGGTTTTAATCCATTATATACCTTCATAGGTAAATATTTCTCACCACGTTCATATTTAATACCGAATTCATCAAATATATCAGTAAAAACATCAAGTGGTCTATTAACTAAATTATTTTTACCCATAAATTCCACAGGACTGTCTACTACAAGCGCAATAGGAATCATAAAACGAATTGTAGAACCTGATTCGTTTGCGTCTATTACCTCGCTTACTCTTTTAGGTTTTGATCCGTTAATTATTAAATAATCATCATATTTTTCTATTTTAGCTCCTAATCCTTCCATTGCACTGATTGTGGCTAAAATATCTTCACTATAAATTATATTAGATATTTTACTACAACCTTCTGCTAGGGATGCCGCAATTATAGCTCTATGAGATAAGCTTTTTGAAGGTGGAACTATTACATTACCTTCTAATTTACTAGGTGTTATAACAACATTCATCTACATCAAATCCTTTATTTTATCTTCTTTTATTTCATATAATTCAGGTTCACCAAAATCCTTTATAAATACAAATTTTATTGTACCTGCAATATTCTTTTTATCATAAGCCATATCTATAAGATAATCTTTATAATTATATTCTACGATAGGAAATTCACATTTCTTTAAAATGTTATAAATCACATCATAACATTCTTTTTTTGTTTCCTTCATATCAATTCCAAATTTTAATGCCATTAACATTCCAATCGCAACCGCAACTCCATGCTTATAACCATATTTAAGTTCTATCGCATGTCCAAATGTATGACCAAAATTTAAAAACATACGTTCTTTTTGATCAAATTCATCAATTTCAACAACAGCCTTTTTAACTTTTAATGATTCTTCTACAACTTCTTCAGTCATTCTATTTAAACCATTTTCAATTAAAGTTAAAAGCTTAGGATTACCTATAGCACCATGCTTAATAAGTTCACCCATTCCATTAATAAATTCCTCTTTTGGTAATGTATCAGTAGTTCTTGGGTCAATTAAAACCATCAATGGTTGTTTAAATACACCAATGATATTTTTTCTATTATAAAAATCTATTCCTGTTTTACCACCAATTGATGAATCCATTTGTGCAAGTAGTGATGTAGGTACGCCAATATATGGAATACCACGATACATAGTGCCTGCAATAAACCCTGTTAAATCCCCTATTACTCCACCACCTAAGGCTAAAAGTAATTCATTTCTTCTTATATTAAGATTTATTAATTGTTCACATACATCTTTATATATATCGAAGCATTTAGACTCTTCACCTGCTTTTATTACAACACTTTCAACTATGTAATATTTGCTTAAATCTTTTTTTACAACATCTAAATACAAAGGAGCCACGTTAGAATCTGTTATGATATATATTTTTTTGTTTTTATAAACTTCTCTTATATATTCACCAATTCCCGAAATAATACCATCTTTAATTACTATATCATAAGAATGATCTTTTAAATTAATTTGAAGTTTTCTCATTATTCCATCTCTTTTCTATGTTTTGTAGAACTCTTGAATTTCTCTTTTAATAATTCTTTATCATCACTATTTAAAGCTTTTTTTATTTCATCTAATTCTTCTTCAAACACTCTAATCTTTTCCATTAAAGCTTCTTTATTATTAAAGAATAATTCACTCCATAATTCTTCGTTTATTTTAGCAATTCTAGTAAGGTCTCTATATGAATCCCCTACAAAATCTTTTGAATCATCTGACCTATCAGAATTTACTAGCGCAACCGCAATCGCATGAGTTAACTGTGATGTGTAGGCTATAATCTCATCATGGTGTTTTGGAGTAACAACAGAAATTTTTCCAAATTTCAAATCGGTACCAATACCCTTTAGGATATCTACAGCATTTCTTGTGTTTTTATCAGTTGGTGTAATTAGAAAATTGGCTTTTAAAAACATTTCTGTATTTGCGTATTGAACACCACTCTTTTCACGACCTGCCATAGGATGGTGCGATATATATTCAGCTTTTGTTACAATTTCTTGTGCTTCCTTCAAAAAGTATGTTTTGATTCCACAAAGATCAGTTATAATTTGTCCTTCTTTAAAGTATTTATTATATTCTTTTAAAAAACTAATAATGTTATTTGGATATAACCCAATCACAATCATATCAACACTATCAATAAAATCTTTAGGATTTGTTGAACCATCTACTATAAGTTTATTATCTTTAGCATATTTAATAGAATCAATATTAATATCTGTCGCAAAAACTTCATGCCCGGCATTTGAAAGCCCCATTGCATAAGAGCCTCCCATAAGGCCTAATCCTACAATTAAAATTCTCATATGAAAACCCCATTTTATTAAAAAATATATAGTTAGTATAGCATAATATGACATTAAATAAAAGTAAAACCATTTAAATCAAAATATTCAATTAATTATAATAACATTCAAAATATATATTACATAATTTGTAATAAAATATCTTATAAAATACAAAAAGAGAGCTACTATCTCTCTTTTTAATCTTTATATCTTACAGCTGATAATAAAACACTAAATCCATACGTTTCATCTAAA
>CAVCDW010000006.1:0-7921 GCA_963601055.1 Elusimicrobiaceae bacterium
TTATAAAAGTTCATAAACAAGCTTTAAGGATTTCATCGGGTTGGAATTTAGTTTATATGGGTATATCAACGATGTTTTAAATATTGAAAAGTATTTAAATATAAAAATTATAAAAATGTTGATAGCAAACTTAACACTATCAATATTTTATTATTAATTATTAATTCGTAACTTTCCAATATCCAGCTTTATTACTACCAACACGTTCTATTTTATGTTCCTCTTTTAAAATACGAATATATTTTTGAATAGAGGTCTTATTTATTCCAATTAAACTTATCAATTGATTTGTTGTAATATTTGGATTATCTCTCATTTCCATTAAAATACGGTTCATATTTCCACGTGGTTTAGAACTTTTAATAGCTGCATACTCAATATCAAATGTTATCTTTTTTTCACTCTTAACTATAATATATTTAATAGTAACCTTAATGAAATTGTCTTCAATCAAGAAAGCTTCTTTACCATATGCATCAATAATTTTATTAACACCTCTACCAGAGCGTTCATTTATTCTAAGTTGTAAAAATATGTGAGCCAGTTCTTTAGATCTAGGTGTACTTTTACCTTCGTAAAAGCCTTCTAGTGTTTGTCCTTCAGGAAGTGATCCATATGATAAAATATCTATTCTATCAGTAAATACTGATATCATTGGTGCATTTAAATCTAACCAGTCATTATGAATGAACGCATTTAAAACAGCTTCTCTTAAAGCTTTTGCATCAAAAAGTGCAACTTCTTTTCTTTCTACTATTCTATTTGTTTCGTCTGCTTGTAGTATATTAATAACATCTAAATATTCTAGCACCTTATCAATTGTATATAGGATACATTGATTTCCGAAGTCTTTAACTGAATATAGATTATCTGATTTTTTTGTACCATTAAAAATTGAAACACGCATAGTAATATTATTCTCATCAGCCATTAAATAAGCTAAGATATTATATTTTTTAGTATTTGGAACATAAAAATTTAATTCCTCTTTAAATGTATTTTCTTTTAATCTTAATCCCTTAGCCATATAATAAACTAATAATTTATTAAATTCTAAGTTTTGTTTAGGAGATTCTTGATTAATAATGTTGTTATTAACATTTCTTAAAGCTAACCAAAGATCTGCTTCTATATGAGGATATTTTCTTAATGTTTCTTTAGAATAACCCACTCTAATATAGCGTTCTCTTTTAAATTCAGTAGGAATAAGCTTAGATGCAGATATTGTTAAACATACTATTCTTTTAGATTCGTAATCAAAAGCTTCAAATTCATAATTGATTGAAGGTGTTAGTTGTCTAGAAATATAATGTATTAAAGATTCACCATTTTCTTCTTTATCATAATCAAAAACAGTTCCTATAATTTCATGTGTTTTATCTTCTATTCCCCAAAACATTTATGCAAAAGGAACCTTCTTTAGGGCTGCAACATTAGCTAAAGCAGAAATATATTCTCCAATATCATCTCTCTTATTCCAATTTGTTTTAAATTCTAGCCATTCTTTCTCATGTTTATATGAAATCAATTCTTTAAAATATCCATAATAAATCACCTTCTATTAACTAGATTATATCAAAAAGTGAGCTATAAAGTGAGCAATAACTTTATAATATTAATTAGAAAAGGGGCCGTGAAATAACTCGGTTTTTGAAAAATTGAGTTTCACAGCCCCTGTTTTAATTAAATGTTTGATTCTAGTTTATTTAATATTTCAATTAATGTTTTGTTTATGGTATCTAAATTGGCTATTAAATCACCTTTTAAATAAGCAATTATTGTATCAACACAAGCACTTACAAAAAAATAGATTTGTACACTTTTTTTCTTTGAATCCTTTGAAGTATTAAACAAAATAGAAGTAGTGTTTACTTTTTTACTAAATATATAAATTAATTTGTTTTTAAATAACACAATGTCGGTTGCGTTAATAACTTTTTTGTAATGACTTTCTTTTTCTTTTATAAAATCAATAATTGAAGTGATGTAGTCAGAAAAATTTAAACGTCTATCATTCTCTATTTTTTCTAAAGTTTTATTTAGTGTATCAATTAATTCATTTTCATATTCCTCTGCAACAGAATATATGTCATCATAGTGATAGTAAAATGTAGTTTTTGTTATATCTGCTTTAGAACATAATTCGGTTACAGATATTTTTTCTATTGAACCTTTTTCAAATAATAAATCAGAAAAAGCTTCCTTAATCCATTTTTTAGTTCTTTCAGCGTTACGATATGGTTTCATATAAACTCCTTTCAAAATTAAACTAATAGTAAGAAATCTTACTGATAATAAGTAATTGAACTATAGTAAATAATTCATATATATTATAATCCTTTTGATAAATAAAAAAAGGAAGGAATTAAAAATTATGAAAAGCAAAAAAATTAAAAACTATCTTGTTATAATCTTATTTTTGATATGTGGAGTGTTATCGGTAATATTTGCTAATAAGGTTAGAATAAATTATAATTTATCAAATTATCTTGCAGATGACACAGAAACTAAGATAGCACTTGAAATAATAGATGATGAATTTGGCATGACAGGAAACATTCAAGTGATGGTTAGTAATGTATCAGTAGATACCGCTGAAGAAATATGCGAAAAGATTGAAAATGTAAATAATGTGCTTAATGTAAATTTTGATAAGTATGATGAAAATTATTTCAAAGATAATAACGCACTCTATGTTGTACTTGTTGATGGCGATGATTATTCAGATGAAGCTAACCAAGTATCAACAGATATTAAGAAAATAGTTGAAAATTATGATGACGTTAATTTTGGTGGTAGCATTATTGAAAAAGAAAACTTAAAAAAAGCTATTACAAGTGAGATGGTATATATAGTAGTAATTGCGGTATGTTTAGTAGCGATAATATTATTAATCACATCCGTATCTTGGATAGAGCCTATTATATTACTTGTATCTTCGGGTATTGCAATATTAATCAATAAAGGAACGAATATTATCTTTGGTGAAATTTCATATATAACAAATTCTATTTCGGCAGTTTTGCAACTAGCACTCTCTATTGATTATTCTATTGTACTTTTAAGTGCTTATAGAAAAATTAAAAAAGAAGAGACTGATTCAAGCATTGCGATGAAAAAAGCGTTGAAATCTATGTTTAGTCCGATTTCTGCAAGTTCACTTACAACTATAGCAGGACTTTTAGCATTGCTTTTTATGTCATTTAAAATAGGATTTGACATTGGAATAGTATTGATGAAAGGAATTGTTATAAGTGTTTTAACATCACTTACATTATTACCAACACTTGTGGTGGTTTTTGATAAATTATTTAATAAAACACATAAAAAAGCATTTAATCCAAAGGGTAAAATTTTTGCAAAACTTAGTTTAAAATATGCAAAACTTGTACTAGCAGTTTCATTAGGAATTATAATTATAAGTATTATAGGACAAACCAAAGTTAATTATTCTTTTTCTGATTCTAAAGCTGCGAATACAAATATAACAGACATTTTTGGAAATAATAATTCCGTTGTTGTAGTTTATAAGAATAGTGATAATAATTATTATAATGAAGAGAAGTTAATTTCTGAATTAAATAAATATAAAAAAACGAATGGTGAGGATGTATTAAAATCATATACAGCCTACACTAACACCGTGCGTGAAATGTATGATACAAATACTATAGCGAAGAAATTAGAAATTAAAGATTCACAAGCTTTAATGTTATCTACAATGTATAACTTGTATAAGAATCCGCTTTTGGTAGAATTGACATTTGCTGAATTTGTGGATTATGCGTATTTTTTAGTACAAAATGATGAAGATTGTAAGGATATAGTAGAAGAAAACACATTTAATCTAATTAGCATGCTAGAAATGGTATCAACAATAAATAATGAAAGTTTTACATCAAACGAATTTGTAGATGCTATAAATAAATTAAATAATGGAAATGAGATATCTTCGTTTTCAGTAAAACAACTATATGGACTTTATCAATATGATTCTATTCAAGATGATAAAGTAAATTATCAAACTATGCTAAATTTTATAGTTTTGGCATCACAAAATGAGAATTTAAAATCAATGTTTACTATAGATACTATAACAGCATTAACAAATTTAGATAGTGGTATAAATGAATTAGTACAAAAGTGTGAAACAAATTTTGATAAGAGCACAACAAAAGAATTTTTTAAAGCCAATTATAATATTGATTTCACTGATGAAGATTTAACAAATATTTATGATAACTATTATAGTAGCAAAGGCGAAAACCCTAGCGATAGCATTCCTTATTTAAACTTAATGGAATATTTTATTACCCTAAATTATATAAAAGATGAAGAAACAATTAATAATATAAAATCTTATAGAAATATTTATGATTTGGTTAATGAAGATTATTCTTATGGGGAATTTCTTGATATAACAAAACTTATCGTAAATGCTTTGTATGAAGACGTTTCTATATCTTCTAATGAACTTTTAATTGAACAATTATATATATTATATTTTTATCAAACAAATATTTTAAAAGATATAAAGATAAATGGATGTGAATTTATTAATTTTATATTAGATACAGCAAATACTAATATGGTCGTAAAATCACAACTTGATGATTTAACAGTTGCCAAACTTGGTGATTTAATGACTATGTTTTCTCTGTTTAATGATGAAAATAAATTATCTTATTTAACTTTATCAAAGTATTTATATGGTTTAGAGAATAAGTTAGAGACATTAGATTCAAAATTAACTTTAGATGAGGCTAAAATATCAGGTGTATATATAAAATATAGTTGTTTAAATAATTTAGGTTTAACAGATTCGATGATGGCCTTTGAACTTCTTGATTTTATTACTTCAAATATGGATAGTAATTCAATTTTAAAATCAAAAATTGATGATGAGAAAAAAGTAAAAATTGAAGCTGCAAAAAATAATATTGCAAAAGCAGAAGCACTTTTTGTAAGTGATAATTATTCAAGGATGTTGTTGAGCCTTGATTTATCAAATGAATCAAGTGAAACAACAGATTTCGTTGAATATCTATCTAAAGAAGTAAAAGAGATATTTGGTAGTGAAGCATATATTACAGGTGAAATTGTTTCTATAAATGATTTGAAATCTTCATTTTCACATGATAATTTATTGATTACAATTTTTACATTGATATCAATTCTTATAATAGTAGCGCTTGTGTTTAGATCGGCCTCAATACCTCCGATTTTAGTTATTATTATTGAAGGCGCAATTTTTATTGCGATGTCTACTCAAATATTATCTAACAACATTTTCTTTATGAGCTATATTATTACAACTTGTATATTAATGGGTTCTACAATAGATTATGGAATTTTAATGTCTTCAACATATGTAGAAAATAGAAGCTTATATGATAAAGCAAAAAGTTTAGAACTAGCTATTGAAACAGCTATGCCTACAATATTTACATCAGGTTTAATTCTTATTGTTTGTGGATTTGTTATCTGCTTCGTATCAAGCCAAGCATCTATATCAACAGTTGGAAGATTAATAGGAATAGGTACAATATGCTCGGTATTAATGATTTTAATAGTATTACCATCTGCGCTCAATTTGTTAGATAAGTTCGTTTTAAAATTAACATATACTAAAAAAAAGAATAAATAAAAAATAAAAGCCAAGAAGATTATTGTTCCTCTTGGCTTTATTGTGCGTAAATATCCTTTGTATAAATTTATTTGTTGTTGACTATTTTTAATATTTCTTCTTTTAATTCAGGTAAAATATTTTCTTCTTTAATTTTTCTTATAGGTTCACCATGCTTGAAAAGAAGAGCTTCCTTACAACCACCAGCAACGCCAATATCAGCAGAACGTGCCTCACCAGGACCATTTACAATACATCCCATTACAGCTACATGAATATTTGCGTGAATTGTATATAAGAAATTTTCTATTTCTTTAGCAATAGGTATCATATCGTATTGAGTTCTTCCACAAGTAGGACAAGAAGTAAGCGTTGCGACATTTTCTATTAAACCTAGATTGTTTAAAATTTCTTTAGCAGCTCTTACTTCATAAATTGGATCATCTGTAAGAGATACTCTTATAGTATTTCCTATACCAAGGCTTAATATTTTTGAAATACCGATAGAAGATTTAATACTACCACTAAAAAGTGTACCTGCCTCAGTAATTCCTACATGTAGAGGGTATGGCCATTTTTCTGATGCAAGACGGTATGCTTCGCAAGCAGTATTTATATCAGAAGATTTTAAAGATAGAACAATATTTGTAAAACCATATTTTTCAAGAATTGAAATATGGTAGGAAGCTGCCTCGATCATATTTTCTGGTGTAGCTTCTGCCCTATTTGGAAGAGAACCACCGTTGACACCTATTCTTATAGGAATATTTTTTTCTTTACATAAATCAATAATTTCTTTAATATCAGATTCTTTTCTAATATTACCGGGATTTAATCTTATCGCATTAACTCCAGCTTTAATTGATTCTATTGCAAGCTTAGGGTCAAAATGAATATCTGCCACAAGTGGGATATTAATGTTTTCTACAATATGTTTAATTGCATAAGCATCCTCTAAATCTAAAACTGAAACTCTAATTATTTCACAACCTGATTCTTCAAGTTCTTTTATTTGTTTTATTACTTCATTATATTTAGATGTTTTAATATTACACATAGATTGTATATATATATGATTATTACCACCAAGTGTAATATTTTTAAGTTGAATTTTATTTGTTAATTCTCTATTCACAATTAATCACCATAAATAGTATATCATAAAATCTATGGTAAATAATATAAAATTTAAGCATATAAACGTAAACTTTTTGAAAAATTGTGTTGCAAAGTAAAGATTGCTTTGCTATAATTAGAAAGGAATAGATTTTAAGGTATTATTGTTTACTTAAAAATCATTTAATTGTGATTTAATGTCTGGAGGGATATTGATGCGTGATTTAGTTAAATTAGTATGTGAAGAGTGCAAAAACGAAAACTATTATACAGACAAGAACAAGAAGCTTAATCCTGAAAGAATTGAGTTTAAGAAGTATTGTCCTACATGCAAGAAGCATACAATTCATAAAGAAAAGAAGTAAGCCATTAAGGCTTTTTCTTTTATATGGAGGATATAATGGAAATTAAAAGATACATTAGTGGAGATTTTAAAACAAATACTTATGTTGTAACAGTAGATGGTAAATCTATTGTTATAGATCCTACGCTTGGCTTAGATGAAATAAGTAAAGAAATAAAGAACAATTATAATGTTGTAGCAGTCCTTATAACTCATGCTCATATTGACCATATTGATGGACTAATTTTCTTTAAAGATTATCCTGTTTATATGTCTAGAATAGATTATCAACATATAAATGATGGTAAATACACATTATATGCTTATTACATGTTGCAACTTCCTTTTAATATTAATGAATATGATGTTCATCTTTTAGAAGATGGTTCTAAAATAGATGTTTTAGGAAAAGATATTAAGGTAATGCTTACACCTGGACATACACTTGGTGGAGTTACTTATGTAGTTGATGATTTAGCATTTACAGGTGATACGCTTTTTAAAGAATCTATTGGAAGAACTGATTTCCTAGGTGGATCTGAAAGTGAAATACTAAAGAGTATTATTCACATCTTAGATAGTCTAGATGATAATGTGACTATTTATCCGGGTCATGGAGATAGTACAACTGTTTATTCGGAAAAGAAGAATAATCAGTATTATTTATATGCTAAAAATAAATTTAATATATAATATTAGGAACAAATTTTTGAAGAGAAATTTGTTCTTTTTCTTGTGTGCCGGGCATGGCATTAATCTCGCTAGTGAAAGTCTAGTCACGGGTATTTACCGCCAAGTGTAGCGAACCTCAAGCCGTTAGGAGTAATCCTATGGGT
>CAVCDW010000007.1:0-5580 GCA_963601055.1 Elusimicrobiaceae bacterium
GCATAATGTACCTCAATAATTTTATATAAAAAGTATAACATAAATTATTGATTTCAAAAAGGATAAAAAAGTTAATTCTTTTGTTAGAATTAACCATTTAATTATTTATTATTCGAAATTATTCAAACAACTGTTCTCCATCAATACTTTTATTTATAATGTATGAATGAGAATTATCTTTTACTCCATTAAACGAAATAAATGTTAATACTAATTGTTCTTTTGGTTTAACTTCGTTTATGAAACATTCCATTTTGTTTCTTAAATTATCTTCATATTCTTTAGTTATTTGAAATTCACCACTAGAATATTTTATTTCGCATAAGTTAATAACCATATCTCTTCTATGGATTAATAGATCAATTTGAGCACCTTGTTCACTATTCTTACTTCTCCATGAATATTCATGCGTAAACACACCACTAATTCCTAGAGCCCTTTTAATTGAATCAATGTTATTTAAGCAAACAATTTCAAAAGCATGCCCACTCCATGAATAATATTTAGGCGTATTTATAAAAGAAAACCAGCTATCAAATTTAGGATTTATTAAAAAAGTTTTAGAAAATAAAACAAAAGGATCTATCACTTGGTAAAACTTACCATTCTTAGAAGTTTGATAATTATCATACGCTCTAATAAAACCACATTCTAAAAGTTCTTCTAAGGTACTTGTTAGTGTTTTACCATCACCAATTGAAGGAATGTTTGCAAGTTCTTTTCTCTGCATTCCCATATTTTTCTTCATTAATGCTTCTATTATTTCTCTATGCTTTCCATTAGATGAAAATAGCGATTTAAATAACGCTTGATATTCTTCATGTAACTGCCCATTTTCTTTAAAACATAAAGCGTCTATATTTTGCGCTAAACTAAGATCTTTATTTAACAATTCCCAATAAAAAGGAACTCCACCAAATACCATATAACAATCAACTATTTGTTTATTATTATAATTCAAATGTAAATATTCACTATAAGCCTTACATTCCTTCAAAGAAAATGGTAATAAATGAATTTTTCCTGTAATTCTGTTATAAAACCCTCCTTCATCTTTTACCATATTTTTCATAATCCACGATGTAGCTGATCCACAAGCAATTAAAATTAAATCTTCTTTTAAAGATCCATATGTGTTCCAAAATAAATCAAGAGCCGCTTTAAAATCACTTCTTTTAGTATCCATCCATGGAAGCTCATCTAAAAAAACAATTTTTTTATTAGTTGAAGGCTCAAGATATAATTTATCAGACTCCAATAATTTTTTTAACAAATTAAAAGCTTCAAACCAATCTTTAATATCTTCGTTATGAACAAGTCCATATTCATTTAAAGCATTATTAAAATTCTTTAATTGAATTAAATTAGACTTATTATTTACACCACTTACATAAAAGGAAAACTTTTGATTAAAAAACTCTCTTATTAAAAATGTTTTCCCTATTCTTCTTCTACCATAGACTACAATAAATTCCGGTTTAGAAGATTTTAAGCAAGAATTCAAAATAGTTTATTCATCATTTCTACCTATTAATCTCATATATCCTCCTATTTCCCTAAAACTAGTACTTTTTCATAAGTTTTAGGGATTTATATGAATATTATATAATTAATAGCGCAAATTGTAACCTTCTTATTTCCCCAAAATCGATATTTTATCGTGTGTTTTAGGGAAATATACATCAATCTAGTTTATTAAACACATCCATTATATATCAGTCATATCTGCTATAAACCAACATACTCTAAAAAAAACAAATACAAACCCAGCTATTTTACAAGCAATTATTCCAAATGTACTTGGTTCATCATAATCATCATCTGTAGACGCACGATAAAATATTGAATCAAGTTCATTCCAAAATCTACATACATTTTCCGCAAAAAACATACATATTAATCCATATATTGAACAAAAAGAAATAAGAATAATACCAATTATATTATCATCTGTTTTAACAACTTCTAAAATTGGCATAATTAAAGAACATATTAATAATATTACAAAAATAATTTTTTTCATTTATTCTATATACTCCTATAAATTGTTAAGTTTATTTGTTTATCACTACTATTATTTTTTTCGAAAGGCTGTACTAAAATATAATAAGTTTGTCCATAATCTAAATCGATTTCAATAAATGGATTAAGTGTATCGATATTAGGATTATCATCATTTTCTGCCAAAACATTACCATTTTCATCAAAGATCGTTAACATTGTATCTAACCCATTACCTTCTACTTCAACATCATAAAATTCCGTTTCTTTACACACAAATTTATATAATATTGCATCTTTGCCTAATGTTAATACTTCTGTATTTCTCATCACATTATTAGGTTTTTTATACCACACTTTAACTTGAAAATTTCCTTCAATTGAAGAACTAACAAATCTAACAAAAACCTTGTATTGTTTACCATAGTCCACATGTATATTAATCAAGGCATTTAATCCTTCACCACTATCATCGTTATACGCAATTAATTTTCCATTTTCCCAAACTTCTAAGTATGTATCTTTTTCACCTAACGTGTAAAATTGAATATCTGCACTAATATCAGGATCATAAATAAAACATTTTTGTTGTCCCTTTTCTAAACAAACATCATTTGAAACTCCATTATTTCCAAATTTTAATATTTCTTTGGTAACTCTTTGATATTGTCCCAATTCAAATACTCCATTAGCATTTCCTATCAATTCTAACTTACCTTTCTTTTTCCAGTCAAACATCATATAATATGTGTTATCTTCTACTATATCAACACTAACTCCACATAAAATATTCATAATATTACTTTCAATATAACCTGTTTGATTTGAAGAATTGGCCCTATTAAACTGAAACATAGCTGTTGCTCTACCTTTATTAGATATTTTTAACAAAGCTGGATCATTGTCAGAACCATCTTGTCCTACAGGTTCTAAATCAACATGTCTTATGTAATTACCATAATTTTGAATTTGATTATATGCATCTGTCATATAATATAAATTAGAATTGCTAACGCCATTTGTTAGTGAGTATACTCCATTATTATATGATGATTTTCCTTCAAAAAGAGGAGATTTATTATTAAGCGAAAAATAGAAATCAAATGTACTAACACAATCGCCAATATTCAATTTTTCTATAAATCCGCATAAAAACTTTACTGTTGAAAGGGCCGTAGACAAACTATTGTGGTCGCTTGTGTTTTTAAATGATGGATTTGTTATTTGATATGTTGCTTGAGTTATATAATCCCCATTATCCTTTGAAGCATCATACATTGAATCATTTGCATTCAATTCAGAATAATTTGAAACATCTATACCAAATTTAACATTTTTTAATGAATATTGATATGTTTGCCCATAATTAGCAGGCAAAGGTCTAACACATTGTGAAATGGTATTAGAAAATCCAAGTGTATTAGTCCAAGTTTCATTGTCAGTAAAATATTTTTTCTCTACAGAACGGAATGTATATTGAAATAATGGTTCTACATAAATGGTTGCATAGTCAGTCATATAAGTTGATCCAGGTGTTCTTGTCTCTACATCAAATATTATAAATGTATTATACTGTGAACCTTTTTCAAAAAAAACTCCTGTAACATTCAATAGAAATCCATATTCTTTTCCTAAATATGTATGTATTCCTTTTTTGAAAAACAATTCTTTAGGGATTATATTAATAATTTCATCATCAATTTGTTTGCGATCATATTCATTAATTTCATTATTTGCATTAGGATTATAACTTTTTACCAAATCATCTCTTTCTGTCATTTCCTTTAACTCATTTAATAATGAATCTGTGTAATCACACGTAGATGTAGTATTTCTATTATAGTTTTGTTGTTCTAAAGAATTATAATTATATGTTTTTTGTTCTCCATCTAAATCTTGCATGTATGAAATTATCAAAGAGTCCGAGCTATTAATTCTATTTAAAATTTCTAGGCTCATTTTGCTTTTAGATTTTTCTTTAAAATAATTATATTCATTTAAGTACACATCATCTGCAATTCCATAAAACAAATTTTGAATTTCATCAATATGAAAATAAAACTTTACTGAATCTTCATTGATAATTAATTTAATTATATCAAAACCATTACAATTAGGATTTTCCAAGGCATCAGCAACTACATAATCATTAATGATATAATAATCAAATCGATTTAAATCAAATGAATATGCTTTACTATTATAACTAAATTTAATCGTATCCTTATTTAAACTACTTTCTACTTTTGTAAAACTGCAGTCATTTATACTTACCTCTGAAGTAGCATTGACTGAAACAAACCTCCATGTAAAAATTGAAAACATAATAATAAACAACGCAATAAATATTTTTTTCATAATTTCACCCTATCAAATATTAATCCTCTCATCTTATTTAAATTTTACAAATAATTTAAAAAATAATCTATCATGTAAATGTAAAACAAGTAAAATTGTTGTAAAAATATAAGATATGTATATTATTGAATCTAAACATTAATTCTTTGGAGTATTATTTAATTAAAATATTTTATTACTATAAAAATGATTTTTATAATAAGAATCTTATTTACGTATTAGATATAAAAAAATGAGATATCATTTTGTGATATCTCAATTAAAATAAATTTAAAATTCTCTTATACACCGCTATAGCTTGAGAATCCACCATCAATCGCAAGTGTTACACCTGTAACAAATCTTGCGGCTTTATCTGAAATCAAGAATAGGGTTGCACCTACAAGGTCTTCTACCTTTCCTAATTCAGCCATAGGTGTAGCGTTAATTATTTTATTACATCTTGCTGTTCTTGAGCCATCTGGATTAAATAAAAGTGATTCATTTTGTGCAGTTCTAAAGAATCCTGGCGCAATCGCATTTACTCTAATTCCTAGATGTGCAAAATGTGTTGATAACCATTTTGTGAAGTTATCAATACTAGCTTTTGCAGCACTATATGCTACTGTTTTTGTTAATGGTAGTAAAGCCGCCATAGATGAAATGTTTAATATTGAACATCCACTTCTTCCGACCATATCTTTCGCAAACACTTGAGAAGGTAATAATGTACCTAAGAAGTTTAAGTTAAATACAAAATCAATTCCTTCTTCATCTAGGTCAAAGAATGTTTTTGTTTCTTTATCAATATTATCAAGTTCTGCAAATTCTACATCAGTGTTAGCTTTAGGGCTATTTCCACCAGCTCCGTTAAGTAAAATATCACATGGACCAAAATCTTTTAATATTTGATCATGTACTCTAATGATATCTTCTTTATTTGTAACGTTGCATGCATAGCTTTCAGCTATAAATCCATTATTTATAATTTCTTCTTTTACTTTATCTGCTTTTTCTTTGTGAAGGTTAAGTAAACATACTTTAGCTCCACAAGCCGCAATGGCTTTAGCAAGATGGCTACAAATTACTCCACCTGCACCTGTTATTACTACTACTTTTTTATTTAAATCAATCTTGAATGGTAATTCCATATTCATTTCTCCTTTTTAATCTTCTAAATTTTACAACTTTTAACTATTTTTTTCAATTTTTTATTTAATAATTTTATTTATTTACAATAAT
>CAVCDW010000008.1:0-7896 GCA_963601055.1 Elusimicrobiaceae bacterium
ACCCATAGGATTACTCCTAACGGCTTGAGGTTCGCTACACTTGGCGGTAAATACCCGTGACTAGACTTTCACTAGCGAGATTAATGCCATGCCCGGCACACAAGAAAAGAACGAATTAATTAATATCTAATTAATTCATTCTATATCTTATTACTTTCCTATTTTGTTCTCATTATTAATATCATTAATGGTATTATTAACTATCTTAGCATTATCATTTAATAATACTTTATTTTGTTTAATTTCATTAACAATTTCTTTTACTTCAAGTGGTTGTTTTTCTAACTTATTTTGAAGTTTTATATTAAATAAATCAATTTGCATTTTATATTTATCATAAAAATTATCATTAATAGTTTTTATGTTATTATTTTTTTCAAAAGTTAAAACACTATTTTTTTGTGTTTTAATCTTCTTCTCTTCATCATATGTATAAAGTTTAATGAAGTGGAAGAACTTTTCTACTTTTGTATGACTATCCTTACATCTTTCTGCCATTGCGCTATAATTTTTGTTTACAACAACAGTATCAGTTTTAACATTATTACCTACAAATTTAATTGTAGTATGTGTTATTACATCTTTAGGATTATTAAGGGCTTTAGCGAAATATGCAGCCGCAATATCTTCATTACTTATTTCACTGTGGGCAGGATTTCTTTTATAATCACTTACTAAATCATTAAGAGTAGTTCCATTTATCGCAAATGAATTAAATAAATAATCTTTATATTTATCTTTTAATAACACATCATTTAATAATTCATTTTCAGCTTTAAGTTGACTTTCAAATTCCAAAAACATTTCTCTTACGTTAATGGATGATAAAGCGTATTTATTAATATTTGGTAAGTTATCAGATGATAACATTGAAATATCTACATTTTTAAAGTTCTCTATTCCTTCAATAAAACGTGATATATCATCAGATTCTAATTCTTCATAAACTAAATCATTATGATTACCAAATAAACCATATACTGATACATCTATATCAAGGTTAATACTCTTTTTATCTGAATAATTATGTTCTAGATAAAGTTTTGTAAGACTTGCTTTATTTCTAGAAACATTAATGTTATCGCTAAATAAAGTATCACAACCTCTAGAATAACTTACAAGAGTTCCGTCCCCTGATTTATCATTAATGTTTTTAAATCCTGTTAAGGCTTTAATTTCATCTTTTGTATTCGCATAAAGTGTTTCATATAGTGAACGCTCTTCTGAAAGTTTATAATATAATTTAGGATTATTATTTTTAATAAATTCTTTATACGCTTTATCACTATCAAAAAATTGACCAATCATGAATGCTTGATTAACATGTTGATACATATTAGCTACATTACTCTCTTTACTCATATCTAAATCAACTTTAGTATCTAAGAAATTACTAATAAGTTCTGCGCATAATTTTCTAGATAGTGAATAATCTCTATTATCTAAATCTTTATCTCTTTTTTGAACACTTAATACATACTCTAGTGTTTTAAGTACTCTTTGTTCACTACTAACATTTGAGAGAGCCATAAAGTATCTTAACATATCACGGTTAATAGGCTCTTCTACTTTTAGATTAGGATTTTTGGCGACATACTTTAACAAACAAGCACCTAAATCATAAGTTTCATGAACATTCTTATAAAAGTGTTTAAGAATATCTCTATTCATAAACATTGAAGAATCATCAATAGAATCTTTAATCTCATCAATATAATCTAGGATATGGTTTTTATTATTAAAGTCTTGTAATACCTTTTGATATAATCCATTAAATTCATATGAAGATATTTTCTTATCATCATATTCATAAACAAGTTCATCAATAAAATCATTATACTTATCAATTTCACGTTGTTCCTTCGAAACATATGTATAATTTTCATATGGTTTTATCTCATGTTTAACGAAATTTTTTACTAATTTTTTTGTTGTATTAATAATATTATCATGTCTTTGTTTTTCATTTGTTTTTGATTCTGTTAAAGTTGCTTGATATTTTTCTTTTAAGTTTTGTTCTTTATAATCAAAAACTACAGGAATAACTTCAACAGTATATGTATCTTTAGCCTCACTAATAAATGCATATTCAATAATCTTATCTGCACTTTTAATTGCGGTTGCGAAAGTTTTAACTAAAACTTTTTTACGTTCGTATGGCTCTAATTCATCAAAATTAATATTTTTATCTTCTCTTACTATTTCTTCAATGCTCTTACCATCAACATAAACTGAATTATAAATTCCACTTGAATAAATAGAATTTGATATATCGCCATAAGGGTATATGCGCATTAGTCCTTGGTTTAATAAATCATTGTTTGAAACTAACGTATCATCGTCTAAATCTAAAAGATCACCTAGATAAAAATCTATTTTTGTTCTATCTTTTACATAAAAATTAACAGTGTTCTCAACTGATTTTAAATCATAAATTACTTCATCCGGGTCTCTTAAAGCCAAGGCATCATGACATTCGAATGGTTTCATATCCATATTGTATTTTGCGCATTCATGGAAAATCACAACATTAATTGTATTTAAGATTTGACCTATTGTTTCAAATTGTTGTCTTTTTTCATATGTGTTAAATTTCTTATCGAAATATGATACATACTCTTGAGTGTTTTTCACAAAATAATCTTGAGTCAATATTGATGCCGCAATAACATTATATATTTCTTCCTCATTCATTTTTTTGAAATCAATTTTGTAATCATATTTTTTAAGAGTATTCATAAAATCATTTGACATGAAATCATTAAATTGATCCATGTATGGTTTAATTTCTTTTGTTTGATATGTTACATATTTAAAATTATTTTTATGTAAATCATCTATTTTAGGATATTTAGAAAACGAAAGAACTAAATCGATATCTTCATCATCAATCTTATCTACTTCTTTTAAAAATAAATCTTTCTTTCTAGCACCTTGTAATAATGCCATATTAGTTAATGATCTAAAATCTTGATTTTGACCAGAAGACTCAAGATTTAATTCTTTTTTTAACGCATTACCAATATAATTAATTCTTCTATTTTTATATAATAAATTTTGATAAACGTTATTTAATTTAAGATTATTTTTACTATCTAAGCCAGTATTGACAATAATATTTAGGGTATCTTTATTTTCATTTTTAGCTTTTAATGTCGTAAAATAACTCTTTTTTATTCTAGATACATTTTTAGCATCAGCTATAATATCTAAGTTTTCATTTTCTTCTATTTCTTCAAATACTTCTTCTTGCATAATACACCTCTCACTAACTTTTATTATAATATAAAATACTATTTCTAACAAGAAAAAATGGAGCGTTAACTCCATTAATTTCTTATTTCTCTAATTCGTTCAATTGTTCTTTTATTATTGCCAATATCAAGAATAACAGCGTTAAATTGTAATTCTTTTCTTGTAGTAACATTTGTAGGCGTATAAATACCTGTTCTAAATCTTTCAATAATAGCTTCACTATCATCACCAAGTACACCATTAAGTGGACCAGTCATTCCAACATCTGTTACATAAAGAGTACCTTTAGGAAGAACTCTTTCATCTGCTGTTGGCACATGAGTGTGTGTTCCTACTACTGCATCCACCTTACCATCAAAATCAAGTCCAAAGGCTATTTTTTCTGATGTGGCTTCAGCATGAAAATCAACGATTATATAATCTGTTTTCCCTTTAACTTCACTAATTATTCTATCCATTACTGTAAATGGATTATCTAGTGACATATTATTCATATACACTCGCCCTAAAAGATTTACAACAGTTATTAATTTATCATTATATTTTAATGTCAAATACCCAACGCCAAGATCTGAATTAAAGTTAGCAGGTCTAATTATTTTAGAATCATTAATATAATTTTTGATATCACGTTGTGAAAATGTATGATTTCCCATAGTTATCGCAAATACGCCCATTTTCATGATTCTATCATAATCTTTTTTTCTTAAACCTCTACCATTTGTAATGTTTTCAGCATTAACAATAATTAAATTAATTTTATTTTCTTGTCTAATTCTTTGAATATTTTGTTCTAAATACAGAAGGCCTGCTTCACCAACTATATCTCCAATAAATAATATTCTCATATTAAAAATTCCTTTTCTAATAAAAAACACCTATACTATTTTTGTATAGGTGCATTTTAGATTACTTAGCTGTTTCAACTGCTCTCTTTTCACGAATAACAGTTACTTTAATAGTACCAGGGTAATTTAGTTTTGATTCTACTTGATTCTTGATTTCTCTTGCAATCTTAATTGTTTCTAAGTCATCAACTTGATCAGGATTTACAATAACTCTTACCTCTCTACCTGCTTGAATTGCGTATGATGATTGAACACCCTTAACGCTGTTAGATATTTCTTCTAGTGATTCAAGTCTCTTTGTATAATTTTCTAAGCTATCACTACGTGCTCCAGGACGTGCACTTGAAAGTGCATCTGCTGCCGCAACCAATACTGCGATTACGCTCTTAGGTGGAACATCTTCATGATGTGATGCGATCGCATCAATAACCTCTTTTGGTTCATGATACTTAGTAGCTAATTCTACACCAATTTCAACATGGGAACCTTCAACCTCATGGTCAACAGCTTTTCCTATGTCATGTAATAAACCTGCTCTTCTAGCAAGCGTTTCATTTTCACCAAGTTCTGCAGCTAATTTACCTGCCAAGAATGATGTTTCTAGTGAATGTTGTAATACATTTTGTCCAAAAGATGTACGATAATATAATCTACCAACAAGTCTTACTAAATCCGGATGAAGTTTTCCGATTCCAGCTTTAAATATAGCTTCTTCTCCTCTTTCACGGATATCCATTTCAACTTCTGATCTACATCTTTCAACAACTTCTTCAATTCTAGCTGGATGAATTCTTCCATCACTTACTAGCATTTCTAAAGATTTCTTGGCAATTTCACGTCTAATAGGATCAAAACATGACACAACTACTGCATCTGGAGTATCATCAATAATTAAATCTACACCTGTCATAGATTCAATAGCTCTGATGTTTCTTCCTTCACGACCTATTATACGTCCCTTCATTTCATCTGATGGAATAGAAACTGTAGTAACAGTTGTTTCTCCAACAGTTTCTCCTGAATACTTTTGGATAGCCATAGATAAGATATTCTTTGCAGTATTTCTTACCTCATTACGTGCTTTTTCTTCTTCTTCCTTTATATATGTTGCGATTTCTGTAGCCATTTCTTCCTTTACAGAATCCATAATAATTTTTGAAGCTTCTTCCTTAGTATATCCAGAAATTTCAACAAGCTTTTCTTCTTGTTCCTGTAGTGTTTTTTCCACTTTGTTATTTAGTTGTTCTAATTCATTTTTCTTTTCATCTAATTTAGATTCTTTAACATTTAATAATTCTTCTCTACGATCTAGATTTGAACTACGTCTGTCTAAGGAATCTTCACGTTGATTTACTTTGTTTTCAAGTTCAACAACAGTTTGCTTTCTCTCACGTATATCGTTTTCAGCCTCTTGCTTCATAACGAATATTTCTTGTTTTGTTTCAGCAATAGATTCTTTTTTTACACGGTCACACTCAGCTTCAGTATCTGCCATAAGCTTGTCAGCAGCTTCTTTTCCTCTTAAAAATGTTTGCTCATCTGACTTTATTTTTATTTTCTTGCCTATAAAAAG
This sequence comes from Elusimicrobiaceae bacterium, assembly GCA_963601055.1. GTDB lineage: Bacteria > Bacillota_I > Bacilli_A > Acholeplasmatales > Anaeroplasmataceae > UBA3206. Next base: position 5,677 of record CAVCDW010000008.1, read on the forward strand.
ACCTGCAACTGCCCCAACAGCTAAACACAAAATGAAGCCAACGACCATAATTCCTACAATTAGTCCTTTACCAATTAGGAACATTGTTACACCTCCATTTTGTTTATTAAAATTTTAAATATAATTAAATGTAGTAAAATTACATTTCAAAATTCTATTTCATTATACAGTATAAAAACGTTTTAGTCAATTGATAAAGGCCTTTAATAATTTTTTTAAATTGTTGTAAAATGCTCATTTTTAGTTTATAATTAGCGTATATAAGGCGGGGATTTTATGTCTAAAAAAATAAAAGTTAAAAAAGATGAAAACAAGAATAATGTATCATCTGTTATTTATAAATGGAGAAAATGGATCATATTAGGAATATTCTTATTATTCATAATAATATTAATACCTACTGCGTATTTAATAGAATATTCTAAAACCAAAGTAACACCTTTTGAATCTACAAGTCATGAAACTATTTCAAGCTTTTCTAAATTAGAAGATTTTAAATTTGACATATATTGTTCTAGTTATGGTGAAAAAGATAAAACCGAAGATACAAAAGCTTTAGTTTTTAAATATTCAATATCTGATTTTGATACTAGTTCTTATGGTTATTCATCAATAAAAGTTGCGGTTGCGATTGGAGATAAGCACTGGACTAAAAATTATTATGAAGGAAGTTCTCAAACAATATATTCTTCTTCAGTTTCATCCACTTCATCAAAAAGTGGTACTTATACATCACTTAGCAGCTATTCTTATTCATACCCAGAATCTAAGTGGGGAATAATTAAAGTTTCTCATCCAACAGTATGGGTACTTCTAACTTATAAAAAAACTAAATCATCTTCCTCTAAGGATATGTCATATATGGTTAAACTTTCATATAGCAAATGGTTTAGATCAGGAGAAACAAAAATAATTTAAAGCCTTTATGGCTTTTTATTTTGAGGTGAATTTATGGATACATTAGATTTTCTTTCATACTCTAAAAAATGTCGTCTAGATTTCTTAGATATTTTATCTAATCTTAAAGAACAAAATATGGAATTAATTCCACGTGAAGAAGATTTCTTTTATCTTCAAAACGTATATAAAGAATATGAAAAATATCTTCATAAACTTCATGAAGATTATAATCAACAATATAATTTAAATATTAATTTTTCAGATATATGTTATGACTTTTTAACAACAATAAAGGAACAATGTGATGATCCTTCATCAATAAATCGTGATCAAAAATGTCAAAACATTGCATGTATAGAATATAATATCATAGTTGATATTCATAAATTTGCATATGAATTATATTCAATAAATCACGAACTTAACGAGTTTGATTTCTTCCATGGAACATCACTTAGTGAACTTCTTGAAAACAATTTAACAACAGTTGATAAATTTAGAGAAGAATCATTTTATGATATAGATAACTTTAATCATATCACTCTTCCTGATGACATAGATTATCTTATTAAATCTGATATGATTGATATATATTTATTAGCTAGTCTTTCTGATGTTTACGAAAGTAAGGAATATGATGATTTTTTCAATATTATCTATACTTTAAACAACAAAAAATTCATTTCAAAAAGCATATATAGATATTTTATAACTATAGAAGATTTATTTAAAATGAAAAAAAGTATCTTAAAAAATATCACATCCACACTTATCATAATGTGCGTTGTATTATCAGTTGCGGTTATGTTTACGTACTATATTATTTCAAAATAATTTAGTACGTTTTTTTATAAAATAGAAAAAAATAACTAACGTCTTAACATTAGTTATTAATACTTATTCTTTCAACTGCAGATGAATGTTTCAAAGTTTTACTATCATAAGATATTCCTACAAGTAATACTTCCCCACTATATTTACCTAAAGAATTAATATATTCTTTTTCTTTTATTTGTGCTATAGCACTCTCTCTACTGCTATCAACCTTAAGTTCTATAATAAATGGTATATGTGTATTATCTCTTGGAATAAACATAATATCAGCTCTACCTAGTGTTGATGTTACTTCTTTATGTATATCATAATACTTTTTAACGTTATAATATGATATTTCACAAATTATTCCTAATATATCTTCTTTGTTCTTATTAAAAGGTCCTGCAAGTTCTTTATGATTCTCATCAAAAGTTTGATTAATAAACTTTGTATTACCTTTTAATGTTTCTTCATATAATTTATTTGAATTAGAAATAGGATTAT
>CAVCDW010000009.1:0-20207 GCA_963601055.1 Elusimicrobiaceae bacterium
TAGCGTTAAGCACTATGGCTGTTGATCATCTTGTTTATGGGGATTATAGTTTATTGTTGTGTGACTTCTATGATTTTATAGGGGCTAATTCAAATGTCAGTGGTTTTTCACAAGATTGTCGTTGGACTTTTTATTATGAGTCTGAAATTTTTAGGTATGAAGATATAGTTGAACTATATAGAAATATGAATCATGATATGGTAAAAATAGATGGGGATACTATTTATTTAAAAGGCTATGACGCATATTTAAATATGTCAGATGATTATGTTGTAAAAATTGTAAATAAAGATGGCTATGCATATGGATGTGTGTATGAATATCCTACAAATGTAAATTAAAAAAATGTATTATTTAGTTTATAAAGATTTGTATTAGATAGAATGATGTGATATTAATTGTATATTAGTATTACATTTTTTTCTTTTTTATAAATTACTAATTAATAACCTCTTATGCAGTTAAACATTAAAAAATGCTGTATTGTCTTTGTTGTTTACGCTTACAAACTTTACTTTTTTATTAAAAAAAGGTATTATGTAAGAGAGTGTATATAAAAGAAATATTGAAGAAAAAAGAACATAAGGAGAATGTTGATGAATTTAAGAAAAAAAGTAGTAATTCTTACATCTATATTAATCTTTATACTTATGGCATCTGGTATTGTATTTGGTGCTTATTCATATAAAAGAAGCGTTAGTAGTAAAGATATCGATGTAGGTAAATTAAAAATAAATTCAAAAAATTTCATAAATTATGCAAATGATACCAATAAGAATCTTAGAGTTGATACTGTAGTAAACTTAAGGGATATACTTTTAGAGTCTGAAACAACATATACAAAAACATCTGATTCGAAGTTCGAAACTAATAAGAGTTATTATGTTTTAGGGACATATACTAAAGCGTCTGTTGTTGTAGGTGAGGCTATTCCTGCTAATACTTATTATGAAGATATTAATGGAGGATTCCAATTAACTTCAGGTACTTTCCAAAGTGGAGTTGTGTATTATACAAAAACTTCAAATACAGGTTATACAAAAACATCAACTGTCACTATTGATTCTACAATTAGTGGTGATTATTATGAAGCTCAAGTGAATTTTACAGGGGTAAAAGAAATTAAGACTATTGAAGGTACTTATAGTAGTTGTTCTATTAGCGAGTCTGATGATAAAGTTATCAATGTAGATGATTACACTGTAACTATAACAAGCTTTAATGATGAGGGGATTTCGAGCGCAGAAGCATCTAAAGATAATTATAAGGTTTATGTAGGAAATGATAGTACATCACTTTATGTTATAGATACTACAAAAAGCGAAGGCACAAAGACACAGGTGACTGATTCTAATTCTACAATCACTTGTAGCGCTACAAAAGATAAGAAAACGGATGGTAATATTTATTTAAATCAACTTGGATTTGAATTTGAATTTACAAACTATGTTACATGTTACGTACGTATTCGTATAAAAGACGCATGGCATAGTACAAAAGTTTATTCTTCAAATAGTAAAGAAACATATTCACAAAAAGATAAAATAGATGGTGTTTCACCATTCGTTACAAGTGATAGTGATTGGTATTATGACGCACTTACAAATATTTTATATTTGAAAACAGCAATCAAAGCTGTAAAAACAACAACTGGATATGAAAAACATGCATATACATTCGATGTTAATCCAGCATACTTTTATATTTTGAATACAAAAACTACAGTATATAAAGAATATATTGATGTCGATGTATCATTTGAACCAGAACTAGTTCAAGCAAATAGGGCGAAGGCAATTTGGGGTGTAGACCCATCAGAATTTAATTAATGTATAATGAGGTGCTATAATGAAAAATGATAGCGTAAGAAGAAAAAAGAAAAAAATAATATTTGCAAGCCTATTCTCAACTATTTTTGTTTTACTTTTATTGTTAGTTATAGGTATTAAATTTAATAAAGATAATACTATTGATAATAAGAAATTTATTAATATGGATGGTTTTTATAATGGAAACCAAATCCAAATTGATAAATCAACTTATACCAATGATTCTAAAGTAGTTTCAATGAAGGATGCGTACCAAGCGCATACTACATCATATTCTAGTTACACCATAACTATTTCTACTGCAGAAGAATTATATTATTTTTCTTTAGCATGTAATAATTATGATGCGTTTTTAGGATATAATTATAAACTATTATGTAATATAGATTTCGATGATTATATTGAGGCATACTTTATTCCAGTAGCTTGGGCTGATGGTAAAACATTTAGTGGAACATTTGATGGAGATGGATTTGATATTTCAAATCTAGAACTTGTTTCAATTACATCATCAAGCTATAGTGCATACGAAAATCTTACGTATTTTGGAATGTTTTCAAAGAACAGTGGAACAATTAAAAACTTTGGTTTAATCGATCCAATTGTGACTGTTGTATATTATATGTCAACATTAAGCGATGGAGACATTGCGAATGTTTGTGGATATAATAGTGGTGAAATTAGTGGTGTTTTTGTAAGAGAATTATCAAAAACTTTAAAAGATGAGTGCGGTATAACTGCGATTGGTGGTTACCGTGTTTCAAGTTTTGTAGGAAATAACACAGGAACTGTAAAAGAATGTTATGTTGCGACAAACAGTGTATATAACTATACATGTACTGATGTTATTGAATTTGCGGATATTGCGCTTCAAAACACTGGAACTATAAGCGATACATATTTCTATAATTCATCAATATTATCTACATCGTCTGCTGAAGAAAATGGAGCATATAGTTTCTCATATTCAGTAGATTTAGGTGTAAGCAGTAAATCAGGAAATACTTATTATGGTAAATGGGTTAAGACTAAAGATGAATTAAATAATTCATTTGTAAACAATTCAAATTGGAGCGTTAAATCTTCTAATAAAGAAAATATTTCATATTACTTTAAGAGTGAAACTCCTGTAAGAAGAACTGTTTCTAGCACTGTTACAACAAATAATGGTGAAATTAGTTCTTGTGAAATTAGCGTTTCAAGTTCAAGAGATTTTGTATTAATGTTTGAATTAATGAATAGTGATTCATTCTTTGCGTCATACAAAACAACATATAAAATCACAAAAGACATCGATTTATCTGGAATTCCAGCAAATGCATATACTTATAAGCATGGAATTGGAGCCTCTATTGTAGGTAGTGAAATTAGTGGAAGTATTACTTTAATGAATGGTAAGACTTCAGTATATCCTACAATATATAATGCTGATATCGTAAGTACAACACGTACTGTTTCAACTACAGGTATTGATGCGTATGGATTATTCCCATACCTTACAGGTAGTGTGTCTAATTTAAATGTATTTGTAAAAGATGTCAACTTAGATAGTTTAACTACAACAAATAATGCGCTTGCGATAGGAGCAATCTCAGGATATGTTGAAGGTGGAAGTATTAGTGGTGTTAATACTTATATGGAAGTTTCTAACACTACAAATTCAAACCTTAAAGAATATTATCTTGGAGGCGTAGCTGGTGTTCTTGGTGGAGAAGGTAGTATTACAAAATCTACTACAGCTGGATCATTTAGTATAGTTTCTGATTCAACATTTGATTACAACTCAACTGCAGGATACATGAATGGTATTGCAGTAGGTGGAGTTGTAGGTTATCTTGAATCTTCATCTGGAAATATTTCTGAACTATTATCATCAATTGATATGTCATTAGAACTTGGTTCTAGCAAAACATACGCAATTGGTGGAGTAATTGGTGCAGGTTATACTACAATTTGTGAAAAACTTGAAAATATTGGTAATATCAATATTGGCTCTGCATCAAGTGATATTGTATATGATAAACTTTATGTATCTGGTGTAATTGGCCGCTTGTTAGGACTTAGAGGAGAAAGCGCAACTGTAGCACAAATTAAATATTTAACAAATCAAGGAAACGTACTTGTTTATGGTTCAAATGCTGCATCTAAAACTTATATTTCTGGTATTTTAAATGCAGATATTCAAACATCAAGTACAATAAGCACAACAGGATTATCACAATCTGAATTTAAAGATAAATCAGGTAAAATTGTATTCTATGCCTCAGCACTTACAAATAGAGCAAATATAAAAGCATTATATGCAAGCACTTCTAATAGCTTATCAAACAATGGATATTTAACTGAAGGGTTAAATATATTATCTTTAAATTCCTTTAGATCAGAAGTATCAAGCGTTTATAATTTAGGAAATAAAAATGTTTTAGTTAAGCCAACAACTACAACATATAATACTGTAAGAACTCTTACATCCATTGGTGATTTAGAATTAGATTTAAGTGCGGTTAACTCATATACTGGTGTAATTAACCAAATTGGCGCAACAGAGTCTTCACAAACAAAACTTGAAAAAGTTTATAATTTAAGAAACGTTAAATTCACTACCTCAAAGTCTATATCAAGTGATATATTAGTTGCAGGTACTGTACTTGGTGAATACATTTCATATACTGATGTAAGAAATGAAGGAAATCTAGAATTCACATTTGATAAAGCTAATAGTACTAAATATAGTGTTTATGTAAGTGGAGTATTTGATAAATTATCTTTAAATAATACAGCAAAAAAAATTTATAATGCTGGTACAATAAGCATTCTTGATAGTGCATCTAGTGATATGTATCTAGACTTATATCTTTCAGGTATTTGTAGATATAATGAGGCAGTATTAACTGATGTTAAACAAAATCCATTAAATTCTAAATTTGATGATTCTTTAGTGGGATCACTTGATACAGTAATAAATAATGGAAGTATAACTGTAACATCTAAAAATTATGATAAAGATTTAACATTGTATCAAACATCATCAACAAATAGCCCTGAAACTAAAACTCAAACTGCAACAACTTACCTAAAAGGTAGTGTATATGCAGCGGGTATTATTTATTCAAATAGTGGTATTATTTCTAATACATTTAACCTAGGAGATATTACTCTAGATTTATTTGCGAAAACTAATTGTAATTATTATGCATCAGGTATTGCGGTAATTCAAAACGGAGAATATGCACAAATAAGAGATAGTGCAAACAACGGAACAATCCAAGCTATTAATACTTCAAATACAAATACTGCAAAAATGATAGTATCAGGTATTGTAGCTATAAATAGCGGAACGAGAACTAATATTAATCAAGTATTAGCGTTCGATATAAACTATGGAACTATTTTAGGATTTAACGGAACATTAAATGTTTCGCGTAGTACTACATCTGCCTTAAATTCATATGCTTCAGGTATTTTAGGATATGGTATTTCTAATATCGTAAATATTTTAAACTATGGAAACATTTATGGTAGTGAAGCAGTAGGATCTATTATTGCGTCATTTAATTTAAGTGAATTTAGTAATACAAAATGTAATTTAGCTAATACAATTAATTATGGTAATTTATATGAACTATTAAAATACAAGAGTTCAGGAGCTACATGGAATTATGCAAATTATAATAATATTATAACTAAGACTTATACATCAATTGGTACATATAATGCGACTACAAAGGATTATTATTATCTTGGTTCAATGTTTGGATTAATTGATTTTAATTCCCAAAGCAATCTTAACATAAGATATGTAATAAACTTATTTAGTGGAGCACCTATTGCACAAGAAGGTAACCAACTAAATGTTCCAACTTCAAAAATTTCTACAGATACATTTATTACAGTTAATGGTGTAACAGATGTATTTGGTGGAAATAGTGTTAAATATGCGCCACTTTCTACAGTAGAAGATAGCGATGGAAACATTGGAGTATTCAGTTCTAAATTCGTATTTAGAAAAGCAATAAATGGAGAAGGAATAGATACTAGTATTGTTACTGATTCATATATTGAAGATTACTTTGAATTTGTACGTTTCGATAAGATTAATGATACATTACTAGAAAAAATTGGATGGAAGACTATTGCGTACTTAGATGCGGCAGAAAACCTTGCGAAAAATGTTAAGGCTATGGCTGTATTTGTAGATTATGATGAACTTACAGCAGAATCTAGTAGTGTAAAAGCCACATTTACAAATTCATCTTGGGTTGATAATATTAATCAAGAAGTTCTTAAAAACTTCGTAGAAGCATCTATTGGAAACACTGAATTCAGTGATACCTTAGATCAAATAATAAATTATATTCTATTTGATAATGATTGTATATCTGATATCAGTCAATCATTAAGAGAAGATATCGTAAATTCTATTATTTCGTATTATGACAAGAATGAGAATGTAGATTATTATGAAGTTCTTCAAAAATTATTATACGATGAATTACTTGCGAAAGTTGTAAGTGGAGACACTGCTAACTATCAAGCAGTTCAAAATAAAATTAAAGAAATATTAAAAACATCTACTAACTTACAAACAATTTTAACTAATTATCTTGATACATTATTAAATGATAGTACGGTTTTAGATCCTTTATTCTCTGATGATTTAAATGAATATTATATAACTAAAAAAGTAGATTTAATAACATCTTTACTTGATGGTTATAGTGATGATACATTACAAAACATGGTATTAGACATTATCGGGGATAATACTTCTGCTGGATCATCTTTAAAATATCAAACATACCTTAAGAGTAATCTTACAACTGCAAAAGAGTTATATTCTTATATTATTGCGTCAAACTCATTTGCGAATAATGAAACATATTTAAATGCGTTCAATAAAGTATTAAAGAAATATGATATTGATACAGCAGTTGATAATGATACATCAGTAAGCGATGCGTCACTTGATAGTTTTACCACAAAGACTGGATCAACATACATCAATTCAACTAAGTATTCATATACTAAAGATTATACTGAATTATGGAATATTGTTAAAAATGATTCGAGTCTACAACAATATATAATAGATAATTATTTTAAAACTGTGACTGATCCTACATCAGGTATAAATTATAATGCGTTGATTGCTAAAGCTACTGAATATAATTCAACATATCAAAGTCAAAGTGCACCAAGTAGTGTAGATTCCTCTACAGGAAAGAATAGTACTTCCGGAGTAATGGCATCTGCAGTTTATTCAAAAAATAGTTCAGATCGTTACATTTATACACCAGACGATTTAGTTCGTGATTCAACATACTATTATGGACCATTTGATGTGACAGGTAATACACTTAATGTTACTGCAAAATTTAGGGGTAATTTTAATAAAGATATTTATAATATTTCTGATGTTTCCTCTACAACTAATGGATATACACCATTATATGTTTCTCTTAGTGAAAGTGATAGAGATAATTATATTAATCAATCAAATACTACATCTTCAGTTAAATCAACAGGAACTTTCTATTGGAATGATTACGAGGGGGAGTGGAATAGTAACCAATGGGTATCAGATTACATAATTAATAATATGCCATCGGATTGTCAAAAATTTTTACAAAAAGTAACAAAAACAGGTGAATACATTAAATATGGTTATGATTTCTCTGATAGTTATAATCCTTCAACAGATACTACTACTACTGCATCTACAACTGCTCAACATACAACATTAAAATCTAAATATGTTGTAGGATATGCGACTTCAGCTGTTTACACTGGAATTTGGCATCCAATATCAATTTGGATGAATAATGAAACGGTTATAGGTGTTTATTTAACATCACAAGAACCTGATGCTAAAATAGGTGAAAATGATTATTATGGTGTTCAAACAACACAATATACATACTATCAAATAGCTGATTTAGTAAAACTTGATGGTGTAAGAACTAGAGCTAAATCTAGTGGCGCATCCGATGATGATGAAATATCAATTATTTCAGCACTAATGACTCAAATATTAAATAATACAAATGGTAAGAAAATTGTATTAAAAGCATTAGCATCTTATGCAAATAAGAATGGTCTATCAAAAGACCAAAGCGCATCTGCTCAAATGTTACTTACAGCATTAAAGAGTACTGATGTTGCGACATCATCTATTACTAATGAAATTTCACTTCTAAATACAACATCATTAGAAAACTTAACTGTAAGTATTACAGTAGGTACAATAACTTATACAAACGCAAAAGATTATTTAGATAGCCTTATTGAAAATGTTCAATATACCTATAAAGAACAGTTGATAATGGCTGCCGCAACAGATCAAGCAATATTTAGGAAATTATTGCTTGCGACACTTACAAACTTTGAAAATTATGATGATGATTCAAGTAGTGTTACAGTCACAAGTAAAGATTTAACTTACTATATTTACAAATATCATGAATATTTGAAATCTGAAGATGCGGATGTTACTGCAGCAGATGTAGTAGAAAAACTAAAAACAGCAATTGCATCTGATTTAACTGCACTTGCAGAATTATCAAAACTTACATTTGATACATTCACACAATATGATTCATCAAATGGAAATATTGATGAAGGTACTTCAGCTGACTTCGGTGGAAGTCTAGATATGGAAAACCTTTTCACGAGAATTTCATATATTTCTGGTACAGGAAGTAGTGCTTATATTAATAATGTTAATGATGACAAGAAAAAAACTACATGGGCTAGTACCGTTGAATATAATTCAGATCCTACAAGTCATAGTTCGCTTGTAAAGAAGGGTTATGCAATGCCTTTGATTGTATCTAACGATATAAGTCAAGATGCTTATAATAAGCTTGCTGCAGATGGTTATGCAAGCTTAACTAGTGGCACAACCGCAAAAAATAGTACTTATGAAGTGACTCCGTCAAATAATATTGGTTATTATACTGGAAATGGGGCTAAAATTTCAGCTAAACAAACAACTACTAATATTAAATCATCTGATTTAACAGGAAGTAGTGGGAATTATACCGATTTTAAAATATATACTAAAACAACTAATACGAGTGGTTCACAGTATGATATAGAAGTCACAAATTTACAAGATGATATTAAGCAGACGTTATTAAATGATATAAATAGCGATCTTATTTATAGTATAAGATTACAAAATCAAATATCAAACAATAATCAAGTAAAACTTGATGAAGTTGTTGTTGCCGGTAATACCTATAATAGTAGCACGCAATATCTTCCTGATAGTGCTATATGGTTTACACCACAACAAGATGGTTATGTAAAAATCGTATTAAGTTCACTTGATAATGGAAAAAAAGGATTTTCATTGTATACAATTACAAGAAAAAGTACATCAACTACTAATCCTTACGGAAGTGAAATTACATCAACTACTGTTATAGAAACAGTTTATAAAGATAGTAATGGTGAGATTTACTATAATCCTACTGATAAAACTGGATTAACTCAAGTTTTTGACAAGACATGGGCTAGTGAATTTACTTTAAACACCTTATATTATTATGAAATACCTGTTAAAACAGGTGTTGAATATGCACTTGGTAATACAGATGGTGATGGAGCTTATCTAATTTACTTAGACATCGGTCAAAATGCTGGTTCTAGTAAAGTATCATATCCAAATCTTACTGAGATTGAGAATAGATATAATACTTATTATAATAATACTACATCAGACTATGCATTATATCTTGCCGCAAACCTTGTTAAAGTAACTACTGAATCATCTCTTACTATATATGAACCAACAATCATATTAGTAAAAGCTACTGATGGTGGTACAATTAGTGTTAACGGAAAGTCTACATATACTGTAGGAACAAAGAGCGTTAGTGTAAGTTCTGTAACGTTTAAATCTAATGGAAAATATAAAGGTTTCTATCTAAGTGGTAGTGCGGATGGCACCACATATACAATTAGCTCAACGGGCGCTACAATAAATGAAATTCTAGTACTTGAGCAGGATAACGCAATAACGATAAACGAAGCGAATGATCAGATAACGTTTGTTGATGGCACCGAATCACGGACAATATTTAAAGGTGTTACATACACGGATTTAAAATCATTCAACTTTAATATTGATTATAGTAGTCAAATATTAGATGCGTTAATGTTACTATATCCTACTATTAGAAAATCTAATACTAAATATGATTCAAAATATGAATATACAATATTTAGTGAAGATGTATTTAATAATGATAATCTAAAAGAAATAGTAAAATTATTAGCTCTTGCAGATTATGATTCAGAAGCTTCATCTCTTGGTAAACTTGTATCAGGTCTTGATAAAGAATATTATGATGACATACTTAAGACAATTACTGATGAAGAAGTGATGAAGAATATGGCACAAAAGTTTATTTCAATGGCATATGAAGATCAAACTAAATATGCTTCGGAAATAAAGTACGCGATTGCGGCCTACATAGGTAATGATTACCTTGATTGTTCAGGCAATAATTCACTTGCACAATCTATTTTATATACACTTCTTAATGATTATAGTAATGGTGAATACCAATTTATAACAGGGGACAAATCTATTGATGTTACTAAATTTGATGCATTCATGAAACATCTTGGTCAAACATCAAATATCGATGGTTATGGTATATTTGCCTTATCTTCATCAAAAGGTATTAAAAACGGAACATTTATTCCAGATAATATTTACCTTCTTGATTTAGATACTAATTATGATTTAACAGCATTAGATGACAATAATGAATCAATCATTAAACTTATTGAAGAAAATAGTTCAACATGGCGTTCACTTGTATCATCAACTGCAGATTATGACACAACAAACATAAATTCAGTTAACTATAAGATTAGAATATTAATGAAACAATTGAAACTTTCAATTTCTACATCAATATTCGAACTTGATTTAAAATATGATGATAATAATGACTTATATGCTTCTGAGTCACTTATTGATGAAGCTAATGGAATTATTTATTATTATGTTCCAAGCACTTATCTTGAAAATATAAAAAAGATGTCTTCAATTAATATTTCTAAGAAAGAGTATGCTGAATCTGCAACATTTAATACTAACAATAATACAGGTGCTTCAATAGATTTAAGTGGAGCTTACTTAGATGGTTCTAACTATATTGTTGATGATGCTGTAATTGTTACTGCAGAAGATAGCACAGTACAAACTAAATATAAAGTAGTATTCGCACCTATTGCTGTATCTAGTGATTTATTTAATGTAGAATCAGATAAAACATCTCTAACATACAGTGGAGGAGATGTAACACTTACTATTACTTCGAATACTATACCTGATGATTTTGATTTCAAATCATACTTCAAGATAGTAAATGGAGATACTTATTATGAATCTGATGCAACATTTACTTTTGATAAATCGTTACAAAATAATGGAGTCATGAGTAATGGAAGTGCTACATTAAAGATTAATGTTGCTAAAGAACTTAAAGGTGGAACATTAAGTTTTGTTATAGATTATTATGGTACACAAAAAACTATTACTATTACTAAATCATTAAACGAAAGTGCTTCTATAGAAGAATTTAATTTTGAAGGAAATGATATAACATTTGATAGTAATGGAGAAGCTACATCATATATCTTATTTGGTAGAGCTTATGATTATACTGAACTTACAGAATACTTAAGTAATAATTTCTACTTATATAAATTTGCGGTATCAGCTAACGCAACAGTTGAAATAACTGCTACAAAAGAGGCTGTTGATAACATTCGTATAAAATACATTGTTTTATACACTGTTACATCTGAAAGTGGAGCGGTTGAAAAATATAAACATATTCTTATTGAAAATGAATGTTTCCAAGAGAATTCTTCATATGCTAACCTATATAAAGATGGAATTGCCCTACAAGATAGTGATTTATTCAAAGAAGATTTCACATATGATGGTAATGCTATTTCAAAAGATGATAATAGTCTAAATTATAGTGAAGGTTCATATGTAGCTGTTGGATTTAACCGTGGATACGAACCTGAATATAGAATTAAGTATAATCTTAATAACTTCTATACTATTGGTAATGTTTCATATGATTTAAGTGATGAAACTAAGAATAATGGAACAGCGGCTAATAAAACTTATGCAGGTATTACCGTTATAGTTTCAAATAACAATGAACCAGATACATATAAATATAACTATATTTATTCGTCAGTTGGTACATGGAGTGATGGTGCTGAGTACACTCGTACTTATACATTCCCAACACTTTATATCATAAAAGGATATTCTAAGGATTCATTACTACAAAGATTAACATTCCTTGATCAATCAGTTGTAGTAGGTAATACTGTATCCGTAATGAAACCAAATACCACTACATCTTCATCAATCCTTGCGGGTAATACAACAGAGGGTGTTGATGGAAATGAAACTACTTATAATCAAATATTTGCTTCAAACTCAAGAGATATTGAAATTAAAGGTAAATCAATAAAATATAATAATGATTCAGATAGTACATCTATTAGTGATTATTATTCTATTGGTACAGTTTCAAATAGTGATCTTTCTTACTATGCTCCTACATTTGGTGTAGAAGAACATGCACAAATTTATCAATACACAACATTAAAGAAACTACAAGCTTATGGTATGGATTCACAAACAGAATCAGATAGCGCAGTACTTTCAAATCATGACACAACATATCTATATGTTCCATTTAAGGATAATGAAGGTAATGTTGTAGTATTCTTAGTTGAACTTGATTCTAATAATAATTGGAAAAATGTATATGAAGCTTCATTTACTGGAAGTGAGGATAATATTGCCTCATTTAATAGTGAATTTGATACACTAAACGCTAGTGCTTCTAATGCAGTATTCACGTATGGTGGAAAAACATATACACTTGATACAAATATAAGTGGAGTTGCGTCTGATGACAACATTTCACTATACATGGACTACATCGGAAATCCACTTGATAACCATTTCTGGTATGTATCATATGTTGTATTTAGTGAAGCTTATCTTCATGGTGAAACAGATGCAGGAAATGTTAGATACTATCACATTTCTATTGTAGATGCTACTAACACAATTTATTTTGATGTTACATTATGGGCTCCAAAAGAGTTTACTACAACAAGTGTTTATATGACTATTTCTGAAAATATTTATAAGGATGAAAACCAAACACCTACAACATCTCAAATATCAGGATATCTTGATAAGACAGAGGATACTAAAGATATTGATGGTGTAACATATTATAAATATTTATTAAGATATAATTTACAAACACTACCTAAAGGATATTTCTATTTCTATCTAGATCTTCCAAAAGATTATGGCGCAACTGTCACAACAGATATGACAAACCAAATAGATGAAACATCAACTATTGGCGCTAAAGAAGTAGGATCATTCTTACCATTCACATCAATTATTACAAAAACTATTAAACTAGAATTTATTGTAAATAATACAGAGGATAATAATACTAATTGGGGTGTTAGTACATCAGATTATTATATGATAAAGGCTATATATCAAAATAGTTCAAAAGAATAAAAAATAATATCCCATAGGTCTTTTGAGTTGTGGGATATTATATTAATGTTTTATAGGGAAGTGGAATTTTGAAAGAACCAAATTGTAGAAATATTGTTCCTATCAACAATCTATGGCAGATTGCGATTGATTTTATAGGAAGAATTGATAGAAAACAAATTGAATATAATATTAAACTTGCGTATATTGTATACAATATTTGTAAAATAGAGAAAATTAGTGTTAAGCATACTAAATCTATGGTCTTTTTATCTTGTTTTAACGATGTTGGTAAATTCTCAAAAAGAGATGATGGCGGGGATGTTGCGATTGAAACATATTTATTCTTAAAATATTTCTCACCAGTAAAATCTTTTGCAGAAGTTGTTATTAATAATTCAAGTGTTATTAAAAGGATGAGTTTTAATAAATTTGGTAAAACTTTTGAGATTTGTAAGAAATATACTAAATATTTAAACGACTTTGAAAATGATAAAGATAAAGCTTTAAAGAAAATTTTGTTTGAGCGTAATAAGTATAATATGGTTGATGTTATAAGTCTTCAAAGGCTTGTAAATAAGACTGATATGTTATATGAAATCAATTCAGGACATTATAAAACTGTTGTATATAAATTTGTTTCACGTATGATATATGGTTTTAGAGAGCGTAATCAATTTATTACCATGTTATCATCACTTTTTGAAATGTATAATAAAACAACACTTGCGCATTCTAAAGCTACCGCAATTATTGCGTATAGACTTTCTGGCCTTTTAAAAATTAAAAGTATAAGAAGAAAGAAAATATATGTAGCTTCTCTTTGTCATGATTTAGGAAAAGTTTCAATACCATTAAGAATATTAGATAAACCAGATAAATTAACAGATAGAGAATTTATGATAATGAAAAAACATGTTAATTATACGAAAGAAATTCTTGATGGTAATATGGATAATGATATTGTAGAAATTGCATACAGACATCATGAAAGACTTGATGGATCAGGATATCCTAAGAAATTAAAAGGTAAAGATATGACACTAGATCAAGAAATACTTCAAGTTGCGGATGTTATATCAGCGCTTATAGCTAAAAGAAGTTATAAAGATGCGTGGGATATAAATATGGTAATTGAAATTCTTGATAAAAATGTTTCAGAAGGCAAATTAAATAAAGATGTTATTGACACATTCAAAAAACATCAAGAAAAAGTGTTGAAAGACGCAAACGATGTAATTGAGGCAGCTAACAAGAAATATGATAAGATAGAAAAAGAAAGGTATTCTCTTTTTAGAGGAGAAAGGATTTGGTAAAATGATAAGACCTGCAGAAAATAAAGATATTGATGATATTTTAAAATTACTCGTACAAGTGAACATGGTACATCATAACATAAGACCAGATTTATTTAATGGTCCAGCAACTAAATATACGAAAGAGGAATTAGAAGAAATTATAAGTAATCCAAATACCCCAATTTTTGTATATGATGATGGAGATGGTGTTGCGGGTTATGCGTTCTGTATTCATAAACAATATGTTGGTGATAATATAATGACGGATATTAAAACATTATATATTGATGATTTATGTGTTGATGAAAACAGAAGAGGAATGCATATAGGTCATAGCCTATATGATTATGTTATTGATTATGCTAAAAAGAATGATTATTATAATGTTACCCTTAATGTTTGGTATGGTAATGATAGCGCAATGAAGTTCTATGAGAATGTTGGACTAAAAGTTCAAAAAATTGGTATGGAAAAGATATTAAAATAATAAAAAGTATGTTATCATATTTGAGGTGATATACATGAACATTACATTTACAAATGTTTCTTTTAAATATATAGAGAGGCCTATTTTAAATAAGGCCTCATTTTCCGTTTGTGATACTGACAAAACAGGTGTTGTAGGAGTTAATGGAACAGGTAAGTCTACATTACTTAAATTAATCATTGGTGAAGAATTACCAAATGATGGATCTATTGTAGTATCTGGTGGTGCTAGAATAAATTATTTAAGTCAAGATTCTATTTTTGACGAAAATAAAACTATTCTTGAAATAGTTATGGAAAATTCAACTAAAGAAAATCCTATTAAAGAATATGAGGCTATATCAATTTTATCGAAATTTGGTTTCGATGATGTGAGTATTACCACAAAAATGTTTAGTGGAGGACAAAAGAAGAGAGTAGCGCTTGCGAAAGCTTTAGTAACACCATGTGATTTTCTAATCCTTGATGAACCTACTAACCACTTAGATAATAATGTTATTTCATTTTTAGAAAAATATTTAATTAAATTTAAACATGGCCTAATAATGGTTACACATGATAGATATTTCCTTGAAAGAGTTTGTAACAAGATGCTAGAACTTGATTTTGGTAAAACTTATTTGTATGATGCAAATTATACTAAATTTTTAGAGTTAAAAGCTGAACGTTTAATTAAAGAAGAAAAAGCTGAAAAAAGGTTAAAACAAATTCTAAAAAGTGAAACTGAATGGATGCATAGAGGTGTTGAAGCTAGACGTACTAAGTCTAAATCAAGAATTGAAAGATTTAACCAAATGAAAGAAATCACATTTAATGAAAAGAAGAGTATGGAGATTTCATCGGTTAATACTTATCTTGGTAAGAAATTAATTTCATTTAAGGATGCTTCTATGGCATTTGATGATAAGAAAATATTTGATAATTTTAACTTTGAACTTAGTAGACAAGACATTGTAGGTATTATTGGTGATAATGGTAGTGGTAAAACTACATTGTTTAAAATAATAATGAAACAATTAGAACTTACATCTGGTGTGATGGAAGTAGGAGAAACTCTAAGATTTGGTTATTTTTCGCAACATATGGATGCGATAGATAATAATATTAGAGTTATTGACTACATTAAAAACGACGCAAATTTAATTGAAACACTAGATGGTACTATTACGGCATCTGAAATGCTTGAAAGATTCTTATTCCCTAAAGATATTCAATACGCAAAAGTTTCAATGTTATCAGGTGGAGAAAAAAGAAGACTTCAATTAGTGCATGTTTTAATGACTAATCCTAATATTTTACTTTTTGATGAACCAACAAATGATTTAGATATTTATACACTAGAACTCTTAGAGGATTATATTCTAAACTTTAAAGGACCATCACTTATAGTATCTCATGATAGATACTTTCTTGATAAGATTTGTAATAAACTTTTAGTTTTTGATGATTATAAGATATCTGAATCAATTATGACTTTTAGTGAATATCTTTCATCAACTGATGGTAGTGAAAAAAGTGAAAAGGTTGTAAAAGAAGTAGTAAAAAGAGAACATAAGAAAAAGTTATCATATATGGAAGAAAAAGAATTTGTTTCATTAGAAAAAGAAATAAATGAAATGGATTTACGTATTTCAATTCTTAAAAAAGAATTAAATAATTCTAAAAATGATTATGTTAAACTTATGGATTATCAAAAAGAATTAGATCAAATAAATGAATTATATGATGAAAAATCATTAAGATATTTTGAACTTTTAGAGAAAAAAGAAGAGTAATTAACTAAAAGTTCAAAACTTGAATAAATAGACAAGTTATAATATAATAAAATCTAGTTTAGAGGTGTTATATAAATGAAAAAGAAAGTAATATTAGGACTATCAGGTGGTGTTGATTCATCAGTTGCGGCTATCAAACTTTTAGATGAAGGTTACGATGTTGAAGGTCTTTTTATGAGAAACTGGGATGCGTCAGTAAATCATGATGTATTAGGAAATCCTACTAAAAATGATGATATATGCCCTGAAGAAAGAGATTATCAAGATGCATTAGCTGTTGCGAATAAATTAGGTATTAAACTTCATAGAATTGATTTTATTGAAGAGTATTGGGATAATGTATTTACTTATTTCCTTGATGAATACAAAAAAGGAAGAACACCTAACCCTGATGTAATGTGCAATAAAGAAATTAAGTTTAAAGCATTTTTAAATGAGGCTTTAAGACTTAATGCAGATTATATTGCGATGGGACATTATGCTAGAGTGTTTAGAGATGATAAATACACAAGACTTTATAGAGCAGTAGACAATAATAAGGATCAAACATACTTTTTATGTTTATTATCTGAGGAGCAACTACAAAAAGCTTTATTTCCAATTGGTGATATCATAAAACCAGAGGTAAGAAGAATTGCTGAAGAATATGATTTAGCTACAGCTCATAAAAAAGATTCTACAGGAATTTGTTTTATCGGTGAGAGAAGATTCCATGAATTTTTAAAAAATTATCTTCCATCACGCCCAGGTAATATGGAGACTATTGATGGAATTAAAGTTGGAGAACATGATGGTCTAATGTATTATACTATTGGTCAAAGAAAAGGTCTTAATATAGGTGGTAATAATAAATTCTTAAATAAACCTTGGTTTGTAATAGGTAAAAACTTAGATAAGAATGTATTATTAGTATCTCAAGATGAATTTGATCCATTATTGAAATCAAATAGAATTATTGTAAAAGATTATAATTTCATTTGTGAGAGTCCTACTCCTGGTAAGAAATATCAAGCCAAATTTAGATATCGTCAAAAAGATACAGAAGTATATATTAATATAATTGATGATAAAACACTAGAAGTTACATATGATGCATCATATGCAGTAACACCAGGACAAGTGTGTGCACTATATGATGGTGAAATATGTATCGGTGGGGGAATCATTGATGAAGTATACCTAGATAATGATATTAGAGCATTCTTTAAGTAAAGTATGCTAGACTTTAATATTATTTTTTATTATGGTATAATTTTTATATGATATTTTTATAAAAAGGTGAATTTTATTATGGAAAATGAAAATACGCAAAAAAAGGGAATGACATTACCTAACAAACTAACATTGATGAGAATTATGTTTATTCCTATTATGGTTATAATTTTTTATATACCAGCATTAAGAAATAATGATATATTTTTAAATATTAGCATAGCAAATTTCATTAATGCAATATTATTTGTTATGGCATCATTAACTGATATGTTAGATGGTAAAATTGCAAGAAAGTATAATTTAGTAACTACTTTCGGTAAATTTGCAGACCCTCTTGCGGATAAATGTTTAGTATTTACTGCACTGTTTATTTTGTTCGCTCAAGCATCAGTTCTTAATGTGTTTACGACAGTAGTACCATTATGGGCAGTAGTATGCATAATGATAAGAGAATTTATGGTATCAGGTATTAGACTAGTTGCGGCTGGAAATGGTGATGTAATTGCGGCATCTAAGCTTGGTAAATGGAAGACTGCTTCAACAATGGTAGCCTTAACTATTTTATTCTTCTTTGAGGCAGCAAAATGGGTTGAATGTGTAGGACTTGTCTTATTTATGATTGCGACACTTCTTACTATAATATCTGGAATTGATTATTTCTGGAAAAATAGAAAAATTATTTTAAAATCAATTTAGTAAAATGATATTTTTAAATCTATATATATTGTGGAGGTGAAAGCATGAATGAACGTGAAGAAGCGTTAAAGAAGGCTTTAAAAGATATTGAAAAACAATATGGAAATGGATCTGTAATGAAACTAGGTGATAAGCCTATTTCAAAAATAGATGTTATTGAAACAGGTTCGATAGCTCTAGATGAAGCACTTGGTGTTGGTGGTTACCCTAGAGGAAGAGTTATTGAAATTTATGGACCTGAATCATCAGGTAAAACAACGTTCGCATTACATGCGATTGCGAATGCACAACGTTCTGGAGGATTTGCGGCATTTATTGATGCAGAACATGCTCTAGACCCTGTTTACGCTAAAAATTTAGGTGTAGATGTTGAAAATTTAATCTTATCTCAACCAGATAATGGAGAACAAGCACTAGATATAGCCGAAGCATTAATTAAGTCAGGATCAATTGATGTAATCGTAATTGACTCTGTTGCGGCTTTAGTTCCTGAAGCAGAATTAAATGGTGAAATGGGACAATCTATGGTAGGAGCACACGCAAGACTTATGTCTCAAGCCATGCGTAAATTATCAGGAGTTATATCTAAAACTAATTGTGTAGCAATTTTTATTAACCAAATTCGTGAAAAAGTAGGAGTAATGTTTGGAAATCCTGAAACAACAACAGGAGGAAGAGCATTAAAGTTTTTTGCGTCTGTCCGTCTTGAAATAAGACGTGGTGAAGCAATTAAAGATGGAGTAAATATTGTAGGTAATATGACTAATATTAAAGTTGTGAAGAACAAGGTTGCGCCACCATTTAAATCATGTAGTGTTGAGATTATCTATGGTAAAGGAATTTCTCATGAAGGAGAAATTGTTGATACTGCAACAAACCTAAATATTATTTCTAAAGCAGGTGCTTGGTATTCATATAATGGTGAAAAAATAGGCCAAGGTAGAGAAAAAGCAAAAGAATTTATAACTCAAAATCCTGAGATTGCGAGTGAAATTGAAAACAAAATTCGTGAAATCTTATCAAAAACTGATGTAGCATAGTCTACATCTTTTTTATTTGAAATGGTGATTTTTTGATAAATTGTCAATTGATCAGTTGATAGATATTTAGCTGATGAAAACATTTGTTGACAATGAATAATACTTGTGTTAGAATCAAATTAGATAAAAAACAAGACTTTTTTTAAAAAAATGTCTTAGTTTTACTGGATAAGGAGGATTTAAATGAAGAATTATGTACTATGTTTGTTAATGGGGTTTTTAACATTTTTTTGTGTATTAGGAGTAGACTTAAAGGAAATAAAGTCTTTTAAATGTGGTAATTCAGATGA
>CAVCDW010000010.1:0-6882 GCA_963601055.1 Elusimicrobiaceae bacterium
GCTTAAAATCCTATATTCTCCGCTTTTTAATTCGTTATCTAAAGGTATAGGCCCGAACTCTACTCTCTTTAAATAAACAACTTCCATACCAAGTGCTTGAAACATGCGTTTTACTTGATGGAATTTTCCTTCCTTAATCCATACATAAGCTTCACCATCATTAATTATTTCTGCTTTTGCGCTCATGCACTTATAACCATCATCAATTGTAATACCTTCTTCAAATACTTTTAAATATTCTTCTTTAAATACTCCGGTGTATTTAACATAATATTTTTTATAAACATGATATTTAGGTGATAAAAGTTTATGTGCAAGTCCACCATCGTTTGTTAAAATCAAAAGACCTTCAGTATCGATATCAAGTCTTCCAACTGGAAAGATATTATATTTTCTATATTCACTGCATAAATCTACAACAGTTTCATATCTATCATCAATTGTTGCAGATATTACATTTTGCGGTTTATTAAGCATTAAATAGACAAGTTCACTAAACACAAATGTTTCACCATCGATTATGATTTCATCTTCGTCAGGTGATATTTTAAAATCATCATCATAAACTACTTCTCCATTTACAACGACATACCCTTTTCTTATATAGTTTTTTACTTCTTTTCTTGAGCCAATTCCCATATGGGCCAAGGCTTTATCTAATCTTATCATAAACTCACCTTATATTTTTTAATTACCTTCATATATGTATCGCTAAATCTTTTCATATCAATATTATTTATATACATTTGATATTTCATAGAATATTCAATCGCATCTTTAGCATAAATAATACATTTTGATGTTTTACCACCTTTTTCTAATGCATCAATTAAATATTGGTACGCTCTAAAAAGTTCGTAGCAAGAATCAGACATTGAACTCCAATCATTCGAATTAATATTTTTTAATTCTAATATTCTTTTATCTATAATATCTATCATTTTATCTTCGTATGTAAATAAAGAATCCGCTGTTATATCAAATGGTTCTACTTTTTCTATATTATCATTTTTCAATATAACACCTCCAACATATTATTATTTTATCATACTTTTTAATTTCTTAATCATCAAATTTAAAATGTATATTATAAAAATAAAAAGGCCTAAGCCTTTTATTATTGATTATTATCTTTTAAATGATAAAGTATTCTAAGTCCAATAATTTTATTATTTAAATCAGCTATAGCCTTATCAATTTCTTTTTTTCTCTTCCCTTGAAATACATTAAGTCTAGACTTTTGAATTTCATAAGACTTGATATCATCAAGATATCCATCAATCAAAGCTAATGCTTTTGTTTGTTCTACCGTTAATTTTGTATCTGCCATACATTCCCTTCCCTATATATATTAAATATAAAAAAAGCGATTATATTATCGCTTATTATAAATTTTGGAGGCCCCTGCCGGATTCGAACCGACGATCGGGCGGTTGCAGCGCCATGCCTTACCAGCTTGGCTAAAGGGCCATCTCAAAACCACGTTATTTATTATAACAAACCAAATTCCTATAGTCAATAGAAAATTTTCATTCATGTGTTTTTTAGGATTAAATAATCATATTTAAAAACATCTTCCATAAAGCATCAAAATTAGTTATAGTAATATTCTTGTACTTCTTTATTTCCACAACCAAAAACATTTTTAATCTTTTTTGGCACTCTATACTTGACAGTGCTAATTTATAAAATTATAATATAGGTGCATTGAAAAGGAGTGATACTTATGATGCAAGAACAAAATTATGAACAAGATGAAAATATCCTAGAAAAATTCGGTCGTGACTTAGTAAAAATGGCCAAAGACGGAAAAATAGATCCTGTAATTGGTCGTGATGAAGAGATCAGACGAGTTACAAAAATCCTTTCAAGGAAAACAAAAAATAATCCGGTTTTAATCGGAGAACCTGGTGTTGGTAAGACTGCCATTGTTGAAGGTTTAGCACGTCGTATTGTCCAAGGCGACGTACCAGATTCAATGAAAGATAAAACCATCTACGAACTTGATATGGGTGCTTTAATAGCCGGTGCTAAATACAGAGGAGAATTTGAGGAAAGACTTAAAGCTGTATTAAAGAAAGTTACTGAAAGCGAAGGTAAAATAATACTATTCATTGATGAAATCCATTTAATTGTAGGTGCTGGTAAAGCAGATGGTGCGCTTGATGCAGGTAATATGTTAAAACCTATGCTTGCACGTGGTGAACTACATTGTATAGGTGCTACTACTCTTAATGAATACAGAAATTATATTGAAAAAGATAGTGCTCTAGAACGTCGTTTCCAAAAAGTTACAGTTCAAGAGCCAAGTGTCGAAGATACTATTTCTATTTTAAGAGGTTTAAAAGATTCTTTTGAAGTACATCATGGTGTACATATTAATGATTCTGCAATAGTTGCGGCAGCTACTCTATCAAATAGATATATTACAGAACGTTTCTTACCAGATAAAGCGATAGACTTAATCGATGAAGCTTGTGCTTCTACCCGTTTAACTCTAGATTCAATGCCACAAGAGTTAGATGAGACTAGAAGACGTATTACTCAGTTAAAGATTGAAGAGATGGCTATCAAGAAAGATAATGATCCTACTTCTGCTAAACGTCTTGAGGAAGTCGAAAACGAACTTACAACCCTTGAAGCTAAAGATGATGAAATAACTGCTAAATGGAATGATGAAAAGAAAGAATTAGTTCATCAAAAAGAATTAAAGAAATCTTTAGAAAATTACAAATTCGAACTTGAAACTGCATTCTCAAATGGTGATTATAAGAAAGCATCCGAACTTCAATATTCAAAGATTCCTTCAATAGAAAAGGAAATAAAAGATTTTGGTAATAGACATAAAGATAATGCCCTACTTAGTGAGGTTGTTACAGAAAATGATATTGCTGAAGTTATATCTAAAGCCACAAACATCCCTATTTCTAAATTAATGAAAGGGGATCGTGAAAAGGTATTAGGACTTGCTGATACACTTAAAAAGCGTGTTATCGGTCAAGACAAAGCAATCGAGCTTGTATCTAACGCAATTATAAGACAACGTGCAGGTATTAAAGATGAGAATAGACCAATTGGTTCCTTCATGTTCTTAGGACCTACCGGAGTTGGTAAAACAGAGCTTGCAAAAGCCTTAGCTGACGCACTATTCGATAGTGAATCACATATTGTCCGTATTGATATGTCAGAATATCAAGAAAAATATAGTGTTTCAAGATTAATAGGAGCTGCTCCTGGTTATGTAGGTTATGAAGATGCAGGACAACTTACAGAACCTGTCAGACGTAATCCTTATTCTATTGTTTTGTTTGATGAGATTGAAAAAGCGGATCCCGAAGTATTTAACATCTTACTTCAAATACTAGATGATGGTCGTCTTACAGATTCTCAAGGACGTACTGTTGACTTTAAAAATACAATTATTATAATGACTTCTAATATTGGTTCTGAAATACTTCTTGAAAACCCTGACAACGAAAAAGGTGTTCTTGATATATTAAAGAAATCATTTAAACCAGAATTCATAAATCGTATTGATGAAACTATTGTATTCAAACCTTTAACTAAGGATGTTCAATTAAAGATTATTGATAAATTATTAAGAGAATTAGATGAACGTCTATTACGTGAATATATCACTATAAAATACTCTCCTGAATTAAAACAATATATTTTAGACCAAGCATTTGATATCTCATTTGGAGCAAGACCTCTTCGTAGATTCATTCAAAACTTTGTAGAAACTTATATTGCGACTGGTATTATTAAAGGTGATGTAAAACCAAATATCGAATATACACTTACAGTTGAAAAAGATGAAAATGGCACTCATCAAAAATTAATTGAAGGTGCACATATTCTATAAAAATAAAGAGTTGACCTAAAAAGTCAACTCTTTTTATATCATATAGTCTAATCCTTTAGCTTTTTCCATATCAGCTAAATCTTGGAAAGTATACTTATCAACTACAGTATTTATTGCACTATATAACTCTTTCCAAACAACCATTATAGAAGATGTCACTTCTCTTGGTTCAATAGGAGCTCCTTCTTCTAGTGTTTCAACGGGCGCTAGACTTCCCTCAATACATCTAAGTACATCACCTACTGTGATTTCAGATGGTTTTTTCGCAAGAACATATCCTCCTTGCGCACCTCTAATTGAACGAACAAATTTACCTTTGTTTAGAGCTGCTATAATTTGTTCTAAATATTTTTCCGAAATATCTTGTCTTTTAGCAACATCTTTTAACTTAATTGCTTCTCCTGTGTTTTGCATCGATAGATCTAGCATTAATCTTACGCCATATCTTCCTCTTGTTGTTATTTTCATAGTATCACCTAAATTGATTATACATCACAATCCCTAGTAATTCAATAGAGATACTTTATGTTTTTACTTAACACGAAGGATCATACATTTTAAATATAGTTGTTCTTCTGATTGTAATAATGCAGGATGATCTGGAGATTGAATTCTAAAATCTAAAAATTGAACTGTTCTTTTAGCATCATGAGCTGCTTCTACAACCATCTTCATAAATAAATCTGGTGTCATATGTTGGCTACAAGAGAATGTTAATAAATACCCTCCGCTTTTAATTATTTTCATCGCAGTCATATTAATTTCTTTGTATCCTCTATAAGCTTTCTTTATAGAATCTTTACTCTTAGAAAAAGCAGGTGGATCTAGGACAATTAAAGAATATTTATCTTTGATATCTTCTGAATGAAGATACTCAAACACATCAACACATTTTGCGTTAAGTTGAGTGTACCCATTAAGTTTAGCATTACTCATAATTTCATCGCATGCACGTTTCGAAATATCACATGCATCTACACTTTTAGCACCATATTTGCATGCATGAAGTGCAAATCCACCAACATTTGAGAACGCATCTAAGACCACTTGGTCTTTAGCATATAGTCTTAAAATATCTCTGTTTAATTTTTGATCTAGAAAATATCCTGTTTTTTGACCATTTTCCATATCAACAATCATACGGATATCATCTTCAATTATTTCAACTCTTGGATCAAAATTACCATATAAGAATCCTTTAGTTTGTTCTAGGCCTTCTTTTTCTCTTACAGGCATATCACTACGTTCATATATTCCTTTGCACCTTGTAAGTTCTACTAAAATATCAACAATATCTTGTTTTATCATGTCCATTCCCAAAGACATAAATTGAACAGATAAATAATCACCATATTTATCTACTACAAGGCCTGGTAAGAAATCAGCTTCACTAAAGATAAGTCTTGTCGCATTCCATCCAAGAACCTGCCTATGAGACATTGCATATTTAATTCTTTCTCTAAAGAAATTCTTATCTATTACATCATCTTCATTTAAAGATAAAATACGAACCATTATTTTTGAAGATGTATTTAAAAAGCCATAAGCTACGAATTTATGGTCAAAAGTGTAAACACTACAAACCTTACCATTTTCAATAGTACCTTCAAAATTAATTATTTCGTTATTAAATATCCAAGGATATCCTTTTAACACATTTTCTTCTTCACTTTTACCTAATATTACTTTTAACATATTATATTTCCTTTATTTGTTAATTTCTATTTTAGCTTCTATTAAAACTTCTTCTAAAGCCTCACAAGCATATTTAACACAATCACTACAACTACATAACACTTTACCAGTCTCAATTCCTTTTAAAACCTTACATGTGGATGATGATGTTTTCTCTTTAAACTTTTCAAGCATACGAGCACTTAAAGTCATTGTTCTTTTTCTAGGATTATTATTTAAAAGTCCCAAGATTATATTAGCCCCTACTAAAGAACCACAAGTAGCTTCAAAACAACCCATACCAAGACCAAAACCTGAACCTATTCTTTTAAGTATTTCAAAATCTACATCAGTTAAGTCATAATAAGCCTTTAAGACTGCTTCTGTACAATTTGAACCTTCTTCTTTATATTTTACTGCATTTTCAATTCTTGACATAATATCACCTAAACAATTATATCACTAAAAAAACACCTTACACAATAATGTAAGGTATTTTTTAATTATTATAATTCAATATTTAATTTTTTCTTAACGAATTCCTTGATGATTTGAACACTTTCATCGATTCCAACGCTTGAGCTAATGCATAAGTCATAAGTATCTGCTTTACCCCATTTTCTATCAGAGTAGAAATTGTAGTATGAAGCACGTTTCTTATCCATCTTAATAATTGTGTTTTCAGCTTTCTTAGAATCGATATTGTAGTATTTTACTGCACGTTCAACACGTTCTTTAAGAGGTGCAGTAATAAATATATTTACTACATTAGTTCTATCTTGAAGTACATAATCTGCACAACGTCCTACGATAACTGCAGATTCAGTATCTGCAACTTTCTTAATTGCTTCAAATTGTGCTAAGAATACTTTTTGTCCTAAAGATAGGTCTACACTAAATGTTGAAGGTACTACTCCACTAAAGAATCCATCCTTCTTTTCATCATAAGATTCAATTACATGATTTGATAATCCAGATTCAGATGCAGCGCTAGCTAAAAGTTCATTATCATAGAACTTAATATTAAGTTCTTCTGCTAACTTCTTAGCGATAAATCTTCCTCCTGATCCATATTGTCTTCCGATTGTTATAATAAAATTCATATTGATCACTCCTCACTTATATTATAATCAATTTTAGGTTAAATTTCAAAGTATTAATTTAAAAAACATAACAATCAAATGTATTAAAAGCGTACATATTTATAAATATAATTGTGTTTTCTTTATACCGAAACGCATCATTTTATATTCCATATAATTAATTTTAGAATTGTGTTTTAATGTGTTATAACCCGAGTTTTGCAGTTGTTGTGCTAAGAAAACATTCCATAGTATTGGAAT
>CAVCDW010000011.1:0-22860 GCA_963601055.1 Elusimicrobiaceae bacterium
CTAGATCTCAGTTGGTTAAGTACTCTTCTGCTTTAGAGAACAATATCAACATTAAACTTTATAGAAGAGAATACAAGTGTAATTCTTGTGGACATTATTTCAAAGAAAATAATCCTTTTATGGAGGCTAAACATCAAATCTATATACATAAGGATTATAAGATTTTAGAATAATTAAAACTCTCTTTTTTATTCTAATCTCACAAAATTGAAATAGAATTATGTATACAATAAAAATAATTCTCCACGATATTAT
This sequence comes from Elusimicrobiaceae bacterium, assembly GCA_963601055.1. GTDB lineage: Bacteria > Bacillota_I > Bacilli_A > Acholeplasmatales > Anaeroplasmataceae > UBA3206. The sequence goes on from CAVCDW010000011.1 coordinate 256, forward strand.
ATAATTCAAAGAAATTTACAAATAAGAAATATGGTAAGATATGAGATTCTAACCAAAAATACTAAACAATTAAAAATAAAAGAGGTAAAGTTTTGTCTTTACCTCAATTTATTTTATAGATTTTCGTCTGTAGCTTCTTCTTCAGGAATATCTTCAAAATCATCATCGATTACATTATTTTCATCATCATAATCATCAATGATTTCATCTTCGATTGTTTCTAAAGTTTCATCAACTTCTTCAGGACGATGCTCACATGAGAATTCCTTCTCAATTAGAGTTCCTGTTCCTGCTGGAATTAATCCACCAACGATAATATTTTCTTTAAGTCCTACTAAAGTATCAATTTGTCCACGGATTGCGGCATCAGTTAAGATACGAGTAGTCTCTTGGAATGAAGCAGCTGATAACCATGAAGGTGATCCTAAGGCAGCCTTAGTGATTCCTAGTAATACTGGTTTTCCTGTTGGAAGTTCTCCACCAGTTGTGATAGCTTTCTTAACTGCATCTCTAAATTCAACTACACCAACTTCATGACCAGGTAATAATTTTGTTGAACCTTGTTGGTCAACTCTAATCTTACGCATCATTTGACGTACGATGATTTCGATATGTTTGTCAGAAAGGTCTACACCTTGTGCACGGTATACCTTTTGTACTTCTTCAATGATATATTTTTGAACTGCAGTAGCATCCTTAATACGAAGAATCTCACGTGGAACAAGAGAACCCTTGTTTAAACGATCTCCACGACTAATCTTTTGTCCTTCAGATACTAGAAGTTCTGTAGTTGCGTCAACTGTATATGATTCTTCACCCTCAGTTGTGTCAATTACGATAACATATCCTGCTTTTGTCTTTTCAATTGATTTTACAGTACCACTAAACTCTGAAAGTGTAGCTTTACCTTTAGGTTTACGAATTTCAAATAGTTCTTGTACACGTGGTAAACCTTGAGTGATATCGGCAGAAGTAGCAACTCCTCCTGTATGGAATGTACGCATTGTTAATTGTGTACCTGGTTCTCCAATGGCTTGAGCAGCAACTGTACCTACAGCTTCACCTACTTCAACTATGTTGTTAGTTGCAAGGTTACGTCCGTAACACTTCTTACAAACTCCAAAACGAGCTCCACATGTAACATTTGATCTGATGCAAACTTTAGCAGTAGTTAAGTTCTTATCTGCTTCTAATGCATCACAAATAATCTTAGCAAGGTCTTCATTAACGAATGTATTACGTGTAGCAATTACTTCTCCAGTCTTAGGATCAATTACATCCTTAGCTAAGAAACGTCCTGTAATACGTTCTTTTAATGATACAATAACCTTCTTACCATCATTATCAACAACAGCTTCAACGTCAAATCCCTTTTCGCATCCACAGTCATCCATAGAAATGATAACATCTTGTGAAACGTCAACTAGACGACGAGTTAAGTATCCTGATTCAGCTGTCTTTAAGGCAGTATCTGTAGATCCCTTACGAGCTCCGTGTGTAGAGATAAAGAACTCTGATACTGATAATCCTTCCTTGAAGTTAGCCTTAACTGGAACTTCAATGATACCTCCATTAGGTTTAGACATTAATCCTCTCATTCCGGCAAGTTGAACGAAGTTAGATGAACTACCACGTGATCCTGAGTCGGCCATGATAAAGATACCGTTATCCTTTTGAGTTTTCATTGTAGCCCAAAGTTTTGTTTCAATTTCTTCCTTAGTACTTTCCCAGATTTTTTGAACCATAGAAATACGTTCTTTATCTGTTAATAGTCCTAATTCGAACATTTCTTTAATATGAGAAACTTTCTTATCAGCTTCTGAAATCATTTCATCTTTCTTTTCGTAAACATTAACGTCTGCGGCAGAAATAGTGATTCCAGCAAGTGTTGAATACTTGTATCCTTGATCCTTTAAATTATCTAGGAATACTGATGTAGTTGTCATTTGATGAATCTTAAATACATGCGCAATAATCTTTTTGATAATCTTCTTATCAAATGGTTTTTGTTCAGCACGTGATAATGCTTCCTTAATATTTTCCTCAGTTGGAGTTATTAAATATTTAGAAGGGATAGCATTCTTTAAGTTATCATCAGTTGGCTCGTTAAGGAATGGGAAGTCTTCTGGAAGGATCTTATTGAAAATTACCTTTCCAAGAGTTGTAAATAAATACTTTCCTTTTGTATCAACAAATTCAGTTGGGATTCTTAATCCATCTGAATCTTTTTCAAGATCTGGATTTGTATAAATTCCAAAACGACGAGCATCTAATGCAGATGGTCTCATGAAAATACGAGTACGAAGTGTAATATCTCCATTCTTGTATGCGATATAAGCTTCTTCTTCGTTATTATAGAAGTTTCCTTCATTCTTTTCTTGTGGCTCTTCTTTTTCATCATACTTACGTTCTGATGTTAAGTAGTAGTTTCCAAGAATCATATCTTGAGATGGAGTAACAACTGGTTCACCATCTCTTGGGTTTAGAATGTTGTTTGAAGCAAGCATTAATAGTCTAGCTTCAGCTTGTGCTTCAAGTGATAAAGGTACATGGACTGCCATTTGGTCTCCGTCGAAATCGGCATTAAATGGAGTAGTTACTAATGGGTGAAGACGAATAGCCTTTCCTTCAACTAATACTGGCTCAAATGCTTGGATACCAAGTCTGTGTAGAGTAGGGGCACGGTTTAGTAAAACTGGATGCTCACGAATTACCTTCTCTAATACTGGCCATACCATATCATCTTGTTTTTCACAAATTCTCTTTGCGGCAGCAACATTCATAGAATTTCCTTGTCTTGTTGCTTGTTCAATTAATCCACGAATTACGAATGGGCGGAATAATGTAAGTGCCATTTCCTTAGGAAGTCCACATTGATACATTTTTAAATCTGGTCCTACAACGATAACTGAACGTCCAGAATAGTCAACACGTTTTCCTAGTAAGTTTTGACGGAAACGACCTTGTTTTCCTCTAAGAAGATCTGATAAACACTTTAATGGACGTGTTCTATTATCATTTCCTCTTCCTCTAGCCTTAGATGAATCGATTAGAGCATCTACAGCTTCTTGTAACATACGCTTTTCATTCTTAGTGATTAAGTGAGGCGCACCTGTTTCATATTGTTTCTTTAAACGATTGTTTCTGTTTAAAATTCTACGATATAAATCGTTTAAATCAGTAGTAGCAAATCTTCCTCCATCTAGTTGTACCATTGGTCTTAAATCAGGTGGTATAACTGGAAGGATGTGAAGAATCATCCATTCAGGTTTATTTTCTGAATGGTAGAATGCTTCTACAACTTCAAGTCTCTTGATAGTTTTATCACGAGTTTGTTTTGAAGAAGTATTTAACTCCTTACGAAGTTTTGTTACTTCTTTCTTTAAATCTAGTTTCTTTAATAAAGTTTCAACAGCTTCTGCTCCTGTTTGAGCTTCAAAGCTATGTCCGAACTTTTCATAATAGTTACTATATTCTTGTTCAGAAATAATTTGTCTATATTTTAATCCTGTTTGTCCTGGATTAATAACGATGTATGAAGCAAGATATACAACTTGTTCAAGATCTTTAGCTTTAATATCTAAAAGTGTTGCAATTCTTGAAGGTGAGTTACGAAGGTACCAAGCATGAACAACTGGGCTTGCAAGAGCAATGTGTCCCATACGCTCACGACGTACTTTAGAGTCAGTTAATTCAACTCCACACTTTTCACAAATTTTACCTTTAGCGTCAGATCTCTTAGATTTTCCGCAGTAGCATTGATAATCCTTTGTTGGACCAAATATTTTTTCACAGAATAGTCCATCTGGTTCTGGTTTAAGTGTACGATAGTTGATTGTTTCGTGTTTTTTAACTTCACCATGAGACCATGATAGAATTTCTTCAGGAGATGCTAATCTAATTTTAATATATTTGAATTTTTTGCTCATTAGTTAATCCTCCTACATACCAAATTTTTGAATATAATCTTCACTATTATTATCAAGTTCTACAATAGACTTCTCAATTTCGTTCTTACCATCTTCAGTGATTAATTCAACATGTAATCCTAAAGCTTGTAATTCACGAGCAAGAACTCTGAATGATTCAGGTAATGCTGCTTCTGGTAATGGTTTACCATCAGTAATAGCTTTAAATACTTTATTACGACCAACGATATCGTCAGACTTAATAGTTAACATTTCTTGTAATGTGTGTGCTGCTCCATAAGCTTGAAGAGCCCAAACTTCCATTTCTCCAAAACGTTGTCCTCCGTTTTGAGCCTTTCCTCCCATTGGTTGTTGAGTAACTAATGTATAAGGTCCTACAGAACGTGCATGAATCTTATCGTCAACCATGTGTCCTAACTTGATCATGTACATAATTCCTACGTTAACCTTACCTTCGAATGGCTCACCAGAACGTCCGTCATAAAGTGTAATCTTACCATCTTGTGCAATTCCTTCAACTGAATCAAATATTTCTTTATAATCTTTTTCAAGTGAAGTAATTAGCTCTTGTGCTTCATCAAGTAAAGCATCATGAGCTGTAGCTACACCCATATTGCTGTATCTACGTTTTTTATTGAAATCATCTTCATCAGAATCTAATTGATTTAAAATTTCAATTGTCTTTCCAACTCTAGAATCATTTTTCTTCTTCATCGCATCAACTAAAGTCTCTGCGGCATTTCTAAATTTCTTAACGTTAGTTGCTTCATCAAGCATATCATTGATATCCTTAGTTGTAGCACCATCGAATACTGGAGTTGCACATTTAACACCAAGTGTTTGTGCTGCAAGTCCTAAATGAAGTTCTAGTACTTGTCCGATGTTCATACGTGATGGAACTCCTTGAGGGTTTAGCATAATGTCTAGTGGTTTTCCATCAGCACTATATGGCATATCCTCAACTGGAACGATATTAGAAATAACTCCCTTATTTCCATGACGTCCTGACATCTTATCTCCAACTTGAATCTTACGTTTTTGAACAATGTAAACTCTTACTACCTCGTTTACACCAGGTCCTAGTTCATCTCCATTGCTCTTCTTGAAGTGTTCAACTGAACGAACAACTCCTCCTCCACCATGAGGTACACGAAGGGAAGTATCTCTAACTTCTCTTGCCTTATCTCCGAAGATAGCTACTAATAACTTTTCTTCTGGAGTTGGTTCTGTTTGTCCCTTAGGTGTAGTCTTTCCTACAAGGATGTCTCCTTCTTTAACTTCAGTACCAACGATTACAATTCCATCCTCGTCTAGATATTTAATCATATCTGCACCAACGTTAGGAATATCAGATGTGAACTCTTCTTTTCCTAATTTAGTATCACGACATTGAATTTCAAATTCATCAATATGAACTGATGTATAGTAGTCATATTTAACCATGTTTTCTGACATAATAACGGCATCCTCGAAGTTATATCCGTCCCATGTCATAAATCCAACTCTTACATTACGTCCTAGAGCAAGTTCTCCTTGTTGCATTGATTGACCATCTGCAATAATTTCTCCAGCTTCTACAGTGTCTCCTACATTTACAATTGGACGTTGCCAAATTGTAGTAGATGAGTTAGAACGTAAGAATTGAAGCATATCATATCTTCTTTCATCACCTGTAGTTTCAGTGATGATAATCTTCTTAGCGTCAACATATTTAACAACTCCGCCAAGAACTGCTCTACAAGCTGATCCTGAGTCACGAGCTGCGAAATGTTCCATACCAGTTCCAACATATGGAGATTCTGGTGCGATGATAGGTACTGCTTGACGTTGCATGTTGGCTCCCATTAGGGCACGAGTAGCATCGTCATGCTCTAGGAATGGAATACATGCTGCCGCAACTGATACAACTTGCTTTGGAGATACGTCCATAGCATCTACTTGATCAGGTGATACGAATAATGTTTCACCATTATAACGTCCAATAATTTGTTGTTTTACAGTATTTCCGTATTCATCAATATATTCATCAAGGATATGTCCTTGTTCATCTAGTTTAGTTGCTGCAGAAGCGATACATAGACCATCTTCTTTGTCAGCAGTGAAATATTGTACTTCATCAGATACATATTTCTTTCCGTTTTCATCAAGTTTAACCATTAAATATGGAGTTTTAATGAATCCAAATTGATCAACTTGTGCATAAGTCGCAAGTGATGTAATAAGTCCGATTGAAGGACCTTCTGGTGTTTCGATAGGGCACATACGTCCATAGTGTGAATCATGTACGTCACGAACTTCGGCTCCAGCACGGTCACGTGAAATACCTCCACTACCTAATGCTGATACACGTCGTTTATTAGTAATTTCAGCAAGTGGGTTTTCTTGATCCATAAATTGTGATAATTGTGATGAACCAAAGAAATCCTTTAATGTTGATGTTAAAGGCTTAATGTTGATTAAGCTTTGAGGAGTAACAGTTGCCATATCAGCAGTACTCATTCTTTCCTTAACATTCTTAGTTAATTTACCGAATCCAATTCTGAATTGGTTTACTAATAATTCTCCAATTAAACGAAGACGTCTATTTCCTAGGTGGTCGATGTCATCTAATGTTCCAACACCATCATATAGATTAAAGTAGTAACCAAATGATGCGATTATATCAGATAATGTTAAATGTAATGAAGTTTCTCTTTGATCACTTCCGTAGATTGTAACATTATGAGTTTTTCCAGCTTCAGTAACTTCAACAGTTAGAACTTCACAAACTGGATTTTCAGCTAAACTATTATTTAAATTAATAACTGTACGTAAAGCAGCACGTGCGCTAGCTAATTTGTTTGCAACTTCAGTTGTAACCTTAGTTCCTTTTGCAACAACTACTTCACCTTCAGAATATAATAATTCTCCAGTTGTCTCATCGAATATATCTTCATGAGCTACAACGTCGTATGCAAGAACATGTCCCTTAGCACGTTGTAAGCAATCAAGTTTTTGATTGTATTTATAACGTCCAACTTTTTGAAGGTCATAACGTCCTTCATCAAATAAATGCTCTACAACATAAGTTCTAGCATCATCAGCTGGTGCAGTTTCACCATCACGAAGTTTCTTATATAATTCAACTATGGCTTGATCAGAATTTGTTGTTTCATCTTTTTCAAGTGTAGCATTGATTTTTGCATTATCTCCAAAAACAGCCTTGATTTCTTCATCAGATGAAAGACCAAAAGCACGAAGCATAGTTGTTACTGGAAGCTTCTTTTTACGGTCTAGTTTTCCATAAAGAACATCTTTTGGACCTGCTTCAAATTCAATCCAAGCTCCACGTGTTGGCATAACTTGTCCTGTATATCTAGTTTCACCAGATTTAGGATCAATATCTTTACCATAATATACACCTGAAGAACGAACGATTTGGGAAATAACTACACGCTCAGCACCGTTGATGACAAAAGTACCTACTGGTGTCATATAAGGCATTTCTCCCATGAATAATTCATGTTCAATAATTTGACCTGTTTCTTCATTTTCAAGTCTTACATTACACTTTAGTGGGCGTGAATAATTAATTCTTCTTAATTTACATTCTACAATTCCGTATTTAGGATCTTCAAAATGATAATCACCAAAATAAACTTTTAGTTTTTCATTGAATGAAGTAATTGGCGAAACGCTTTCAAATACTTCACCTAATCCTTTTTCAACGAAATCTTGGAAAGATTTCTTTTGAATTCCAATTAGATCAGGAAGTTCAACCTCAGTACGAACTTTAGAGAAGTTACGTCTTTCAGCTCTTTTTCCGTATTTAACTACTTTGTAACCTACCATTTAAGCCACTCCTTTTTATTTTCTTTTTAAATTTTAAAGCACAAAATGCCATATCTAGCATTTTAACATTATAATTTGTTTTTTTGAATATGTCAACAGCATTTCACGCTTTTTAAGATAAAATATCCTTTATTTTTACAAACAACTTCACAATTAGAAAATAAGTTCTCTAAATGTGCAATAGATGAAGGTGCACCTTGTTTCTTTTGGATTACGACCCAAAGTTCACCATTTTTTTCAAGGTGTTTAAAAGCACCATCATAAATATCAAATACAACTTTCTTTCCAGCTCTTATAGGTGGATTAGTTATAATTGATGAAAATTTCATATCATTTGGAATAGAATCGTATATATAGCTCTTTTGTGCTTTAGCTTTTGAAACTTTATTCATTCCAATATTATCATTTGTAAGGTTTATAGCTCTTTCATTAATGTCTACCATCAATACTTCTTTATCATATAGCGTAGACACAACAATCCCTATTGGCCCATATCCACATCCCATATCTAAAATTGGTGCTTCAATGGAATTTGGGGTAAAGGCTTCAAGCATCGTAAAAGACCCGAAGTCAATGTAATTTTTAGAGAATACCCCAGCATCAGTTTTGAATTTAAAATGATGTTCTCTAAAATTAAAGTCATAAGTGTTTGGATTAGATTTTAATCCATCCTGTTTTTCTGAATAATAAAAATTTTCACCCATACATTATTAGACACAAAAACCTGTGGCCTAATTTTTGACCACAGGTATAATGCCTTAAGTTAATTACTTAACTTCAACCTCTGCTCCAGCCTCAACAAGCTTAGCCTTGATATCTTCAGCTTCAGCTTTAGAAACCTTTTCTTTAACTGCCTTAGGAGCAGCTTCAACTAGATCCTTAGCTTCTTTAAGTCCAAGTCCTGTTAATTCCTTAACAACCTTGATAACTTGAATCTTCTTTTCTCCAGCTGACTTTAATACTACATCAAACTCAGTTTGTTCTGCTTCAGCAGCAGCTCCAGCTCCAGCAGCAGGTGCAGCAGCAACTGCAGTTGGGTCGATTCCATATGCTTCCTTCATAGCATCTACTAATTCCTTGATTTCAAGGATAGTCATTTCATTTAATGAATTGATAAATTCTTCTTTATTTAACTTAGCCATTTTAATTTTCCTCCGTATGTTATAATTTTTATAATAAGCTAATTTTGTTTACAAGATTAAGCAGCTTGCTCTTCTTGTTTTTCGCAGATCATGTTAAGACCAATAGATAATTGAGTTAATGTTCCTAACATACCAGCTGCTAATTGAGTTAATAATGTCTCTCTTGATGGTAATGTAGCTAAAGTTTGTAACTTAGCGAAGTCATAAATTTCTCCATCAACAACACCTTTTTCGATAACAACTTTATCGTTATCTTTAGCGAAATTGAATAATCCCTTAGCTGGTGCAACAATATCATCACCAGAGAATGCTATAGCAACAGCACCCTTTAGAGCATCAGCGAAATCATTGTATCCTAGTTGCTCTGAAGCACGACGGCTAATATTATTCTTAATTACACTAACATGGCATCCATCCTTAAGTAATTCTCTTCTTAAGTTTTGGAATTGTTCAACTGTTAAACCTTGGTACTTGAAAGCGATGAAAGCTTTTGTAGTTTTCATTTTTTCAGCAACTTCATTAACTAATTGAGACTTTTGTTCAATAACAGTTTGTTTTGCCACTTTAATGACACCTCCATATAAATTTTAAAAATCCTTATCCACGCCGAAGTGTAGAAAAGGATTTTACAATCTTTTTTGTTCACACCTCGGTAGAAATTGAGTGCTAGGCACGCCTACTTTCTTCGGTATAAGATTTAATTACTTTGCTGCAGATAATATAGAGTCCGCATTAACCTTGATTCCAGGACCCATAGTTGTAGCCACTGAAACGTTTAATACGTAGTTTCCTTTTACTGTAGCAGGACGAGCTTTAACTAATAAATCATAGATAGCTCTTAAGTTTTGAGCTAATTTCTCAGCTCCGAAAGAAACCTTTCCAAATGGACAGTGAATGTTTCCTACCTTATCAACACGGTATTCAACCTTTCCATTCTTGATTTCCTTAACTGCATTAGCAACATTCATAGTTACTGTTCCAGTCTTAGGGTTTGGCATTAGTCCTTTAGGTCCTAATACTCTTCCTAGTCTTCCTAGTTCACCCATCATGTCAGGAGTTGCAACGATTACATCAAATTCGAACCAACCTTGTTGAATCTTATTGATATAGTCTGAATCTCCAACATAATCAGCACCAGCCTCTTCAGCTTCCTTAGCCTTAGCTCCACGAGTTAAAACTAATACACGACGAGTTTTTCCAGTACCATTAGGTAAAACTACTGCTCCACGTAGATTTTGGTCAGCCTTACGTGGATCAACATTAAGACGGATAGCAACATCTGCAGTCGCATCGAACTTAGTTGTAGAAGTTTTAACTAATAATTCTAAAGCTTCTGCTAAGTCGTACTTCTTGTTAGTGTCAACAAGTTTTGCAACTTCAGCGTATTTTTTTCCTCTCTTCATAATAATCCTCCTAAAAATGTGGTATAGCGGGATATCCTCCCACAAGTTTTTAGGTCGTTTTTATAACAACCTTAAATTAATCTTCAACGACGATTCCCATATTTCTAGCTGTTCCAGCAATAATTCTTGCTGCAGCTTCAACGTCGTTTGCGTTTAAGTCTGGCATCTTCATTTCAGCAATTTCTTTAACCTTTGCTCTTGAAATTTTAGCTACTTTTGTAGTCTTAGGATTTCCAGCACCTTTTTCGATTCCACAAGCCTTCTTTAATAATTCAGCTGCAGGTGGAGTCTTAACGATAAATGTAAATGAACGGTCTTCATATACAGATATTACAACTGGTAAAATGTATCCCATCTTGTCCTTAGTTTGCTCGTTGAATTGAGAACAGAAACCTGGAATATTAACTCCGGCTTGTCCTAGAGCTGGTCCTACTGGTGGAGCTGGGTTAGCTTTACCTGCTTGGATTTGTAACTTAACCTCTTTTACAATTTTCTTTGCCATGGTAATAAGTTCCTCCTTACTTTTCAAAATGTGGTAATTGGACGTAAAGTATCCTCCCACTTACGTGATTATACACACGTGCTTATATATTTTAACAAACCCAAGCAATGGTGTCAACATATTTTTTTGTAATTTTATTAAAATCAACATTATTTATATTTCAATTCAAATATTATAGAAAAAGAGACTAACATGCATTATATATGATACTCTCTCCATTATTTAACCTTTTTAATCAATAATCATGTTTCTATTTTCTGATATTAATTCTTTCAACTGCAGATGAATGTTTCAAAGTTTTACTATCATAAGATATTCCTACAAGTAATACTTCCCCACTATATTTACCTAAAGAATTAATATATTCTTTTTCTTTTATTTGTGCTATAGCACTCTCTACTCTGCTATCCACCTTTAGTTCTATAATAAATGCTATATAAGATTAACTTTTTCATCTAATTCACAAAACCAAGTTGATTAAAATATTCATTTGTATGATGCCGTTTTTGCTCATTATATAGCACAATAAGCAATTCAAAACAGAACTATTGCTTATAAAAAAATAAATTCCCATAAGGAATTTATCTTTCATTAATTAATCATTACTTTTTTTAAAGAAATTAAATAGAAAAAATATAATACATACCGCAAAGAAATAAATCAACGCTAAATTATAAATATTCCCATCAGACATTTTAGTATATACGCCATAACAATCTACTATTTTAAAATTCTTATGTGATATGCCATATTCAATATAGCTACACGCATCAGATATTAAAAAGGCTACAAAAACTAAAATTATAAATCTTTTTATTCTAGTAATCATTCAATACTACACTTTCTTAATATCTGTAACATCAAATTCAGTAGGCGCAACTGTTCCTAAGAAATTAATTCCCACTGTAACAATTTGTTTTTCTTCATTGATATTAATAACTTCTGCAACTTGTCCAGCGAATGATCCTTTAACAATAGTAACTTTATCTCCTACTGCAAATTCAAACTTAGGTTTTTCTTTTAATCCTAAATTGATTAGAATTGCGTTCATTTCATCTTTAGGAACTGATGTAGGTTTAGCACCTTTACCACTTGATCCTAAGAATCCTGTAACCTTTGGAGTATTACGAATCATGAACCAAACTTGGTCATCCATTTCTTTACCTGGTTCGATTTCAACTTCAACGAAAACATATCCAGGGAAAATCTTTTCAACCTTAATAGTTTTAGTACCATCTTTTTTTAATACTTCAACTTCATGTTCTGGCACTAATACTTGATAAACCTTAGTTTCCATGTTCATTGATTTAGCTCTTGCTAAAATATCGTTTTGAACTGAGCTTTCGCTTCCAGAGTATGTTTGAACAATATACCACTTTTTCATTTTAAACTTCTCCTTTAATCATTTAATCCAATAATAAATTTAATTAGTTTTGCGACAAACGCATCAAATAGTAATAAAACCGCAACTAATATAATCAAGAAAATAAATACACGCGCAACATCCGCACCAAAAGTACGAGCCTTAGGCCATGTTACTTTCTTAAGTTCTGGGAATGCTGGTTTAAAGAATGGCCAAACTGAAAGTAAAATCGCAAGTGCTGACAATCCTATCAATATCCACGCAAATACTTTAGGGAAATTTCCAATGATAGGGAATGAATCAGATACTTCAAGAGTTCCATTAATAATTAAACATCCTAACATTAAAGCCATAATAGACAAAATTAATAATACATAATTTTCCCATTTATGCTCATTCTTTAAATACTCTAAAATACGAGAGTGTTGTTCTTCTTCTTTAGCCTCAATATCTACATGAGAATGACCTTTTTTAGATTTTTTTACTTCCTTAGTATCTAGACTAACATCAGTATTAGATTCTTCAGACTCTGTATTTTCTTCTAAAACACTAGAGTTTGTTTCTTCTTCATTTGATACTCCACTAGTGTTTGTATCTTTTTCATCATCAAAATACATACGATTCCTCCATTTTTTATTTTGTTTCCTTATGAATTGTATACTTATTACAATTAGGACAATATTTTTTAATTTCTAAACGTTTTTGTGAGTTAGCTTTATTCTTAGTAGTATTATAATTTCTAGATAAGCATTCTTCACATACTAAAATAATTTTTTCTCTCATAAAAAAAACCACCTTTTATAAAGTGTCCAAATAAATAATAATATATTTATCAAAAATAGTCAATATTTTAATTCTTGAAGCTTATTCTTTATTTTGGCTATAGTATTATATACTTTTTTAATTTCTAAGTTTAAAGCTTCACTTATAAGGGCAGGTGTCATGCCTTCCTTATACATAAGCCTATAAACCATTTTATCAAGATCACTTGTAAACAAGCGTAATCCTAATTCATAATAATCATCTTCAATAGATTCTTTTTTAGAATTATAAATTGCAGGTTCTTCATTAAATTCTTCAAAGTATGAAGAGAAAGGTATATCAATCTTACAACTATATTTAAAATACCTAACAAACCTTCTTTTTATAATAATTTGTAAATAACTATAAAAACTACATTCAATATCCATATTGAAAGTTTCAATAGCTTGCGAAACCGCTAAAAGTCCTTCTTGGTAGAAATCGTCATAATAACATTTAAATACATTAAATTCCTTAATGCATTTATAAATAAACGCATTGTATTTTTTATATATTAAATGTTCTGCAAATTCATTACCTTCTCTTATTAAATAAATTAATTCATAATCATTTATTTCGTATAAATTCACTAACTGCTTTATGCTTTATACTAATTCACTTATAATGATTCCAGCACTAACGGATGCATTTAAACTATTTACATGACCTGTCATAGGGATTTTTATCATGTAATCACAATTCTTTGCGACAAGTCTTGATATACCAAATCCTTCTGATCCTATCACAACCACTAAATCTAATGATTTATCAATATCATTTGCAGTATTAGTGGCACTTGCATCAGTTCCTACAACCCAATATCCATTTTCTTTTAACTTTACTAAAGCTTGGTTTAGGTTATTAACCATAATAATAGGTACATATTCAATTGCGCCTGTTGAAACATGAGCTACAACCTCTGTAATACCTACACTGTGATTTTTAGGTAAGATTATACCATCAATAGAAAACGCATCTGCAGAACGAATTATAGCACCTAAATTATGAGGATCTTCTAGTCCATCTAGTGCTAAATAAATTCTTCTTTTTTCTTCTTTTTTTAGCGCTATATCTAGCATAGAATATTGATAATCCGCAACAACTGCCGCATATCCTTGATTTTGAGTAGTAAACATTCTATCCATTTCATTTTTCTTATGAGTTATAATTTTAAACCCTTTATCGTTACATAATGAAATAAATTTAGTGTCCTTAGAACCTTCTAAAACATGTATTTCTAAAATGTGTCTGTTAGCACGAATAGCCTCGTATACACAATTCTTACCGTATATTTTCATTGTATCAATTCCTATCTAGAAAAAATTATATCATAAATATTTATAAATAAAAAGATGCACCTAGGATGCATCTTTATTTTTTATAGTCTACCAACTATTTTCTTGATATTTTCAATTAATTCCTTAAGCCAAGGAACTAACGCTCTTAAAAGTCCCATAATAGGGGTTGTAAGAGCACATAAGGCTACAAGTAATAATATACCAGATAGTGGCATAGTTGATACTTGTCCACCATATGTTGTTTGAACAACAATGTCAGTATAATTTGTTTGAACACCATCAACTACAAGTTGATGATTTTCATTGAATGTTAATTTACGATATTCTTGGTAAACCGCCTTAAAATTAGTATATTCACCAGCAATTACTAAATATCCTTCTTGTGATGATTCAAGTGAAATTTTATAAGAATAATATTCATTTGTATTATCGCTTATAATTTCACCATCATAAGTATATCTCATATTTTCAGTCAAACCAATTTTTGAATTATTTGTGCTATTATATAAAATTGATGTTCTAGCAGATCCTGCATACACTTCATTATTCTCACCAACAGATAACTCTACTGGAGAAACTTCATATCCGATAGCTTCATCATTTACATATATTTCATAATTCTTTAAATATGTTTTTCTTATTTCACTAAATTTAACTGGTATATCAGTAACCTCTCCATCAATCGTATAAGTATTTGATTGAGAGATAGTTATTTTTGGTAAAATATTTAACTTTGTTGATACACCGTTGACATACACATCACCAGAATATGAAACTTGTACATCAATATCTTCTGTGTATGTTGATTTTGTATCAGTACCACCAAGACATAAATAAGCGTATGAATCAACTGCTAAATATTTACCAGTTACCGCATCATATTTTAATGTTTTAGAAGGTACTATTTCAACATCTATTGTTGTTTCTTTACCATTTATTGTTATTTTGTTATCAGAGTTATAAGAAATAATTCTTGATTCTTCATTACTTCCAACTTCAATTTTAGTATATACTCCGTTTATTACCCAATATCCATTCTTACTTCTTATGATATTTGGAATATTATCTAGTGATGTTACTTCTAAATCTGAGTCATAATATACACCGATATCGCTAATAGGTGTAAAATCTAAGAATTTAGGTAATAATAACGTAATAAATACGCATGCGACAAACAAGAACGCATACATAAATTTCTTAAATAATTTCCATGGCTTACATGTTTGATATAATACAACAAGACATGTAAATGTCGCAATTAAAACAATAAGTGTTGATGTATCACTCTTTGTAAGTCCTATTAAATCCGATAGTTTTAATACCACCATCGCATTTATCAGAATCGTAATTGCACCCGGCAATGCGCCTTTTATGATATTCGCAAGGAATCCACCATTAGATTTTTCATTATTAGGCTCTAGAGCTAATACAAATGATGGAATACCTATACAGAATACGTCAATCATAAATAATTGGTTAGTTGAAATAGGATAGTTACCACCACTATTAATCGCATATATCGCAAGTAGTAATGAGAAGATTGTTTTTGTTAAGAATAATTTTGATACTTTCGCAACATTATTAATAACTCTACGTCCTTCTGATACTACTTTAGGCATTGAGCCAAAATTATTATCAAGTAACACTAAGTGTGAAACATTACGTGCAGCTTCTGATCCTGAAGCTACTGATATTGAACAATCCGCTTCTTTTAACGCAAGGATGTCATTAACACCATCACCTGTCATCGCAACTGTGTGTCCTGCCTCTTTAAGTGTTGTTACAATAAGTTTCTTTTGTGCAGGGGATACACGTCCAAATACAGTGTATTTAGTTGCGGCTCGCACAACTTCAAGGTCAGTAAGACCTTCTAATGATATATAATCTTGAGCATTTTCAATACCTGCTCTTAAAGATATTCTAGAAACAGTAAGAGGGTTGTCTCCTGATATAACTTTAACTTCAACACCTGAATCTTTGAAATACTTAATTGTTTCAATCGCATCAGGTCTAATTGTATCTTCAATATAAATTAAACATACAGGCTCTAGACTTTCATGATTGATTTTACCTTCATTAATACTTTCTTTAGTATATGCTATCGCAAGGACACGATATCCTAACTTAGCTCCTGCAGTTACATCTGATGAAACCATCTTATAATTTGATGTGAACACAAACTCAGGTGCTCCCATAACAAATGTTCCAACTTTATCAAATGTTACAGCACTAAATTTACGAGATGATGAGAATGGAATTAAATTAAGATGTTTCATTCTCTTAGCTCTACCAAACTTTTGTTCTAGCGCTCTATTTGTCATATTATCTGCATCATGTGCGTTAAGAATTGCAGATACTATGTTCTTGACACTAAGTCCTGGAACGCCATTATATTCAATAACGTTTTTAACAGTCATAGTACCATCAGTTATAGTACCTGTCTTATCAAGACATAATGTATCAACACGCGCAAGCATTTCAATACAATATAGTTCTTGAACTAAAACGTTATTTTGAGCAAGTCTCATAACACCAACCGCTAAAGCGATTGATGTTAATAGGTATAATCCTGATGGAATCATTCCTATCATAGCTCCAGCTGTTTTACGTGTCGCATCTGTAAATGATAATGAACCTAAAAGTTGTTCAAACTGCATACAGAAAAGGATTGCGCCAATAGGAATAATTACAACCGCCATAAAACGAATAATGATATTTAATGATTGTAGTAATTCGCTCTTTGGTTTATTGTATCTCTTAGCTTCTTTTGTAAGTTTATCGATATAGTTATCTTCACCAATCGCAGTAACTCTTGCGTGTGCTGAACCAGAGACTACATAAGATCCACTATATAATGTATCTCCAGGTTTTTTTACTATCGCATCTGATTCACCTGTAAGAAGTGATTCATTAACCTCTAAAACACCATTTACAACAACGCTATCGCACGATATTTGTTTTCCAGCTTCAAATGCTATAATATCATCTATTACAATATCTTCTACACCAATTTCTTGTGTAGTACCACTTCTTATTACTTTACAAGTAGGCGCTGATAATATTGATAATTTATCAATTGTTATCTTAGCTCTAATTTCTTGAATAATACCTATGATGACATTTAGAGAAACGATAACCATAAAGAATAAATCTTTAATTGCGCCAACTGATATTAACCATCCAGCGATACATATCATTAAGATATTAAAGAATGTAAAAATATTCGTAAGAATAATTTTCTTGATAGATTTTGTTGATTTGTTATTCTTTACATTAACATATCCTTTATCAAGTCTTTCCTTTATTTGTTCTTCATTAAGACCTTCATCAGGATTTGGCTCTAATCTTTCGATTGGCTCTCTTGTTTTATTCTTCTTTATTCTTTTTAATCTTTTTTTCTCAAATTTAGCTTGATCTTTTAGAAGTTTTTGTTCAGTATGATTTGAAATCTCTTTCTCTTTTTCAATCTCAAGAATACTTTTAGGTTTACTATCATCTGTATCCTCTTTTGTTTCAACTTTAACCTCTTCCACTTCATCTACATCAGACAAAGTATTATCTATATTTTCAACACTAGATTCTTCTTTTGTCTCAGTATTTTCTTCAAGAATTGGTTCAACTTTATCATTTGTTTCTACTTTTTTTCTTCTTGGCATTTTTCCCACCGCCTAACATTCTACTCTAGATACAATAATATCTATTAATTCATAAGCTCTTTCTATTTTATCTTTAAAATATAAATAACCCATTAAAGCTTCTAATCCGGTCGCATTATTGTAATCTAGCACGCTTAAACTTTTTCTTGTTTTATTTGTATTACTATTACGTCCACGTTTAAATATTTGCACTTCCTCTTCACTTAATAGATTATTATTAAGTAAATATAAAGCCCCTTTTGCTTGATATTCAGCGCATGTATATTTAATAGTTTCTTTGTGCAACAAATTAACCTTACTAATACCTTTTAAAATATTCATTTTTCTTATATATGTTTCGTATATTGTATCCCCAATATACGCCAAAGTAAGGCCTGACATTAAGTTAGCTTCCATTAAATTATTCCTCTTGCAGTAAGAATTTCTCTTATCTTATCCGCTTCTTCAAAATTCTTTTCTTTCTTTAACATAACCCACTTATTATATAATTCTTTATCTAAATCAGTAAGTTTATTATATTCAAGTTCAATTCCTAGAACTCCAAGAATTAATTTTAATGTATTAGCCTTTACCGCAAGTTCTGTTGTAGCACTAGTTCTTGTAAGTTGATTAATTGATTTTACAAGGTTATCAACAAGTGTTAATACATTAGGTGTATTTAAATCATTATCCATATATTCTTTAAATAATGTTATTGAATCTATATCAGTATCAGTTGTTTCAATGTTTTCTAAATCAAGTTTTAAAGATGCGGCTTTATAAGCTCTTGTAATCTTTAAATATTCATTTTTGAATTGATTTAAAAGATCATCATTATAATTAATATTTGATCTATAAGGTGCACTTACAATAAGCAATCTTAAAATCATTAAATCATCTTTACTTAAATCAACAACACGAACAACATTTCCTAAGGATTTACTCATCTTTTCACCGTTCATATCAAGACGTCCAACATGCATCCAATATTTAGCAAGGTGATTATCATATAATGCCATTGATTGAGCTATTTCATTTTCGTGGTGAGGGAATTTTAAATCCATTCCTCCTCCATGAATGTCAAGCATTTGATGGAAGATATCATGAGACATAACAACACATTCTGTATGCCATCCTGGTCTTCCTTCTCCAAATGGTGAATTCCACTTGATTCCTTTAGTAGTATTTTTCCACAAAACAAAATCTCTTGGATCTTCTTTCTTTTGGTCTACAGCTTTACGAACACCTGCGTCTAAGAATTCAGCGATTTGATTTGAAAGTACTCCATAATCTGAAATCTTTGATACTCTAAAATATACATCACCATCTACTTCGTATGTATATCCTTTTTCTTTTAAATCCGAAATGAATTCAATCATTTTTTCAATATATGCAGTCGCATGTGGTGTAAAATCAGGTTTTTTAGCACCTAAATCTTTAACGTTTTTGAAATAAACATCAGCGTATCTTTCAGCTATTTCTTTTTCAGTTGTTCCTTCTTCGATTGCTTTATTTATAATTTTATCATCAACATCAGTAATGTTTGATGCATATTTTACTTCATATCCAGAGAACTCTAAATATCTCTTTAATGTATCAAAGAAGATTACAGGTCTTGCATTACCAATATGAATAAAGTTATAGACAGTAGGTCCACAAACATACATATTTACCTTTTTATCTTCTATCGATTTAAAATCTTCTAATTTATTTGTAAGTGAGTTATAAATTCTTAATCCCATAATATATTGCTCCAATTATTTTTATATATAAGTTATGTTATACTATTTTTAATCTTTTTTCAACATTTTTTAGGCTTTACAGCCTTAAAAAGTCCGATTGTATTAAATATTATTTCGTATAAATATTTACAACAAATTTTATTCATTTTTATAAAAACAAAAGGGCTGTGAAAAAACTAGATTTTTGAATAAATGAGTTTCACAGCTCTTTTTCATTTTCAACAAAAAAAGTTTGGGGAAAAATTGATAATCAATTAAAAGATTGAATCAAACAATTAACTATATTTACTCTTGCAAAAACATTGCCATATAAATAGGAATACAAAGTAGGTCTCCATCTTTTCGTAAATCTTTAGTATAAATTAAATATTTACTAACAATCTTGCTAGAAAACTTATTGGAAAATGCATCAATGGATGCATGAGTCATATATCCAGAAGATTTCACTTCAATTGGACACACTTTGTTTTTTTTAGTAATTAAGAAATCTATTCCATAGTTATGAGTTGAATTTTCTTTAGGAAAAGTATAATAAAATAATTTATTTCCTGACGCATACAGTAATTGTGCCACAATATTTTTGTATAAATATCCTAAATCAGTATCAAGCTTATCACTTAAAAGTTTTTCATAAATAACATTTTCAGTAAAATCTTTATCCATAAAAGCAAGTGTTGTAAATAGACCTGTATCGCTTAAAAACATTTTGTATTTAGAAATATCTTCATGTAATGACAATCCCGCACTTGTGTCATTTGCATGGTATACTAAATTCACTGTTAAAGAATCTTTCATATCAGCAATAATTCCTAATACTCTATCAGCCTTTTCATTAGGTATAACACTAGAAACTTGATATCTTGATGCGTTTTTAGCAAGTTCTGATGGAATTGCTGAAAATAATAGTGAGGCTTTACCAGTTTGATCTATCTTTCTAAAATCATCTTGATATAGTTCTAATATAGAGCGTTTAACTTTATCTACTTTACTAAAATTATTAGTATCAATATATTCATTTACGGCTTGAGGCATTCCACCAACTAACATGTATAATCTAAAATCTCTCATCATTCTACGATTTACATCATCGCCTAATAAAATTTTATTTTCAAAAGCAGTTCTAAGCATTGGAATAGTTGTTTTGTCTCCTAATGCTCAGCGAAACTCTTCATAATCCACAGGAACCATTTCTATTCTTGTTTCTTCGCTTGGTATAACAATATTCTTAACATTCTTTTTGATTGATAATAATGAACCAGTTTCAATATAATCATATCTTCCATCTTTTACCAAATGCTTAATAGCTTGTCTAGCTAGAGGTTCTTTTTGTACCTCATCAAAAATAATAACCGAATTCCTATTTTCAAGATTTACATGATAAATTAATTGAAGCCTTAAAAACAAATAATTTAAGTCTGATAAATCTTCAAATTATGAACTTCCTTTGGTGCTATAGAAAAATCAATTAATATATAACTAGAATACTCGTTTTGTGCAAATTCTTGAGCAATCGTAGATTTTCCAACACGTCTTGCCCCTTAATAAGGAGTGCAGTTTTCCCATTAGATTCATTTTTCCAATTTAACATTTCTTGATATATTTTACGTTCAAAAACCTTTTTTGACATTATTATCACCTTCTTTTAATTAAATTATATAGCCATATCCAAAAATTTCAATTTTTAAATTATGATATATGCCGAAAACTTCAATTTTAAAATTAGTGAAAATGCCGAAAATTTCAATTTGTTAAAGTTGATTCTAAAGATAGTAAAAGAAAAAAGCTTGATAACATAGTATCAAACCTATACGATTTTATTTATACCATAGGATAGACATGGTCCTGTAAGATATTACCATCATCAGATTTTGGGTTCTTCATCTCTATACACTAAGACATTCTCAATGTTACTGAAATTACAGATTTTTTTCCTTTGTTAAGGTATTTTTGTGTTTCAAATTAAGTATTTCACAATCTTTTAGGAATAACTATATTGAGAAGTATTTTAAAAATGTGTGTAAATTATAGTGGAGAATTATTTTCCACTACTAGGGATGGAATATTCTACTATTCTAGATGTATTGCTAAACCTTTTTAGATGAAGCCAACCTCTTAACTTCCACTAATATTTTAACATTTTTGAAATTAATTTTGGACTTCCTTTTTTGAAGTTAATATTTTAATTAAGCAATTATTAATTTTCAACGTTTGCACATATTTAGCACACATTTTGTATTTACTTTTTTATATATTTTGTTATAATTAAATTGGATATGGAGGTGCAAATATGGCAAGCGTAAATGTAACAATTAGAATGGAAGAAAATGATAAAAAAAATGCTGAAAAGTTATTTTCAGAACTTGGTTTAACTATGAACGCAGCATTCAACATGTTTGCTAAACAAGCTATTAGAGAACAAGCAATTCCATTTAAAGTCTCAAAAAATCCAACAATTCAATTCCTAGATAAAAATACACTCGATGAATTATCTGACGAATCAGATAATAAATATAAGAAAGCATACGAGGAATTAGCTAAATAATGTTCTATTTTACAAAAAGATGATATTGTCTATCTTCATACTAAATTAATTATTAAATTTGGTGAAAGCGACTAATTAGAGATGAAGATATGCTTGAATCTGCGCTTAACATGCCACTTCAAACATTTGATTCAGTTGATTTGTATCCTACATCAACCTGTAAGATAGCAAGATTATCATATGGACTTGCTATGGATCATCCGTTTTATGATGGTAATAAGAGAATAGCTGCTAAAGTCCTAGATGTAGGTTTAAAAGCAAATGGTTTTATTTTATTAGCCACAAATGATGATATGATAAATGAATTCTTAGCATTAGCTTCTGGCAGTATTTCCTACCAAGATTTCTTATCCTGGATTGAATCACACATTTAATTTCATACATTTTCTAGAAGGCTAAGTGCCTTCTTTTTTATTT
>CAVCDW010000012.1:0-2605 GCA_963601055.1 Elusimicrobiaceae bacterium
ATGAAAACATATTACCACTAAAAGTAAAATCATCACTAGAAATTCTTTCTTCCCAGCGTTCTTTTCCACTTGCATATCTTTGATAGTCTAAATGGAATGATGGGAATATTCGAACAATATCAGCATATTGTCCGAAGAAAGCAATTGCCCCATTCGTTAAACCCCCTATCTTATCTTTTTGATAAACAACCGCTCCAATTCGCTCTAACATTTGTTCATCATTTAATTCTAAAAGTGGACTATTTGGGCGGTTTTTACTAAGCATAAGACGAAAATCAGACAAAGATTTTTTATCCAAACGATCAATGCCTAAGTCATATTGATTTATCTTTCCATCAAAATGAGTTAATTCTCTATCTTCTAAAAAAGAAAAGATTTGATTTTTACTCATCTTTTGATCCTCTTCACCTAGTCGAAGAAAAGACATATCTAAAACGCCATTAATATAAACTGGTCTTTCACTTAATGGTGCTTTTCTAACATGAATTCTAATTAGACTGCCTTCAGGTGTTTCAATTAATTCTATATCTTCATCTCTAATTAAATTACAACTGCATTTACTTTTATTATTAACAGATTTAATAAAATTATCGATTTGTTGTTTAGGATTATCTACACCTACAATTTTATGTGGTAAATCATCACTAATACCTAAATAAATATCGCCACCATCTGTATTTGCAAAAGCAGAATAAGTTTCAAATAAAGAATCAGTTAACTTTTTTTTCGAAGATTTAAACTCTAGATGTAAATTTTCTTCCATCTTTAATAAATTAGAAATATCCATAATAATTTACCTCCTATTATTATTATAAATTATTTCGCCAACTTTTCAATTATTTCGCTAACTTTTTGATTATATCGCCAACTTTTAGATTATATCGCCAACTTTTAGATTATATCGCCAACTTTTTGCAAACTATATTATCAAAGAATAATAATTTTTATATAACTTAAAGAATATTAAAAAAATTATTTATAACAAAATTGTTTAAATTCTATAAGGAACAAATGTGGAAATATTTATTGAAGCAATTACATTACTTCAAATAATAGAATGTAGCTCTACCGGAACCTTTTTTTATAATAAGACCTTTTTCACAAAGTGCTTTTAAAGATTGCTCAACAGAACCTCTGCCGATTTCAGGACATAATTCTAAGATATCATTTTTAGTGAATTTACCAATCTTAGATTTAACAGCTTTTTCTACCATTTCTAATGCTGACCTCTTGTTACCAACAAGATTTACCCTTTCTTCAAAATCTCTATAAGCAGCCAAAACTGTTCCTAGAAAATATTTTATAAAAGGTGTATTGTCGTTAGTTGATTCTATCCAATTTGCAGAACTTTCTTGTAAAGCTTCATAATATTCATTTTTTGTGATTTGAATTTTCTTTTCTAGGGAGATGTATTTTCCAATGACATAACCTGATCTATAGAGAAGAAGTGTGGTAAGAAGTCTAGACATTCTACCATTACCATCATTGAAAGGATGGATACAAAGAAAGTCATGAATAAAAATAGGAATTACAATTAATGGATCAATATTGTATTTGTTTATAGCTTTATCGTATTCATCACAAATTGTTTCAATCGCTTCAGGTGTCTCAAGTGGCTCTAATGGTTTGAAAATGACTACTTTTTTGCCATTATGGTATACTCTATCTATTTCATTAGGAGTATCCTTGAATCTTCCACCAAATCTAACATCAAGAAATTGATACATTTCCTTATGAAGTTGAAGTATAGTGTTAGCTCTTATTGGAATGTATTCAAAACTCACATGGATCATGTTTAATGCATAACGGTAGCCTTTTATTTCTTTCTCGCTTCGATTTCTTGGAGTTGTTTTATCGTTCATTAGTTCTTTAAGTCTTTGATTTGTTGTGATGATACCCTCAATCTCGTTTGAAGCTTCTGTACTTTGAATCTTAGATATTTCAACAAGTTTATCAAGGTTATCTTTTTTTTGTTCTAAGAATAATTCTTGACGTCCTTTATATTCATGAATTAGACCTATGTAATTGATAATTTCTTTATCAAATTTTCTATTTATTAGTTGTGAATAATCAAAATCTTTCTTCATAAAATACACCTCAATCCTTATTTATCACCAAAATTATACCATATTTTTGGCGATAATCAAATTACTTTGGTGATAAATATGAAGTTTTAAGTTTACTTATTAAGAGAGAAATATAATAATTATTCATGGTATTATAATCATTATTGAAAAAATTATAATAGTTTAGAAGCGTTGTAATTATAATAAAATTAAATTATCATCAAAATCTATAATAATTTTTGGAGCAAATTAATATTATTTGGCGAAATAGTGGAATAGTAATAAGTTATCTATAACAAAATCAAACATATAAAAAATGATCTACTATTAACTTCAAACTTTCCAAAACATTTCATTTAGATTTTTTTCTATAAATTTCAATATATATAAACAATTTATAGATAAACTAGAATTTGATTTGTAAATTTCACCTTAAAAATGTTGGTTATTAGTCTTTATCATCTAAATCTTTCTATAATCATATTTTTAATTCTATATAATCTACTAGTTTTTTAATAATAGATGAGGGTGTATTAATC
>CAVCDW010000013.1:0-5544 GCA_963601055.1 Elusimicrobiaceae bacterium
AGAAAAGAGGACTTTTAAATCCTCTTGAGTACTATCTTAAACCGATAGCGTAGGATGTTTATTTAAACCGCCTTATACGGAAGACCGTACGTAGGGTGGTGTGAGAGGAAGCGGAAAAGTTAAATTTTCACTTTCTACTCGATTATTTGTATATCACTTGACATATACCATGTGGGGGTATACTATAAAAACAAATGATAATGGAGGTCTTAATGATGAAAAAAGTAATATTAAAAATAGATGGTATGAGATGTGGGATGTGTGAAGCACACGTTAATGATGCGGCTAGAAAAATTATGAAAGATAATCTTATAAAAATAAAATCAAGTCATAAAAGTGGCGAGTGTAAATCATTACTAAAAGATGAAGCAAACATCGATAGTTTAACAGATTCAATAAAAAAAGAAGGGTATAATGTTTTATCTATAGAAGTTATAGAAAATTATACTAAAAAAGGTCTTTTTTGGTAAAATAATGGCGGAGATGGATTGGACTCCTGAAATTAATATAGAATGTGGCGTGATAGCGTTAATTGTTAATAACTGCATTTGTATTAAAAGATAGTGGTGCCAATGAGGTTTATGAGGTTGTTTATCGCGCTTCTATAGATGTTATGTGTACTTATCTTAAGCAATAAATATAAACATAATTTTGTAAAAATGAAAACGTGCAATATTATGAAAAAATGATAAACATATTTTAATTTCTTTGACATTTTAATGCTTTTTTTCATTCTTTACTTAAATAAATTATAATGATAAAATAATAATGTTTAATAGAAAGTAAGGTAATAGCATGTATGACGTTATAGTTGTTGGTGGAGGACACGCTGGATGTGAAGCTTGTCTAGCCTCTGCAAATATTGGAAAAAAGACATTACTTATAACAGGAAGTTTAGAAAGAGTAGGTTCAATGCCATGTAATCCATCTATTGGTGGACCTGCAAAAGGTATTGTTGTTCGTGAAATTGATGCACTTGGTGGATATATGGGAAAAAATGCCGATATGTGCCAAATTCAAATGAAAATGCTTAATGGATCTAAAGGACCTGCAGTTAGAGCTTTAAGATGTCAAGCTGATAAAACACTTTACCCAAAATATATGCTAGCACATTTAAAAGAAACTAAAAATTTAGATTTAATGGAAGCTTTAGTTGATAGACTTATAGTAAATGATGGTAAGGTATCTGGTGTAGTGTTACTTGATGGTAAGGAAGTATTATCTAAATGTGTTATTCTTACAACAGGTACATATCTGAACTCTAGAACATTAAGAGGTTTTGATTTTAAATATGAAGGACCAGATAATCAAGAAACAACATATGGTATTTCAAAACAACTTAAAGAATTAGGATTTACTGTTCAAAGATTAAAAACAGGAACACCACCAAGAATTGTTACATCGACTATAGATTTTTCTAAATCAACTAAAGAAGACGGAGATATTTATCCTTATAAGTTTAGTTTTGATAAAGGTTATGATCAAATAGAAAAAGTAAATGTTTGTTGTAATCTTATATATACAAATAAAGAAATTCACAAACTTATCACAGATAATCTAGATAAGTCATCAATGTATGGTGGCGTTATTGAAGGAATTGGACCTAGATATTGCCCATCGATTGAAACAAAAGTTGTTCGTTTTGCTGATAAAGAAAGACATCAAATTTTCCTTGAGCCAGAAGGTTTATATATTCCAGAAACATATATTGGTGGATTCTCTACATCAATGCCTGTAGATATTCAAGATAAGATGATAAGATTATTACCAGGACTTGAAAATTGCACAGTCGCAAGATATGCTTATGCAATAGAGTACGATGCTATAAATCCAATTGAATTATGGCCATCACTTGAAACAAAATATGTTAAAGGTTTATTTACAGCAGGTCAAATAAATGGAACATCAGGGTATGAAGAGGCAGCATGTCAAGGACTTATGGCAGGAATTAATGCGGCAGCTTCATTAGATGGTAAAAAGCCACTTATATTAAAACGTGATGAAGCATATATTGGAGTTTTAATTGATGATTTAGTTACTAAAGGTACTGATGAACCATATAGATTATTAACATCACGTGCTGAACATAGACTATTATTACGTCATGATAACGCAGACATTAGACTTAGAAAATATGGATTTGAGTATGGACTAATTAGCCAAACTCAAATGGATAATTTAAATTTAAAAATCAAAAACATTGATGCCGTTGAAGAAATTCTTAAAACAAATAGATTTAAGAAGAATGAACAAAATAATCTTTATTTAACAAATTTAGGATCATCTCCTATGGCTGAATCAACGCTTTATTATGATCTATTAAAGAGACCTGAAATCACATCAAATAATATTATAGATATGATGAATTTAGCAGGACAAGGAAATTTACTTGAAGGAATTGCGGATATTGATGATATAATGACTGAAGTTGAAATTCTTTTAAAGTATAAGGGATATATTGATAAAGCTAAAAGTCAAGCATTGAAGATGCAGTCACTTGAAGAAAGAACTATACCTGATGATATAGATTATAATGATGTAGCTAACCTTGCGACAGAAGCAAGAGAAAAATTAATTAAGGTCATGCCAAAAACAATAGGACAAGCATCAAGAATTATGGGAGTAAACCCAGCGGATATTGCAGTACTTATTGTATATTTAGAGGGAATTTATTATGGAACTAAAAAATGAGCTTAAAAATCTTAATATAAATCTTAGCGATGAAGAAGTATTAAAATTTGAAACTTATTTTTCGTTTCTTACAGAATATAATAAAGTATGTAATCTAACAGCTATTACTGACTATGATGGTGTTATGATAAAACATTTTTATGATTCGCTTTTATTATCGTTAGCACTACCAAAAGAAAAAATTAGACTTTTAGATGTTGGAGCTGGAGCTGGTTTTCCAAGCGTTCCTAATGCTATAATCAACAAAGATTTAGATGTAGTTATAATAGATTCTTTAAATAAAAGAATTGTGTTTTTAAACGAACTAATTAAAAAACTAGGACTTAATAATGTTAAGGCTATTCATGGACGTGCTGAAGAATATGCTTTAGAAGAAAGAGAACAATTCGATGTAGTTACAGCAAGAGCTGTAGCACGTCTTAATATTTTAATGGAACTTTGTATACCATTTGTTAAGGTTGGTGGACTTTTTATTGCGATGAAGAGCAAAGAAAGTGATCAAGAACTAGAAGAAGCCATAAAAGGTATTAAGATATTAGGCTGTGAACTTTTAAGAAAAGAGGTTTACCGCTTACCATATGATATGGGTGAAAGAGAACTTTTGATATTTAAGAAAGTAAATAAAACTCATCCTAAATATCCTAGAAAATTTCAACAAATAAAAAATAAACCATTATAAAAGACAGGAGGGTTTTATGAAGGATAAATGTAGGGTTATTGCAGTGTGTAATCAAAAAGGTGGAGTTGGTAAAACTACAACTTCAGTTAATGTTGCGGATTATCTTGCAAAATTAAAAAAGAAAACTTTATTAGTGGATTTAGATCCTCAAGCTTCTGCAACATGTAGTTTAGGAATTAATAGACGTTTAACTAAAGCATCAATTCATGATGTTATTTTAGGTCGTGTTCCTATGATGGATGCGGTAGTTAATCCTCAATATTCATCAGCTGATGTTGTATGTTCTAATCTATCTTTAGCAGATTTAGAACTAGAAGTTGCGGATAATCCTGATAAACTATTTTTACTTGCTAACGAAGTTGAAAAAGTTAGAAGATATTATGATTTTATAATTTTTGATTGTCCTCCTTCTTTAGGAATTATTACGCTTAATGCCCTTTATGCAGCAGATTCTGTTTTGATTCCAGTTCAATGCCAATTTTTAGCAATGGACGGACTTACACAATTATTAAATACAATTAAAGTTGTTCAAAAGAAAAAAAGATTAAATGGTAAAAAACTCGAAATAGAAGGAGTTCTTTTAACTATGCTTGAAAGCAATGTTAAATCATGCTGGCAAATTGTTGCAGAAATTAAAGAATGTTTTGATGATAAAGTGTTTAAAACATTAATTTATAAAAATGTTAAAGCTGCAGAAGCACCAATGTTTTCTAAACCAGTAAGTGTTTATGCTAAAACATCTAATGCAGCGAAAGGTTATAAAGAACTTGCGAAGGAGTTGATTTCAAACAATGCCCAACAATAGAATTTCACTTAAAAGCCTTTTAGAAGAAAATGATTATGTAGGGGATGTATGTAGGGAGAATGTATTAGAACTACCTCTTGATAAAATCAAACCTAATCCATATCAACCAAGACATGTATTTGATGACAAAAAAATTGTTGAACTTTCACAATCGATTAAAGAACATGGTGTTTTTCAACCTATAATTGTAAAACATGTAGGAGATGATTATGTTATTATCTCCGGTGAAAGAAGATATAGAGCATCTGTAAGAGCTGGACTTAAAACTATTCCTGCGATTGTTCGTGATTATGAAAAGAGCAAGATGATTGAACTTGCGATTGTTGAAAATCTTCAAAGAGAAGATTTAACACCAACTGAAGAAGCAAGAGCTTATAGTGCGCTTATGAGCGAACTTTCATGTAATCAAACTGAACTTGCAGAAAAAGTTGGTAAAAGCAGAAGCTATGTCACAAATGTGCTTGGTATTTTATCTTTACCAGAAGATGTTTTGACTTTGTGCGATAAGAAGAAAATATCAATGGGTCACGCAAGAGCTTTATCTAAACTAAAAGATAGAGATAGAATAATTTCTTTGGCTAACGATATAATCGAGAAAGGTCTTTCTGTACGTGCAATTGAAGAAATTGCAAAAAGCGAAGAGAAGAAAAAAGAAGTTAAGCGTAAATCAAGAAAAAGACTTGTAGAATATAAAAATCAAGAGAAAGCATTTAAAAAGATGTACTCTGGTTCTAAACTTAGAGTAAATGAAGGACGTATAACTATAAGTGTAGAAGATGAAAATCAAATGATGGATATTATTAATAAACTTTTAAAATAAGGAGTATATATGATATTTAAATTAGATGATATATTAACTACAAAAAAACCACATGTGTGTGGATCTTATGACTGGAAGGTTATAAGATGTGGAGCTGATTTAAAACTTGAATGTGTAGGATGCAAAAGAGTTATTTTGATGCCTAAATATGAACTTGATAAAAAGGTTAAAAAGGTAAATGGCGAAGTTCTAAAATAAGACTTCGCCATATTTGTTAAAAAGATGTAAAAGGGATGGAGAAAAAATATTTTAAACTTTTTTAAAAAAACACTTGAAATTAAGAGTATGATGCTATATAATTAAAAAGCGCTGTGCAAATGGCGAAAAATAATGGTCAGGTAGCGAAGAGGCTAAACGCGGCAGACTGTAAATCTGCTCCTTAGGGTTCGCTGGTTCGAAACCAGCCCTGACCACCACTTTTATAAATATTAATCTTGACAATTGAAGTCAGTTTTAATATAATGATTAGGCGTGAAAAAAATCACGTAAATAATTAAGTCTTTGAAAACTGAATAATGATACAAACCAAGCGAATTATCGATTAAATGA
>CAVCDW010000014.1:0-3719 GCA_963601055.1 Elusimicrobiaceae bacterium
TTTTTTTCCATCAAAAAATAAAACAGTTAACAGTCCACCACATTCATATAAAACCATTCCTGACATTCCTTTTTTTAAATTTTTATAATCACATAGTAAAATAACCATATCACCCATTTTTTTCATAATATCCATCTCCTTTTATAATTTTAGTATAAATCAAATAATTAATTAATAAAAGAAATAAAATTAAAAAGGTAGGCATAAGCCTACCATATTAATTTAATTTTTCTAAATGCGCTACAACTTCATCATAAGATGCTTGATATTGTGCTTGTTTAGCCTTTTCAGCATCAAGTTTTTCTTTTGGTGCTTTATTAACAAATCCTGGATTTGATAACATCTTTTTAGATCTTTCTAATTCTTTTTCTAATCTTTCTTTTTCTTTTAATAGATTTTGTTTAACTTCCTCGATATCAACAAGATCAGATGTAGGAATATAGATAGTAAGATTATCTAATACTACAACGACATTGTCTCCTTCTACTTTTTGATTTTCACAAATATTAAGAGTTGTTGGATTAGTGAATTTTACAAGATATGCTCTTGCGTCTTCAAGAACTGTAAGTACATCATTATCTTTACAAGAAAGTGTTATGTTAATACTTTCTTTTGGTGCTTTATTAGCTTTTGCACGTTCATTTCTTACAGCAGTAATAACATCAAGCGCAATATTTAGACCTTTTTCTTCTTTTGTAAAATCAAATTCTTTTACAGCCTTTGGCCATGAAGAAATTGAAATTGATTCTTCTTCATGTGGAAGTGATTGATAAATCTCTTCTGTAATAAATGGTACAAATGGGTGTAACATCTTAATAATTGATGTTAATACATATAATAATACATTCTTAGTATTATTTTTGTTTACTTCATCGTTTGATGTTAAATCAACCTTAGAGATTTCAACATACCAAGATGCGAAATCATTCCATACGAAATTATAAAGAGTTCTTGCGACTTCTCCAAATTCATATTTATCGAAGTTTTGATCAACAGATGTTATAACATCGTTAAGACGTTTTAAAATCCATTTAGATGCCATGTTAAGGTTAGCTTTTGTAATATCAATAGGCTCATAACCTTCAAGATTTAATAATACATATCTTGAAATATTCCAAATCTTATTTAAATAATTCCAAGCAGATTCAATCTTAGTTTCGTCAAAACGAAGATCTAGGCCTGGAGCTGTGTTAGTGTTTAAGAAATATCTTAAAGAATCACATCCATATTTATCGATTACATCGAATGGATCAATTCCATTACCTAAAGATTTACTCATCTTTCTTCCTTCTCTATCACGAACAAGACCATGGATTAAAATATCACTAAATGGCGCATGTCCCATGAATTCTATTCCTTCGAATAACATTCTTGATACCCAGAAGAAAATAATATCATATCCTGTAACAAGTACATTTGTAGGATAATATCTCTTTAAAAGTTTTGAATCCATATTAGGGAATCCTAATGTTGAGAATGGCCATAATGCACTTGAGAACCAAGTATCTAATACATCCTCATCTTGAACCCAACCATCACCTGGACATTCAACACAAACCTTAGTTTCACCATTTTTATACCAAGCAGGAATTCTATGTCCCCACCATAATTGACGAGAAATACACCAGTCTTGAATATCATTTAACCAATGATTTAGAGTTTGTTTAAAACGATCTGGAACAAATCTATATTCATCATTTTCAAGTACTTGTTTTGCTAAAACATCCATTTTAACAAACCATTGTTTAGAAAGTCTTGGTTCTACTACTGCGTCGGTACGTTCAGAGTGACCTACAGAGTGAACTATTTTTTCAGCTTTTACAAAATATCCATCTTTCTTTAAATCTTCGATTAAAGCTTCGCGGCATGCAAATCTATCCATACCTTGATATTTTCCAGCCATTTCATTCATAGTTCCATCATCGTTCATACAAAGAGGCATCGCAAGATTATGTCTAATACCTACTTGATAATCATTAGGATCATGTGCTGGAGTACATTTAACACATCCAGTACCAAATTCTTTATCTACATATGAATCTTCAATTACAGGAATTTCAACATTAGTTCCTGGAATAAATACCTTTTTACCTACAATGCCTTTAAATCTTTCATCATCAGGGTTAACCATGATTGCTTGATCCGCAAACATTGTTTCAGGTCTTGTAGTTGCGATTAATACAGAACCACTTCCATCAGTGAATGGATAGTTAAAATAATAGAAAGCTCCTTCATCATCTTTATGAATAACTTCAATATTTGATAAGGCTGTTCTTGCGACAGGGTCCCAGTTAATAATACGTTCACCTTGATAAATATATCCCTTTTCATAAAGTTTAATGAATACATAATTTACAGCCTTATTAGAATCTTCATCTAGAGTAAATCTTTCTTTTGTATAATCAAGAGATAGTCCTAAAGCTCCCCATTGGCTTCTAATGATAGAAGCATATTCTTCTTTCCAACTCCAAGCACGTTTTAAGAACTCTTCACGTCCAATATCGTATCTTGAAATTCCTTCATTTTTAAGTCTTTGATCTACTTTAGCTTGAGTAGCAATTCCAGCATGGTCCATACCTGGAAGCCATAATGCATCATAACCTTGCATTCTTTTACGTCTTATAATCATATCTTGAATTGTTGTATCCCATGCATGTCCTAAATGTAGCTTACCAGTTACATTTGGTGGTGGAAGAATAATTGTAAATGGTTCTTTAGTCTCATCTCCAGCCTCAAAGAATTTTCCTTTAAGCCAGAAATCATATTTACCTTCTTCAACCTTCTTAGGATCGTATTTAGCACTTAATTCTTTCATTTTGTTATCCTCCTAAAATAAAAAAAGCGCCCTATTCCAAGGACGCTAATAAACGTGTTACCACCTTAGTTCAGAATAAATTCTGCACTCGAAATCTTTAACGAAATTACCCGATATAGACTACTTAGTTTCACCTATATAGCTCCATGACTACCTTCAATATACTTTTAATAATGCTTCCACCAAACGCATCTCTCTTTGATTAAATAATATATATACTCTTCACTTCAATGCTTATGATTTAATTATATATTTTTTATTATAGTTGTCAATGATTTTTAAACTATGTTTATTATAAAATATATCAAAATTTAAATTTTATTCCCAAATAGTAGGAACACCATCAACATAATGCCAAGATTTAGTATTGCTAAAGACAGGTTTTATTTCACTATAATAATATACATCTAAATTTGCTAAATAAGAATCATATATTCCACTTGTCATATCATTCCATTCAGTTAAAGTTCCCGTATAATAAATATTTGAAATTTTCTCACAACCCTTAAAGATAATGTTTCCTATATTTAAATTGCTACCTGGAATTATAATATTTAAAACATCTTTTGAGACTATGATACTTTCAAGTCCACTACAAAAATAAAATGCACCTTTTCCAATTCTTACGATACTATCCGGGATTGTGATACTTATAAGTTTTTCACATCTTTCAAAAGCATTTTCAAGAATAATCTTACAATTTTCATTAATTTGACATGTTGTTATACCATTTGATTTTGCTTTTACTAATACTAAGTATGGATTAGTTTCATGACCCAAATAATACACATAAAGACTTCCCAATAACTTGGTCCAACTTTAGGGGTTCACTATATTTAGGGGTTCACTATTTTTTCATTTATTAAAGGAATAATTGTTCCTTGCTGAATCAAATTATAAATAA
>CAVCDW010000015.1:0-13520 GCA_963601055.1 Elusimicrobiaceae bacterium
TTAATAAAAATGTAGATTGGTAATAAATCCTTAGCAATAATGTGCCAAAAGATATTACTACCGTTATGTCACACTATTTTCTGAAATCGTAAGTTCAACAGTTTCAATTCTCAACATTTGTTTTTTTATTAATGTATTCCCTAGCCATAACTAAGGTTTTGATACACTTGAGTGCTCCATCCCAATCGCAAAAATCCAAATGGAAGGCAAAAATTCCGTCTAAAATGCCGTTTTAATCCCTAAAAATCAAAAAAGTACTGATAACAGCGTATCAATACTTTAGTTTTCATATGGTGGAGATGCGGAGACTCGAACTCCGGTATATGGCATTATTCATCGTACTTTCTACATGTTTATCTTATCCTAATATTTCATTAAGAATAAAGCGAATAAGCAAACCAATTCTTAACTACATTCTATTGAATTCGTTTTAATTTTTAGAATAGCAAAACTAAAATATAACCTATTAAATGAGCATCAAGCAAAGAGCCATAGGTATACTCTTTGGTGATGTGCCAATATATCTAATTAGCAAGCATATGCAAAGTTAGCTGCTGCGTTTGAACGAGCTGCTAAGAATGCATATTCGTTATTGTTTTCTTCTGCGTTTATAACAGAACCTCGACGTTTTTAAGGTGGCCGATAATCCCACCACATGCTTATACAACTGCAAATGACACAGCGAATCCATAAACATCCCCATTTGCAATGAAATTATATATAATATTTATTTGTTTGTCAAATATTAATATATGTTTTTCATTGCTTTCTTAACTCTCATGTTAGAATCTTTTTTCTTTAAATCTTCTCTCTTATCATGGAGATTTTTACCCTTACAAAGCCCTATTTCCATTTTTAATAGCGCATCTTTAAAATAAAGTTTTAAAGGTATTATTGTACAACCTTCTAGTTTAACTTTATTAAATAATTTTAAGATTTCATTCTTATGTAGTAACAATTCTCTTGCACGTGTTTCTTCATGATTGAAAATATTACCATTTTCATATTTCGCAATATTGGTGTTTATCGCAAAAACTTTCATATTTTTTATTACTACATATGAATCATTAATATTTACCTTATGGGCACGAACACTTTTTATTTCAGTTCCTGTAAGTTTAATTCCTGCTTCATACCTATCTAGGACGAAATATTCATGTAAAGCTTTTCTATTTTCACAAACTATTTTCATAGTAAACCTCCTTACCCATATCTTCTTTTAAGACGAAATCTACTGATCTATCTTTCTTTGAAGCACCTATTACAACAATATCTACTCTATCTCCTACCATATATTTTCTTTTATATGATGATAAAGTCATACTCTTATTATCATATACAAAGAAACCATGCATATTTGATATATGAACAAGTCCTTCTATACCGCTATCAAGTGAGACAAACATTCCAAATTGAGTTATTGAATTAATAACTCCACTATAGCTTTCTCCTATATGTGATGTCATATATTCAGCCATCAACATATCATCAACTTCTCTTTCACATTCAATAGCTTTTCTTTCTTGATCTGATGATTTAACACATATTTCGTGAAGTGATAACATGTATCTCATGTAATCATCATCAAATGTTTTCTTAGGATGAAGTAATAATTTTTTAATTAATCTATGAGTCATTAAATCTGGATAACGTCTAATAGGTGATGTAAAATGACAATAATATCTTAACGCAAGTCCATAATGTCCTATGCATTCTTCGCTATATTTAGCTTTCATCATACTTCTTAACATCATTTGATTTACAACAAAATAATCATTATTTGCGTCTTTTACTTCATTCATAAGTTTTTGAAGTTGTGATGGTTTAATATCATCTTTAGTTTTAGGAATGTTATATCCTAATTTTTCAATAAAACCTAATGTGTTACGTAATTTTTCTTGATCAGGATTTTCATGTATTCTATAAACACATGGAAGTTTAGATATAGACATATGATAAGCTATTACTTCATTTGCTTTAAGCATAAAATCCTCAATCAAAAGCTCAGCTTCATCTCTTGTTCTTAAATCAAAAGATAGAGGTCTTCCTTTTTCATCAAGTAAAATTTTATATTCAGGAACATCAAAATCTAGTGCTCCTGCTTTTACTCTTGAAGCCCTTATTTTATTGGCTAATTCTTTTGCATCTAAAATCATAGGATAAATATCTGCATATTCATCTATCATCTCTTGTGATCCTTTAAGCATCAAATTAACTTTATTATAAGTCATTCTATGGAATGATTTTATAATACCTTCTTTTATCTCATACTTAATTAATTTTCCATCATTTGAAAATTCCATTATACAAGATAAAACAAGTCTATCCACACCTTCATTTAATGAACATATACCATTCGATAGTGTATGTGGTAACATCGCTATAACACGGTCTGCAAGGTATACTGATGTTCCTCTTTCTAAAGCTTCATTATCAAGTGCTGAATCCTCTAAAACATATTCTGAAACATCAGCTATATGTACATATAGTTTATAATTACCATTTGAAAGTTTCTTAACGCAAATCGCATCATCAAAATCCTTTGAATCATCGCCATCAATAGTAATAACTTTATCTTCTCTAAAGTCTTCTCTTTTCTTATATTTTGAAACATCAACAGCCTTAGGTAAAGCCATGGCTTCATCCATAACCTCTTGTGGATATTGAGATTCAAAACCATATTTTAACGCAACGAGTGAAATATCTACTCCAGGATCATCTTTATGTCCTACAATCTTTGTGATTACACCCTTAAACATTGTTCCTTCTTGGCTTAATTTTCCAACAACAATATTTCCACAGACTGCGCCATTTAAATCAGCTGGTGAAACATAAGCTTTAACATCAAAATCTTTATTAGCTGATATTATTTGATATTTAATACCTTTTTTAGTTTTCTTTTCTATAAGTTCACCATAAATAAATTCATTTGAATGTTTAAGTATTTTAGTAACTACTGCAGTATCCTTTTTTTGTCTTCCAACTTTTGGAAGAATATAAAACTCAACAGTATCCCCTGTGTAAGCTCCATTGTTTCCGTCTCTTTCAACATAGTACTCTAAATCATCAGATACCTTAATAAATCCAAATCCTTTATCTTTTATTTCTATAACTCCAGAACCTTTTAAATAATAAAGTTTGTTTACTAACATAACCTTATCTTCTTTTATTAAATCATCTAATATTTTTTTAATTTCTGTCTTTGAAATATTTGTAATTTTATTGATATCAATAAGCATATGACAATATGGTCTTTGTAATGCTTCTAGTACTAATTCTTTGTTGTTCATCTAAATCACCCCTTTAATAAATAATCCCCTATTTATTATATCACTTAAAATAGAATTTATGAATTTTTCAAAATAAAAAAGCCCTATAAATTAAGGCTTTTACTACATTAATATTTATTATAATACTGCAGAAATAATAATCAAAACAAGGAATACTAAAGCTAGTACTGCAGTTGTACGTTGGAAGAATAATTCAATTCCACGTGTTTTTTGATTTTTAAATAATTCTGTTTTTTGTCCAGAGAAGGCATCATTGATGTTATCCTTAGACTCTTGCATCATAACTATAACTATAAGTAGTATCGCAAATATTAAAATAAAAATATCTAGAACACCCATAATTTAGTGCCCTCCTTTATAAATACTTCTACATTATTATACCAAAACATAATATTTTTTCAATATAAAAATTCTTATTCAAGAAAAAAGGATACTAAAAAGTATCCCTTTTGTAATTACAATTATTCATTAACTACAGTAACGTTCGCAGCTTGTTCGCCTTTTTTACCTTCTTCAATGTCTAAAGTAACCTTTTGTCCTTGTTCTAGAGTCTTATGTCCTTCTTGGTTGATAGCTGAATAATGAACAAATATGTCTTTATCCTTTCCTTCAACAACAATGAATCCATAACCTTTCTTAGAATCAAAGAACTTAACTACACCTTTATACATAGCTAACCCCTCCATTTCTTTAAAACAAAAACTAAGAATTTTTAAGGTATTAAGGTAAATAATATGTTAACAATTGCTTCGTTTCTATTTCTAACTTAATTATATCGTTTATTTAACGAAAAATCAACAATTTAAAATCTATTTATTGCGTTAAATATTGCATATATTGTAGAACGTACGATAGATTTTGAAATTCCTACACCAAAATACGATTTTGAATCTTTTAAATTCTTAAGTTCAACATATGTGATTGCTTCTGCATCCGAAGAATTTTCTATTGAATGTTGTGAATAATCAATAATATCAATAGAATAATGGTTTGAATTGTTAATCGCATTTACTATTGCAGATATTGGTCCATCACCATCACCTATAGTAGTTTCTTCAACGCCTTTATATGTAAATGTGAGTGTTCGTTTAAATTGTTCCACAGTATCTAACACTTTTTGACCTACATATTGAAGGTCTCCTGATTTATCATTATATGTTTTTAAGAATAATTCTTTTAATTCTTCAGGAGATAATTCACCCTTAGCCTCTGTTTCATGTTTTACTACAACCATGAAATCTGCTTGAATATTCTTTGGTAATCTATATCCATATGTTTGCTCAAGAACATATGCTATTCCACCTCTTCCAGATTGTGAATTAATACGAACAAGCGGTTCATACTTTCTTCCTAAATCATCTGGATCAATTGGAAGATATGGAACTTCCCATAATGCTTGTTTAGTATCATTATAAACTCTCATACCTTTGTTTATGGCATCTTGATGAGAACCAGAAAATGCTGTAAACACAAGTTTTCCTACATATGGTTGTCTATCTGGGATTGTCATATTAGTTACACTCTCATAAACTTCTTTTAAATCATTTATATTTGAAAAATCAAGTTTAGGATCAATTCCATGAGTATATAAGTTAAGTCCTACTACAACAATATCAAGGTTTCCTGTTCTCTCACCATTTCCAAATAATGTACCCTCAACTCTATCAGCACCCGCAAGAAGTCCAAGTTCACATGCAGCTACTCCACATCCTCTATCGTTATGGGGATGAAGAGAGACTATAACAGCTTCTCTATCTTTAAAATTACGGCACATATATTCTATTTGGTCTGCATATACGTTTGGTGTATCCATTTCAACAGTAGATGGAAGGTTTATAATAACCTTTCTATCTTTTGAAGCACCCCATGTATCAAGTACTGCATTACAAATTTCAGATGCATAATCCATTTCTGTTCCTGTAAATGATTCAGGAGAATATTCAAGTCTTACTTCTCCATCAAATTCACCCTCAAGTTCACGTACTAATTTAACTCCGTCAATTGCGATTTGTTTTATTTCTTCTTTACCCTTATTAAAAACAACCTTACGTTGAAGAACAGATGTAGAATTATAGATATGAAGAATAACTCTAGGAAGACCTTTTACAGCTTCAAAAGTACGTCGTATTAAATGCTCACGTGCTTGTGTTAAAACTTGAAGTGTAACATCTTCAGGTACAAGGTTTTCATCAATAAGTTTTCTTAAGAAATCAAATTCAATTTGTGAAGCTGAAGGAAATCCAACTTCAATTTCTTTAAATCCTATTTCTACAAGTTTTTTAAAGAACTTAACTTTTTGATCAATATTCATTGGTGTAATCAAAGCTTGATTTCCATCTCTTAAATCAACGGAACACCAAATTGGAGCTTCCTTTATTTCATTATCTGGCCATGTACGATCCTTAAGTTTAATTGTTTCAAATCTTTTGTATTTTGTAAAATTCTGCATTGTAATCCTCCTCATTGAAAATAAAAAATCCTCTAGAAAATCTAGAGGACGTTATAAACGTGGTACCACCTTAGTTCGTAGATATAATATCTACCTCATTGCCTTGTAACGTAAGGTTACGTGATATCCTACTATTAGTTCAGTATCCCACTATTAAGACTAGTTCGCATATATCCATCAAAGCTTTCACCAACCGCTTTTTCTCTAAGCACTTCAAATATGTTACTACTTCTTAGTCATCGTGTATGTATAAAGTTTATAATATTTTTAGATTAAAGTCAAGATTTTAGGCAATTCGAGCATTTATTTTTACAACTTTTAATATTATCACCAAAATATGCGGCCATACTTTGATGTATACAACAATTATTCGTTAGAACATCTTTAATACTTTTCATGCAAAAATATTTGTATTTTTTAACATTTTTTATTTCTTTTATTGATTTATTTGTTGAATCAATATTTTGAATAAAAAAATAAATTGTTCTTAAATCAATATCATTATACAAAATTATAGCCTCTCCACCTTTTCCATCTCTTGATGCTCTTCCTACCATTTGTGATAGTGATTCTAATGAATCTGGCATATTATAATTTATAACAAACCTTATATCTGGTTTATTAATCCCCATACCAAATGCGTTAGTCGCAATCATCACACCATTTTTACTTTTTATAAATTTATTTTGATTTTCTTCCTTTATTTCATTTAAAAGTCCCGCATGATAATAGTTAACGTTATAATTTTTGTTAAGTAGTTCATAAACATGCATAACTTCTTTTCTTGTATTACAATATATTATTCCACATGATTTATTATTCTTCATATAATCTAAGATAAATGAATCCTTATTCTGATTCCTTACAACCTTATAGAATAAATCGTCTCTATCAAATGATGATTTTATAATATTAGCCTTATATATACCACAAACTCTTTTGATTTCATTTATCGTGTATAAATTAGCAGTTGCGCTAAAAAGTCCCATTACGATTTTATAATTAAATATATTTTTAAATTTTAAAATATTTAAAAAAGATTCCCTAAAATCCATATGCCACATTATTGTGTGAGCTTCATCTACAATAATTTGTGATACACATACTTTTTTTATTTCTTTAATAAATTCAACGTGCTCTAATCTTTCAGGCGCTATATATAATATTTTTGTATCATGAAGATTACTATATATCTTCTTTAAATCATCTCTTGAAAGAGAAGAATTAATGTATTCTGCATTTATCTTTTTTTCTTTTAATTCCCTAACTTGATCATACATCAAAGAGATAAGTGGTGTTATAACAAGTGTAATACCTTCTTTTAATAAGGCCGGTATTTGAAAACAAATACTTTTTCCACCACCTGTTTTTAAAATCGCAATAGTATCTTTATTATCTAACAAAGAATCAATTACCGCTTCTTGGGCTCCTCTAAATGAATCATAATTAAAATATTTTTTTAACGCTTCATATTTATCCATATTTAATCACCTAATCTAAATATTACAAAATTAGATGATTTTTACTAAAAAAGCCATAGCTATTTAGCTACGGCATCATTTTTAGTATCTTCTTCACCTTTTGTAAGGCTATTTATTAATTTTT
Source organism: Elusimicrobiaceae bacterium (assembly GCA_963601055.1). GTDB lineage: Bacteria > Bacillota_I > Bacilli_A > Acholeplasmatales > Anaeroplasmataceae > UBA3206. Next base: position 7,345 of record CAVCDW010000015.1, read on the forward strand.
GATTAGATTCAAGTAATTCTTTATTTAAATCGATTTGATTTCTAATTTCGTTTACTTCAATGCTACGACGCTCAAAAACATCTTTGCTAGATTGAATTTTTGCATCATAGTCAGGTGAAACAAATGTTAATTTCATTTGTTTAATAAGTCCTTTTGCGTCATTTATTATCATATCATGACGTTCTTTTTCAGTAGCTTTAGCTTTTTCGTATAGCTCGTCACGTTTTTTGTTAACATCCATTCCTTTATAAATTCCCATCTTATATAAAATCTTTTTATACCATGGTAGGTTATCTCTATTGTTTATTTCGTTGTTAACATTAAACTTTAATGGGATGATATCAAAACTTGCGAATTTACCTAATTGTTTAGGGACTACAAGTTCAACAACAGAAGTTCCTTTATGTATTTCTTTAATTAATTTTTGCATGGAATGAACTCTTCTATCACCACGATTTTTTTCTTTAGATAAATCAATTAATTTCTTACCATTAACATATATTTGATCTAATACATCGTAGAATCCAAAAAGCCCATTACTCTTGATACATAATCCATCTAAATCTCTTCCGAAATCTAGCATACCTTCATATTCTTTTTCACTTTCTAATAGTTTCTTTTTACTAAGTTTGGCAAGATTATCATATTTATGATTATAACTTATTTCAACGCTTCCCTCATTTAAAAGAAGATCTAGTTTCATTTCATCTGCTTGAATATTAATATCAGGGTTTGTAGCCTTATCAAGTCCATTATCATCAAATACTATTGATAATGAATTAGTGAATGTATTATTGATATCCATTTTTTTGTTGAAAGCTGTTCTTCCATTCATAGTCTTATAATGGTCTTCAACATATTCATAATTAGTTTTTGGGTTAATATTATTAAAATATCCTTGAGCAAAACGCATACTAAAATATAATTTAAATATATTTAGTGGGCTTTCCTTAAAATCATTTTCCTTTTTATAAATGTTTCTTTCAATATTAACTGTTTCATCTAGCGTTTTATAAATCTTATCAAAATATGGTTTTGTTTTTTCATATCTTGCACGTTCAGATGGTGTAAGATTTAATTCATCTCTCTTACTCTCATCTAAATGCTTATTTAAAAATTCAGGATCTTCTAGTGGTTTATAAGAGAAATCTCTTATCATTTGATCTAAGAATTCACGAAATCTATTTTCATCAATACGACCATTTTTTAATGTGTTTTCATCTGTTGTAAGAATCAAAACCGCAATTGATGGTAATTCTCTCGCATCAATTTTTTGATTTGCATATGATTGGAACTGATTATTTGTATTAGCGTTATATTCATTGATGTAATCATGCGCAAAACGATAATTATCCCAATAATATTGTCTTACCATATCAATACTTTCTTTATTGTTTGTGACAGTATTTAAAATTTTACCATAATATTTTGATTTTATAGTCTTTCTATATGGTTCTTTTCCAATTGTAAATTCTTCTTGCATATTATATACCTCTATTTCATATAATTATCTGAGATTGCTTTTAAAAGTTTATAAATCATTTCATTTGTTGGAAGTGAAACTCTATGTTCTTCTGCAAGCTTTAGTGCGTACCCTGAAAAGTACTCTAGCTCATTTTTCTTTTTTAATTTAAAATCCATTGCCATAGATGTATATCTATCAGATGCTTTTGATTCGATGTAGTCAATTAAATCATACGCATCTTTTTGAACGATATTTACTCCACATACTTTAGCAAGTGATACAATCTCTAGAAATAAGTTTAACATGATTTCTTTTAAATATGGATGACGAAGTTCATTGTAATTAGAATCTGTAAGTGCAGATATTTGATTAATTCCTATATTTAACATCCACTTCATCCATATTTCTCTTTCCATATCATCAAATACTTTATAATTAATATTTGCACGTTTTAATACTTCTAAAAGTGGTTTTAAATAAGATGGTTCTGCTACATTATATTTTTCACCAAGTGCTAATGTATATACATTAGATGTAATAACACTATAATCTTCTTTCATATTAGCTTCTATCTTAATCATACCATATAATACTTTATTTAGTAAGAATTTCTTGCGTAAAACATCATGAGCACAAATACCATTAAGAATAGGTATTATCACTGTGTTTTTATCAATGAATTTATTTATATCATCAAATGATTTTTCTAAATCATAGTTTTTAACACAAACAAATAAATAATCCATTACATCTTCACTAGTATATTTTACATCATATTTTTTATTATTTACAACAATACCATTCTTAACTCTATTTAGATATTTTTCCTTTGTGCAAATAAATACTTTATCAGAATCATTTAGATATATAAATGATGCTAGCGCAAAGCCTACAGCACCGCTTCCTAAAATTCCAATTTTCATATATTAATCATCCTCTTCGTCATCTTCATTATTAATATCTTCATCATCTGCTGTATCAACACCAGATAATGCTTTGGCTTTTGCACGAATAGCTTCTCTTCGCTTTTGTAATAATAATTTAGGATTTACTTTATTTGGATCATCATCGTCATCATCTTCATCGTCGTCATCATCTTCATCAACTATAATGTTTTCTCTACGACGGCGTAAAATTTCACGAGGATCAAATTTTAATACAACTTCTTCATTATTTTCTTTTTCATCTTCTTTATCTATATGAACATCGCTAGTGAAGTTTTGTAATAATTCATCAAGTTCGTTTTCAGTACTAGAATCATTATCTAATGACTTTTCACCAATAACCTCAGTTTCAGCATCCTTCTCATCTTCGTCTTCTTCAAAAGGCTCTTCAGTTTTAATTTCTTCTTGTGCCTTCTTTTCTTCTCTATCTTGAACAATCTTTTTAGCAAGTGCTTGTTTTCTTTCTTCTTCAGTCTTCATTACATTCTCAAGATCTTTATTTGAAACTGCATTAACACTAGAATCCTTATCTTCTTCTTTAATTTCCACATCTTCATCTTCGAATACTGTAACTTGTCCTTTTCCAGCAGCTTTCGATGAATAAAGTGCTATATCTGATTTCTTGTATAATTCATCAAATGTTCCTTCTGATACACAAACGCCACAAGAAACTGATATAGGATTGTTATCTAAGAATTCTATTGGTGAATTCTTTAAAAATGTAAGTAAAATATCTATTTTATATAATGTAACTGATTTACGGATAATATAGTCTGTTGGAAGATTGTATAATACTACAACAAATTCATCTCCACCAAGTCTTACGATAACCGAATCAGACTCAAAAATTTGTTTAAGCGTTTTTGAAAGGAATACGAGTGTTTTATCTCCTATACCATGACCATAATTATCGTTGATTTGTTTAAAATTATCAAAGTCAATCATAATAAATGAATATGCTTGTCTTGAAAAATCATTTATGACTCCTTCAATCATCTCAACACCAGTACGTCTATTGTATAGACCTGTAAGTTCATCTGTTGCGCTTAATTGTTTTAATTCTTCATTCTTAAGCATTTCATCATCACGTTCTATTTCAGCAGTATGAATGCTTATAACTTTTTTAACTAAAGAATCAATCGCATTTAACATTAAATGATTTTCATCCGCTAAAAGATAAGCATATGAAAGTGTTTGTTCAGAATCAGTATCAAATCCTAAAAGGGAAACTTTGACTGATTCTATTTCTTCTTTCATAAATAAATATTTAAGTTCTTGTTTATATGTATCTAAAAGTTCTACATAGTCAATTATTAAATCTGTATCATCTGTTTGTTCAACAAGTTTTGATAATAGTAATGCGACAGTACAACGTTTAAACGGATCAAAGATATCATCTATCAAAATAAATATTGCATAAATATCTTCTACTATAGAATGTGTGATATATTTTAATCTATTTAGTAATGCGACAATAGCTTTAAGTGCTATAAAAGGATGGCGCATTTTTTCATCAAAATTCATTATCGCAATATTGATTGTTGAATCAAGAACTTCAATTTTATTAAGCATAATAGAACATACAATATGCTTAAATAATATTTCTTGCATCAAAATATCACGTGGAAAATTATTTCGCATCGCAACATCTCTTGCTTCATTGTAATAATCATAAGCCGTTCTATAATCTTTTAATGTATAAAAAATATCACCAATATGAAGTCTTGATGTGATAATACCCCTTTTATTTTGGGATTTAGTTGAAATATTATATACTAAAAGAAGAGTTTCTAGAGCATTATTTATTTCAAATTTGTATAAATACAAATAGCCGACAATGTCGGCACTTTTTGCAATATATAAATTATTTTTTAAATTCTTCGCTAAATCAAGCGCTGACATAGCATAACTAAAAGCTTTCGATATATTATTTTTAAAGAAGAAATAATAATAAGCTCTATGATAATCTGAAACCATCATTCCTTCTTTATCTAGTGCCATTGAAGCATCTTTAAATAATTTATCTGAAAGTTCATACATTTTGTCCGCATTTTCTCTAGCGTGAAATAAATTTTCAAGTTCTAAAACTTGATCCTTTATCATATAGTATCAACCCCTATAAGATATTAATATTGTGCTTTTCTAAAAGTTCTAAATCGCTCTTACTCCATACTGATGATTGAACTTCTCCAATATGCATTTTTTCAAGGAAGAACATGCATAATCTAGATTGTCCAATTCCACCACCAATTGTAAGAGGTAATTCATTATTAATTATACCTTTTACATAAGGATTTTCAAGTTTATTAAGCTCGCTCTTTGATTTTAATTGCTTAACAACACTATTTTCATCAACTCTAATACCCATTGATGATACTTCGTAAGCACTATCAAGAACAGGATTGTATAAAAGAATGTCTCCATTTAATTTCCAATCATCATAATCTGCGGCTCTTCCATCATGTGCTTCTCCATCTTTTAATGGCCAACCAATTTGGTATAAGAATACTGCTTTATGTTCCTTACATATAGCATTTTCTCTTTCTTTACGTGTAAGAGTTGGATACATTACTTCAAGTTCTTTTGTAGAAATAAAAGTTATTTTTTCAGGTAATTTATCTTCAAATACATTATATTTTTTATTAATTGCTTTTTCTGTGCTTACAAGAACTTTATATATTTTTTTAACTGTTGATTTTAAGAATGTAAGATTTCTATTCTTACGTTCAATAACCTTTTCCCAATCCCATTGGTCAACATATATCGAATGAAGATTATCTAATTCTTCATCACGTCTTATGGCGTTCATGTCAGTATATAGTCCTTCACCAACATTAAATCCATAACGCTTTAAAGCATTTCTCTTCCATTTCGCAAGAGATTGAACAATTTCAACATTTCTTTTTAATTCTAAAACATCAAAAGAAACTGCTCTCTCATATCCATTAAGATTATCGTTTAAACCTGTTTCAGGGAAAACGAATAATGGTGCTGAAACTCTAGTAAGATTTAAGGCTTTACTTAATTTTGTTTGGAATGTATCCTTACAAAATTTGATAGCACGCTCAGTTTCCATTAAATCTAGTTTTGATTTATAATCATCCTTTATAATTAAATTTTTCATATTAATCCTCCATTCACTTTTACAATACTTAAAATAAAATTATTTTCTACTTCTATTCTTTTAATCCATTCTTGATAAGAATTATAATTTGTAGGTTCAAGTGATAGCACCTTGCCATATGCACCTTTGGCAATCGTTGTGATATAAAGCGTATTACCTACAATTTCATATCTATAATTTCTAAAATTTGATGATTTAATTTTAGACAGGTCTACATTAACTTCCCTATTAAACTTAAAAACATAAAGCCTCATATAAAAAGGATTTAACCCATCCCCTTTTATATAGAGTTTTAAATTTGATGTAAAAATTTCTACATCATCCAACTTTTTATATAGATTATAAAATAATTCTTTTGCAAGAACATAAGACTCAAAGTCAAACATTTTATATGCTTTCGATAAAACATTAGAATTTGTTATCTTATTAAAACCTTCAAGATATGTATTTAGAGTATCATTTAAAAGTCTAGTTCTTCTTTTACTTTTTCTAATTATAAGCGCAATAATTACAACACTTTCAATCATCGCAAAAAGCACTCCAATGATAAAAAATATTGGATCAACCAAAAATGCGAGTAATAAGCCTAAAAAGAAAAACAAAATTCCTAGACCAAATCTTAAAATACTAGCTGCTATGCTAG
>CAVCDW010000016.1:0-7182 GCA_963601055.1 Elusimicrobiaceae bacterium
AATTAAATCTAAACTTGTCCTACATTTAGTGTTAAAATGTAATTAGAAAAAAAGATAGAGAGGTAAAAATTATGGAAGAAGAAATCAAAAAAGATTCTACATTAAATGATGAAGTAGATTATGTTTCAGTGATCAAATCACTATTCTCACATGTTGAACCATTAACATATAGTGATTCTAATGTACTAAAAGATGTAAAGGTTTATGCCCCAATTATAAGACCAGGTGTGTACTTAGAAAATGCATTAACAAAATTCTCAACACTTTATCCTGAAGAGCTTAGCGTATATAATGACTATTTTGCTAAATTCGACTATGATTTCCAACTAGATGATAAAGGTAGAATTACTTATATTCCACCAGAACTTGATGAACTCCAAAGATTAAGAGCTCGTCAAGCTGAGGAACATGAAAAATTAATTAATCTAAAGACTGCTTTATTTGATCATTTAAATATCAGTCATGAAAGTGATAAATTAGAAGATAAACTTCATGTTAAAGAAAGTGATTTTCTTGATTGTGTAAACTTTAAGCAACAAGCTTATAGAGTTGAAGATGAAAATTACAAAAAATTATATCTAAAAAATTTAGATGAATACCTAAATTTAATTCCAAAAGATAAAGGTTACTTCACTAAAGAAACTGATTCTAAACATGTTGGTGATGTTTTACTTGATTTTGATAAGTTTATGCATGAAATGCTAAGATATCATTTTGAAATAAAAGATGGTACACCTAACCAATACGATGCTAAACCATTTGCCGGCATTAAAGAAAGTGAAATTAAAGCAAAGTTTGTATCTCACTTCTCTCCAAGTATAAGAGTTGATATTGACCCTGAAATTCATGAAAAAAATCATGCGGCATTTATAAGTAAAGCTAACAAACAAACACTAGATTATTTATCAAATACTTGTGATATAAAAGCTACAGCAGTAGTTGATGAAGCTCGTGAAAAGCTATTAAGCGCAAAAACTGATGAAGAGAAAAAAGAAATTCAAATCAATACACTTCTAAACGTTCGTGAGTACTTCTTAACACAAAGAAAAATATATAAGTCTCATAATTTCTTTACAAGACGTTTTGATAAAAATGTTAGACCATACCGTGATAAATATGATAGATTATTTGATTCTTTGATGTCTCTTGGCATGAGTAAAAAGTTTGTTCAAAGTTTCTTAAATAACAAAGTTACTAAGATTAATGCAAATGGTCAAACTTATGACTATAACAAAATTTATAACGAAAGTGAACATTTCAACTCTGAATTAAATTCATTACATAATGTTTATTTAGAGCATTCAAAACAAAATATTGAAGCTACTGTAATTAATGAATCAGTTGATAAGAAATTTGAAAATATTAACACATTAACTCGTGAAAAAGAATTAAATAAGTAAGTAAAAAATTAACTGGCACTAAATGTGTCAGTTTTTTCATCTAGAAAAGAAGTTTCTTTGCGAAACTTCTTCTATATTAATCAACAAATTTGTGAGCAATCTTAGCACTAAATGTTTGATTTTCTTTAAATTCTTTATCTAATTGATTTAATAAATTAACATTATTAATATCATTATTTTCAACTACAAAGTAATGACAGAATATCATCATTGCAATTAAAGATGCATCAAGACCATCAATCTTTTGTTTTCCAACATAATCATACATATCATATAATGAATCATTTAACTTATTAACTAAATTAACAATATCCTTATCAAGAACATTAACGAACTTTAATGAATAATATTCTTCTTGGCTCTTTAAATACCAATGGAAATATGAATCTTTTACATTGTTACATAATTCAATTAACAAGCCATGGCGAGGAATACCAAATGATTGATATATTGCATATTGATAGAATGCATATTCAAACATACGACAATATAAAATTTCCTTAGGATTACTAATTGGAATTAGTTTATTTGCAATTTGATTATGAATATATTCAAGTTTACATGGAAGACAAGCCATTTCCTTATAATAAATACTAGTGTGGTTATCCCAGAATGCAGCTTTATTAACTTGATTATTTAATGTTGATTTTTGATCTCCACCATTATCTTTTGAAGCTAAGAAATAGTGATATAAAACATCCTTAGTAACAGCAGCTTTCTTAATTCTTCCTAATGCAGCTACAGTAAACGCTTCATCTTCTGCAAAATCTAGGTCTTCTTCAAAGAATAAACCACTAATAGTTTCTTTTTTCCATAATTTATTCCATGGAAGAGTAATAGCAAATGTATGTTGATAGAACTTAATAAATTCATCATGTGTACTTAAATCTAGTACTTCATCTTTTGTAAAATGTGAAAAGAAGAATGGATGTTTATTATTGCATATAGCAACATCACAGTTGTTATCTTCAATCATTTTAGACATTTTTTCAAAATAATTAAGTTCAAGATCGTCGTCCGCATCAACAAATTGAATATAATCACCTGTTGCTCTCTTTAATCCTTGATTTCTAGCGTGTGATACACCGCTATTTTTAATACTATAAATTTTAATTCTATCATCATTCTTTTGATATTCTTGAATCATAGCTAAACTATTATCAATTGATCCATCATTGATGATGATAATTTCTAAATTTCTATAAGTTTGATTAAGAATACTTGTAAGCATTCTATCTATTGTTTTTTCCGCGTTATACATTGGTATAATGACTGATATAAGTTTCATTTTGATTTCCTCTATCTATTTAATTAGTTTGTTTACATATTTAGCTTCTTCTGTGCTATTTTCTCTTAAAGCCTTATCAAGTTGATTTAAGAAATTAACATTATTTAAATCATTATTTACTAAGATAAATAATTTAGCGAATATTGAAATAGCTACATATGTAGGTTTTAAATTCAATCTATTTTTGTAAATATCTTGATATGCATCATACATATAGTCATTTAATTCTTTTACTTTTTTTGAAAGTTCTGGGCTTGTTAAATCAAAGAACTTTAATCCATAACGTTCTTGTGTTTTAACAGATGCATAGAAGAATGCATCAGTGAATATATTCATCAATTCAAGATACATATTCTCTTTAGGAATGTTAAAACCTGCATAAGCTGCATATTGGAAGAATGTATAATCAAATACACGACAATATAATATTTCTGTAACATCTGTTATAGGAATTTGTTTGTTATCAATAGCTCTTTGGAATTCTTCAAGTCTATGTGGTATAGTCCATAAACCTTGATAATAGAAAGAAGTTTTGTGTTCCCAAAACTTTGATGCATTAAGTAGTTCATTAATCTTTGAGTTCTCTTCTTCTCCATCACTAGCCTTAGCTAAGAAATAATGATATAAAACTTTGCTAGTAGAAACTACACGTTTAATATTTTTAGCAATAGTACAGAAGAATAATTCATCTTCTGCAAAATGAATATTTTCAAAGAAATAAACATCTTTAACCGCACTAGCTTTAATTAATTTATTCCATGGAAGAGTTGGACCATATGTATGTTGATAAAATTCAATGAAATCATCATGATTAGTTAAATCATAAACTCTATCAGTAAAATAAGTCATAAATAATGGGTGTTCATTATTACATATAGCCATATCTGAATTTGTTTCAATAAGTCTAGATAATTGAATCTTAAAATAATCTAAATCAAGATCGTCGTCCGCATCAACGAATTGAATATAATCACCTGTTACATGTTTTAATCCTTCATTTCTTGCGTGCGATACACCTTGATTAGCCTCAGTATAAATTTTAATTCTTGAATCCTTTTCTTGAAGACTCTTTAATGTCTTTAAAGAGTCATCTGTAGAACCATCATCTACACAAATTATTTCTAAATTTTTATAAGATTGGTTCATAATTGAGCCAATACTTCTATTTAAATATTTATTTGCATTATAAACAGGAACAATAACTGAAATTAAATTGTCCATATAAACCTCCTAATGTAAAGTTTGTTTTACATTTTTCTTAATTATATACGCAATGAAATGTAAAGTCAACTATACATTTTAAAACTCATATATTCTTTATAAAATAAAAAGGAAATCTTTACGATTCCCCTTTCATTTTAAATATTTACTATACTCTTAATTCAAGAATTGCTTTTAAAACAGGTAATTTAAGTGTCTCATTTGAAATAGCTTGATAATCTGATTCAGATATATAGTCAGTACCAAATTTTGCTACTAAAGATTCATATGTTTCTAAAGTAAATTCAAACCATAAATCATGAACATCATCATTTTTTACACTATCTTTATCAACAGAACCTTTAATTGCAATGTCGCCTAGGTTTAGTACCATATTACTTATGCCGCTTATGTTATCATTAAGATATGAACCAAAATAAAATTTGTCATACATAGAAACACTAATATCTTCACTTTCATTTTTAGGAGAGTCAGTATTGAATGTATTATTAATTACATCACCAACTCTAACTGATAAGCATTTAAGTAAATTGATTTTCTTTTGCTCAGTATACGAAGTATCAGCAAACTCAAATGATATATAGTTAACACCTTCAGATTTATTTACAATACTAAACTTTAAAACTTTACTTTGCGTAGGATATAAAGATATATCATATGTTAAATCAATAGTTGCACTAACTTCATCAGTAGTCGCATAATTCATATTTATATATTCAAAAGCTCTAGTTTCAGTGTAATATTCTAACTTATCCTTAGGATACTTAGATTTAATTGATTTACCTTCATCTTCATATCTTTTAAGTAAATTAGGTATACCATTATTGTTATCATCTAATCCTTCATACAAATAAACTTGTGAATCTATTTTAGTAACCTTTAAAGTTATATTATTTGTATCATCATTTATTGTATACCAACCATATATTATAGATATGCTTAAGACTAAAGTCACGATAAGCATAAATATAGTTATTAACTTTTTAACATTTTTCATATCGTGACCTCCTTATATTAGCCAAGTAATCTAATTGCACCTATTGAAACAGATTTTTCAGACAAGGCATTTGTAGACACATTTTTAATCTTATTTTGAAGTTGTTCTAACGAAAATTCAATTCTAAATGTTGTGCTGTAATATTTGTCACCATTTAAATCCTTTACTTTAGTTACAGATGAAAATGAACCAGTTTTAAATGTTACAGAACTAAAATTAGTATCGTCTTCATAGTCTCCGTTATACTGACATAACCAATTCCATGTACTTACGCTTTGAGTCTCTTTTCCGTCTACTGTCTTACTAGTAACCTCACCAACTCTATATACACCAAGAACACTATGTGTAAAAGTTTCGCTTTTGCCATCTATTGTATGTGTCTCACTAAACTTACCATTAGTATCATTAAAATTAGTTAAACTAATAGTATAATCATTATCTTTATACTTTTGATCAGGATAATACCATAAGGTAATATCTAAATATTCATTAGGGTATAAAGAATCAAAGAACATAGGTATTTTTTCTTTAGTAGTTGTATCAGTTATATAAGTATTTTTATCAATATCCCATTTATAATATGTATTAGTTCCATCTAATCTTTTATACATATTATCTTCTTGTAGAGTAGTTGATGTATTAGATACAAAGTATCTTTTAATTTGAATATAATCACTAAAATGAATATTACTATTTTCTGAAGATACATTAAGCGTATTAGCTGATACATTATTACTTGTTGTATACCATCCGTATACACTAGTAATAAATACTAAAGTAACAGCTAGAGTGAATAGTAGAGAGATTAATAGTTTTATTTGTTTATTAATTAATTTATTAGACTTCTTCATAACTAATACCTCTCTACACTAAATTTTATACTAAATGAAATTGATTTTCCACTTAAAGTAAAACTATATGTAACTTGGAAAGCATCTGCAGTTGTGTCATCATATTTTTCATAATATAAAGAAATATCTTCTACATTTGGGCTAGTTACTTCTGTATAGCTACCATCATTTTTTGTATAATACTTCTTTGTTTCATCTATAGAATTGTCACTTGTTTTTTCATATTCTACAAAACTCCACACAATAGTTGCATTAAATACAGTATTACTATTATATGATTTAGCAAGTAGATAATCGCTAGCTGTTGTAGAGAAAGAGCTATATAAACTACTTACAGCAACACCAGTTTTTAATTGTGATTGATAAAAAATACCATTTTTAAGTCTTGTATAATCATTGATTGTTTTACTTTCTTCAAATAATACTTCTCCTGTACCTGCGTAAGTATTATATACAGATACACCAGTTAGTGTAATATCAGCAAATACCCAGTAATTAGTTAATCCATTAGATCCGTAGAATATAGAAAGTGTAGAATCCGAACTAGAATCAACAACTTGGTTTTCAATATGAACATCGTTTAACCATGTTAGATTTTCAAGGAAATCAAATTGATATATATTGCAACCTTCTACGTTTAATGTAGATAAATTTGTAAGTGCATTAAAGCGAGAAAGCGAATCATTATCATTTTCAGTATAAGTTTCTGTATCAAATCCCTCGGTTACACCCGTACAACGCTTTAAAATAAGTTCTTCAAGATTTGTAAGAGTAGCAATCTCTTGACATATTGAAATTGCACTAGCTTCATTTGTTAACTTTTCAGTTAAATCAACTTTGTGTGTTCCTTTTAAATATTTAATACCAGTGAAATCTGATACTGAAGCTAATACAGTATCACTTGTTACATCTACTGCTACATTTTGATTTAACCAGTCTACTAATACATATTTACCTTTAGTATTAGATGTACCAGCAGAATAATTTTTAGCTTTAGTATAATCACCTATTGTGTATGCATTATCATCATTAACATTTAAGTTAAATGAATCATAAATCCATTTATAGAATGTTTCGTCCTTTATATCAGTATCCCAGTGTAATGCGCCTGCTAGGGTAAATGTAGTTAAATATTGTTTAGTAGTAGTTGAATAACAATATGTAGTCCAATTATCGCTAACTTTCATTTTATAGTTATATAATAGACCCATACTTTGATTCTCGTTAGCTACTATAAATTTCAAGATAAAAATGTAATAAAATTATAGTATAATTATGCATGATTCGAGATCTAATAATTTTCCTGCCTTTCCTTTGAGTTTTCATTATATAAATGTTGTAATCTAAATGATTTACCTTTGATTGTAATTATATGTGCATGATGCAATACACGATCAAGTATTGCATTGGCAATTACTGCATCAC
>CAVCDW010000017.1:0-8415 GCA_963601055.1 Elusimicrobiaceae bacterium
TTTTTCACAACCCCATTATTTTATACGTTTTTAATTGTACCTTTAACTCCTATTACAGTAGATCCTTCTGGAACATCTTGTAATACTGTAGCGTTAGCTCCAATCTTTACATTATCTCCTAGAGTGATATTACCAAGAACAGTTGCTCCAGCTCCAATCATTACATTGTTTCCAACAGTAGGATGTCTTTTTCCGTGCGCTGTACCATGTCCACCAAGAGTAACTCCGTGATACATTGTACAGTTATCACCAATTATTGTGGTTTCACCTATTACAACCCCTGTTCCATGATCAATGAAGAAATTACGACCGATTGTAGCGCCAGGGTGAATTTCAATATTGATATGACATCTTACAAGGTAAGTAATAATTTCTGCAAGAAGTTTTAAATGGATCTTGAAGAAGAAGTGAGCTATACGATGCCAAAATAGTGCATGTACTCCAGGGTATGTTAAAACTATTTGTAAATAGTGTCTTGCGGCTGGGTCTCTTTGCTTTATTGATTCCCAGTAAGATCTACCTATAATCCATATTAAGAAAAGAAGAATTACAAAAAATCCTATGATAGATGCTAGTACTATAAGGGTAATTTGCCATGCGTTCATAAAAAACTCCTATCTTTTTCTTCCAAGTCCAATTTTATTATAGACTTTAGATATTTTCTTAAATGCAATCTTAGATGCATAATCTCTACCTTCATCTAAGATTTTATCTATTTCATCACTCTTGATTAGAGTATTATATTTTTCTCTAATAGGTGATAGATTATTAATAACTATATCAGCTAAATCAGCTTTGAATTCTGCATATCCTTTTCCTTCATACTTTTTACAAATTTCATCGATTCCATCATTTGTAAATACATCATATATAGTAAGAAGGTTAGAAATTCCAGGGCGTTCTTTAGGATCATATGAAATAGTTCCTATAGAATCAGTTACAGCAGACATTATTTTTTTTCTTATAACACTATCTTCATCAAGAAGTGCTATATATCCTTTTGGATTAGGATCTGATTTACTCATTTTCTTAGTAGGGTCTTGTAAAGACATTATTCTAGCTCCTGATTTTGAAATGAATGCTTCAGGTACTACAAATGTTTCACCATACTTTTGATTAAATCTTTGAGCAAGATTTCTTGTAAGTTCTAGATGTTGTTTTTGATCTTCACCAACTGGAACTAAATCAGTATCGTATAGTAAAATATCAGCTGCCATAAGAGCAGGGTATGTAAGAAGAGAACAATGTACACCTTCAACTTGTTTTACTTTTTTATCTTTGTATTGTGTCATACGTTCCATTTCACCAATGTATGAAGTACATTCCATTACATATCCAAGCATTGCGTGTGCTGGAACTTCCGATTGAATAAATAAATGAACTTTTTGTGGGTCTAGTCCACATGCAACATATATAGCCGCAAGGCTTCTTATGTTTTCTCTTAATTTTAATTTATCTTGAGGAACAGTTATTGCATGTAAATCTGCAATGAAGACAAAGAAGTCAATGTCTTCAAGTTCGTTTTGTAATTTAACAAAGTTTTTGATAGCTCCAATATAATTTCCTAATGTTATAGTACCACTAGGTTGAATTCCTGATAATAGTCTTTTCATAATAAATATCACTCCTTAAAAAAATAAAAAAAAGTCCATATTTTAATAAATAAGGACGATTGAACGCGGTGCCACCTTAATTCCTATATCATATTATATAATATAGGCTCTTTTTAGCTTTTAACGCAAGCATACGGATAACTCACTCAAACAGGCCCATTCATAAATTAATACTTTAAGGTTTTCACCGTCCACCTTATCTCTTGATAGTATTAAAAATATTACTATTCCTGTATCTTCGTTTGAAACAATTATATATTACAAAAAAGTGTTTGTCAAATTAGTATTTTATTCGTTTTAGCACATAAACTTTTAATAAATATTCATATTGACAATTAAATTAATAGACAATTCAGTATTTTGTGTCATAATAGTGTGGTAATAGGGAATAATATTTTTGTTTACATCTTAAAAATGTGCGCTCTTTGTTGACAATTGTATAATAATTGTAATAAAATATGCGTGTTATTATTTTTAATGTATAACATTATTTTAATTTTTTAATTGGAGGAATTAATATGAATTCAAAAACAGCAATGTATATAGTTAAGAGATTATTAATGGCCATAGTAACTATAGCAGCTGTTATCACAATTACATTCTTTGTAATGCAAGCTCTTCCGGGTTCACCGTTCTTAACTGAAAAAGGAATGACTCAAGAAAGACTTGATGCACTGAATAGAAGATATGGTCTAGATAAGCCGGTTGTTGTTCAATGGCTTAAATATTTAGTTAATGCGTTCAGATTTGAATTTGGAGTTTCATTGAAGGATTCAGGAAGAGCCGTTAATAGTATAATTTGGGAAGGATTTAAAATTTCAGCAGTGAATGGTTTACTAGCTGCCTTTTTTGCTATCGTAATAGGGATCTTCTTTGGAGTATTAGCAGCAGTATACAGAGGAAGATGGCAAGATAGATTAATAATGATTGTCTCAACTGCCATGGTTGCAGTACCATCATTCGTTATTGCGGCATTATTATTCTACTGGCTTTGTGCTAAGGCAGGATGGTTCCCAATAAACTTCGGACTTGCTCATGGTCCTAAGAAATATGTTTTACCAGTTTTAACTTTATCTTTATATCCTATGGCATATATAGTTCGTCTTACAAGAACATCAACACTTGATGCCTTAGAGTCAGATTATATTCGTACTGCTCGTGCTAAAGGTGTAAGACCTGCTAAAGTTTTATTTAAACATGCACTTCGTAATTCATTAACACCAGTAATCACATATGCTGGACCAATGATTGCGTATATTCTTACAGGATCATTAGTTGTTGAAAAGATTTTTGCTATTCCAGGACTTGGAAATAAGCTTATTAACGCAATTACTGCGATGAATTACCCAATGATCATGGGAACAACAGTATTCTGTTCTATTTTGGTTGTTTTATTTATCTTGATTAGTGACATTTTATATAAAGTTGTTAATCCAAGAGTAGATTTAGAGTAAGGAGGCTACAA
This sequence comes from Elusimicrobiaceae bacterium, assembly GCA_963601055.1. Lineage (GTDB taxonomy): Bacteria > Bacillota_I > Bacilli_A > Acholeplasmatales > Anaeroplasmataceae > UBA3206. Next base: position 3,079 of record CAVCDW010000017.1, read on the forward strand.
TATGAAGAAAAACCCATTTTCACTACAACCTAATGTTGAAGATTTTATACCAGCATTAGAAGAAGAAAAAGTACAAGCAGTAAAAATGAGACCTCAAGCTTCCTTCTGGAAGGATGGATTTAAGAGATTATTGCATAACCCAATCGCAATTATTTGTTTAGTTGTACTTGCAATATTTATACTTTGTGCAATTTTTATCCCAATGTTCTGGCCTTATAGTTATTCAGAGCAATTAGCTATTAATAAATATGGTACAGATATGAATTATATGAACTGGGCATCAATTGCTGGGAATACTGATGATTTCGCTAACATCAAGCCATTCCATTATAGCCCATATGAACAATATCTAAGAAGTACTGGTGTAAGTGTATTCCCTCATATATTTGGTACAGATGATTTAGGAAGAGATTATTTCATCCGTGTGGTATATGGTATGCGTGTATCCCTTGCAGTAGGATTATTTGCGTCAATAATTGTATTTATTATTGGTACTATTTATGGAGCCGTCTCTGGATTCTTTGGTGGTAAAGTAGATATGATTATGATGCGTATTGTAGATGTTATTTATTCATTACCTGATATGTTAATCATTATCTTATTATCAGTTGTTTTAAAACAAGTATTAACTGATAAAATTGAAGGTACTTGGCTTGAAAGTATCGGAGTTGGTATGATTTCTATATTTATTGTTTATGGACTTCTATATTGGGTTGGTATGGCTCGTATGGTTCGTGGACAAATTATGGCCATTAAGAAACAAGAATTCGTTCTTGCGGCACGTACTATAGGAACATCACCAGTTCAAATTATTTTTAAACATTTATTACCTAACTGTGTATCTATTATCATTGTTATGACAGCACTTCAAATTCCATCAGCTATTTTCACTGAATCATTCTTAAGCTATGTAGGACTAGGAGTTGCGCTTCCAATGCCATCATTAGGATCTTTAGCATCTGATGCATCAAAACTTTCTATTATGCTAGATTATTCTTATAGATTATATGTACCAGCTGCGTTTATTTGTTTAATAGTATTATCATTAAATTTACTTGGAGATGCATTAAGAGATGCATTTGACCCAAGACTTAGAAAGTAGGTGAGTAAGATGGAAAATAAAGAAGAAATTATTGAAAATAAACCATCTTATGAACACTTTCTTGAAGTAAAAGACTTAAGAACATCTTTCTTTATTCCAGCAGGAGAAGTAAAGAGTGTTGATGGTTCAACATTTAATTTAGATAAAGGTAAAATTCTTGGAATCGTTGGAGAATCAGGATCAGGTAAATCGGTTACTGCTTATTCTTTAATGCAAATTCTTTCATCACCAGGTAAAATTGTTGGTGGTTCTGTAAAACTTGAAGGTAGAGAACTTGTTGGTCTATCTGAAAAAGAACTATCTAAAATTCGTGGTGGAAAAATGTCAATCATTTTCCAAGATCCAATGACAAGTTTAAACCCTGTATATTCTATAGGTAACCAAATAAGAGAAGCTATAATGCTTCACAGAAGAAAAAAAGTTCCTTGCAAAATTAAACAAGTAACTCGTGATGCATCAGGAAATAAAGTTGTATCATATGTAGACGGATTTAAAGAAGTAAAACCTACTAAGGCTGAAGCTAATGCTCGTGCAGTTGAAATGCTTCAACTAGTTGGAATCAACTCACCTGAAAAACGTTTAAAACAATATCCATTTGAATTCTCAGGAGGAATGCTTCAACGTATTATGATTGCCATGGCATTATGCTGTGAGCCAGATTTATTAATTGCGGATGAACCAACTACAGCTCTTGACGTTACAATTCAAGCCCAAATTCTTGAACTTATTCAAAACATTCAAAAGAAAATGGGAATGGCTGTTATTTTAATTACTCATGACCTTGGAGTCGTTGCAGAACTTTGTGATGAAGTACTTGTAATGTATGGTGGTAAAATTGTAGAACGTGGTACAGCAGATGAAATCTTCTATAATCCTAAACATGAATATACTAAAGGATTATTACGTAGTATTCCTACTGCAGATAACACAAATGAGAGATTAGTACCTATTTCAGGAAATGCGATTGACTTATTAAATTTACCAGCAGGATGTGCATTCAGTCCTCGTTGCCCACATGCAATGAAGATTTGTTTAAGAGAGTATCCACAAGAAATGCAAGTTAATGACATGCATAAATGTTCATGCTTTATGTATGCAAAAGAATTATATGATGAAGGTTTATTAAAACCAGCATCAGAAAACGATGAGGAGGTAGAATCTAATGCAAGATAATAAAGAATTATTAAAGCAAGATGAGGATATCCTTCTAGAAGTAAAAAATCTTAAGATGTACTTTGATATCACTACAGGATTCTTTAAAACTACTCCATTAAAAGCTGTAGATAATGTTTCTTTCAAAATTAAAAGAGGAGAAACACTAGGAGTTGTAGGAGAGTCTGGATGTGGAAAAACCACTTTAGGACGTTCTATAATGAATCTTTATAATCCAACTAGTGGAGATATCATATTCGATGGATTAAATATTAGTTCTTATTCTGATTTAAAGAAGATTAAAATTGAAAAGAAAAATGAGCGTAAAGACCTTGTATTCGAAATGAATAAAAGAGTTAAGACTTATTTAAAAGAAGAATTAAATGGTGATTTATCTACTGAAGAAAACAAGAATAAATATAATTACTTTAAAACTTCACAATTAGCTAAACTTCAATCAGATATGAGAAATTTAGACTTACTATATGATAATAAGTATGAAGCTAAAAAAGCTGAGATTGCAAACGAAATAAAAATCGTAAAAGATAATAAAGAAGCATCTTTAACATTCCTTAAAAAGGTTGAAAAGAGTTCAGATCCTAAAATTGCTGAAGTAGATGCAAAAGTTAAAGAATTAAAAGAAAAAGCTTTAGCTGAAATCGCTGAACAAAAGAAGTTAAGAGAGCCTAAGATTGAAGCTGCAAAAGCTCAAAAATATGCATCAATGCAACTTCTTAAGGATAAGAAAGTTCAAGATAAACTTAGACTAAAGAATTCAGATAACAAGAAAAAGTGTAAAAAAGATAATTATGTTGAAGAACGTGTAATGTATGAAAAGAATGTTGCGGATTACAATGTTGAAAAATCTAAAGCATACGGAACATATCAAAAAAATGTAAACGAAATTAAGGCTAAGCTTAAGGCTGATATTAAAGCCGCAAGAGCTGAATCAGAATATTATTTATATATTGATTCAGTAAATGATATTAACGCACATGAACGTTCTCAATTAAAGAGAATTAAGTCATCTTCTAAATATAGAATGAAACAATTTAGAAAACAATGTACAATGGTTTTCCAAGATCCTTATTCATCACTTAACCCTCGTATGACTGTTCAAGATATTATTGCTGAACCTCTAGATGTTAACCATCTATACGAAACTAAGGAAGAAAGAAGATCTAAAGTTCTTGATCTTATGAAGAAAGTAGGACTTTCTCCAGAACAATCAACACGTTATGCTCATGAGTTCTCAGGAGGACAAAGACAACGTATTGGTATTGCAAGAGCTCTAGCCGTAAATCCTAAGTTCATTGTTTGCGATGAGCCAGTATCTGCCCTAGATGTATCAATTCAAGCACAAGTTATTAATACTTTTGAAGATCTTCAAAAAGAATTAGGATTAACATATTTATTTATAGCTCATGATTTATTAGTAGTACGTCATATATCAAATAGAATTATGGTTATGTATTTAGGTAAAGTTGTTGAACTTGCTGAAACTGAAGAATTATTTAAGAATGCATTGCATCCTTATACAATTTCATTATTATCAGCTGTACCTCAACCAGATCCTAAATCTGCAAGAGCTAATAAACGTATAATACTTGAAGGTGATGTTCCTTCTCCAATGGCTGTTCCTACAGGATGTCCATTTAGAACACGTTGCCCAAGAGCATGTGAAAAGTGTAAGGAAGAAGTTCCACAATTAAAGGAAGTTACACCTGGACACTTTGTATCTTGTATTTTGGTTCAAGAAGAAATCGAATCAAAATCTAATTAATTTTGGTTAATACTCTTACATGTATCCCACATACATGTAGGAGCGTTAATAAGTATATAAAAAATTTCATTAACAAGAAAGGTAAGGAGAAATAAAATGAAAAAAACTAAAATATTAACTTTAGGTTTACTTGGAGTTGCATCAACAGTTGCACTTGCATCATGTGGTTCGTCAAAGAAAGGTTATACTGACATGCCAACTATTGATTTCATTTTCAACACAAATAAAGGAAACCAAAAAATTGCTGAAACAGTTCAAGCACAATTAAAAACATACGGAATTAAGATGAATCTTTCACAAGATCAATGGGCTTCATTCTTACAAACTCGTAAACAAGGAAATTATACTTGCGCAAGAAATGGATGGTTAGCTGACTATAATGATCCTATTTCATTCCTAGATATGTGGGTATCTGGTTCAGGAAATAACGATTGTCAATTAGGAAGAGATGCAAATGGTCTTGATGCTAATTACACTTATACAACTGATTTATCAAGTATTGAAGGTTACACTAAATTAACTGGAAATTGGAAATCAACTTATGATGTATTAATTGGATATATCAAGAAAGAACAAGATTCAGTTAAAAGATATAAATTAATGCATAAAGCTGAAACATTATTAATGTCTACTGGAGTTATTACTCCAATTTATAACTATACTGATAACTGGTTACAAAAAGATGATTTAACTAACGTATATGCTGCACCACTTGGATATAAATATTTCACTTGGGCAAAAAATGGAGCTAATAATTCCCCTATTACTGCAGTTCTTGCATCTAAACCAGATCAAATTGACCCAGCATTAAACACAACAGTTGATGGTGGATCATACGATGTTCACTTATTCTCAGGATTAATTCGTTATACTCCAAAGGCTGATAAGTCTGGAATTGAACTTACTACAGATTTAATTAAAGAATTTGGAACACCAGAAGTAGCAGCTGATGGAAAATGTACTTATACATTTACTTTAGTAGATGGAGCAAAATTCTCTAACGGAGACAAGATTACTGCACAAGATGTTGTAGATTCATGGAACCGTGCTGCTTCATATAATGCAAATGAAAATATGACAGCTGGTTTAGATGCTGATTATGGATATATGTTTGAATGTATCGATGGATATGATTCTTTAGGTAAAACATCAACTAATGATGATGTTAAGAATTTCTTAAATGTTAAAGCTACATCTGAAAATACTTTAACTGTAACTACAGTTCAAGAATATCCTTATTTCAAGGAATTACTTGCATTCCCTGCTTATGCAGTTCTTCATGATGCATGGAACCTTGATA
>CAVCDW010000018.1:0-6247 GCA_963601055.1 Elusimicrobiaceae bacterium
GATAATAATAAATTTGAATCAAGTAATGGAATAATTTATTTAAAAAGTAAGGAATTTGCTTTATTAAGAACTAAAAAGAAATTAGAAAAATTAAATAGAAGAGGTAAGGATGAATATAAAGATCAAATAGAAATTCTAAAAAATTATGAATCAAACCTTTCTAATAAAGATTTTAAAGAGGCTAAAAATGAATATGCGCTTGATAAATCAAAATATAGAAGAAAGATGATACTTACAGGTGATCTATTAAAAACCATTCTAATTATTTGTATGCCTATATTTGTATACCAATTTTTTAACGCAATGTATACAGTTATAGACCAAATTATTTGTGCGAAAATTTCTACAACAGCACAAAACGCTGTATCCTCACTATCACAAATAAAAAACACAATATCAGCATTTGGTGCCGGACTTGCATCAGGTGGTGGAGTACTTGTCTCAAGACATTATGGAAAAGGAAATGTTACGGCAGCACGTCATGCATCATCAAATTTATTTTCATTATCATTAATTGTATCAGGACTTTTAATGCTACTATTAATTCCACTTGCAGTGCCTATTATGAAACTATGCCAAGTAGCTCCTGATTCAATAACTATTGGAAAAACTTATTTTAGATTACAACTTTTTGAATTAGCTTTTGTATCCCTAAACAATGTATTTATTGGACTAGAAAAAGCTAAAGGAAATTCTAAAATAGCTTTATATTTAAATGTTTTAGTTATGACATTAAAACTAATATTTACTATATTCTTTATTTATGGTATTGGCTTAAAAGATATTAAATATGTTGAAGTCGCAACTATCATCGGTCAAGCTACCCTTACTACAATAGGCTTATTTAGACTATTTGCTAGATCAAACATCTTAAGATTGAGCCTTAAGATGATGATACCTACAATTGAATATGTAAAACCAATTCTTGTACTTTCTATTCCAATTTTTTTAGGTAAATTTGTAATGTCACTTGGAAAAGTTGTTGTAAACGGAATGTGCGGAAGATATTGGAATGATGTAACAGACGGACTTATTGTAGGAACTCTTGGAGTATCTAACAATATGTCAGGACTTGTGACATCTCCTACAAATTCATTTGAAGAAGGAGAATCTTCAATAGTAAGTCAAAATGTTGGGGCTAAAAACATGAAAAGGGCTTTAAAAGTATTTTGGAGAACATTAATACTTTCAACAGTGATTTCAGTTTGTGGCTATATTTTGATGCGCTTTGTTCTAATTAATCAACTTACAGAACTCTTTACATCGGCTGATGAAAAATCAGAAACATATAAACAAATGGTTAGAGATATATTTGTATGGGATTCACTATCAATTCCAGCCCTTGGAATATGTGCTGCAGTATTAGGACTTCTATATGGATTTGGACAAACAGGACTTTCTACAATTCTTAATTTATCAAGAATTGGATCAAGAATTATAATGCTATTCGCATTACATAAATTCTTCCCAACACTAGAACCTACATTCTGTGCCGGACTTTCAATGGGAATATCTAATACAATAATTTTATTATTATCGTTTGTTTTCTTATTTATATTCTTACATAAAGTTAAGAAACATGGATATAAAGGAATGTATTTTAGTGATCCTGAACCTGAATTTAAGGAATTAGATTTAGAAAAAGCAGAAAAATAATTTGGTAAAATGACACCACTAGACAATTTCTATGTGGTGTTTTTTTATATACAATTAAGTTATGTCTCATTGTAAAATTATTATAAATATTGTAAAATAAATATAAATGTTTAAAGGAGTTTGATTAATTTGAAAGAATTAAACAAAGAAGAATTATTAAAAAGACAAAGAAGTATAAGAAACTTTTGTATAGTTGCCCATATTGACCATGGGAAAACTACTCTATCTGATAGAATTATTGAACTTTGCGAAAGTATTGATCCAAGAGAAATGCAAGATCAAATGCTTGATTCAATGGAACTTGAACGTGAAAGAGGAATCACAATTAAATTAAACGCAATTTCATTAAAGTATAAGGCACTTGATGGATGTGAATACATTTTTCATTTAATAGATACTCCAGGTCATGTAGACTTCACTTATGAAGTTTCACGCTCACTAGCTGCTTGTGAAGGAGCTATTCTTGTTGTAGACGCTACACAAGGTGTTGAGGCTCAAACACTTGCGAATGTTTACCTTGCCTTAGATAATGATCTTGAAATATTACCTTTAATAAATAAAATAGATTTACCATCTGCACATGCTGAAGAAGTACGTAAAGAGATTGAAGATGTTATAGGAATTCCTGCAGATGAAGCAGTGCTTGCTTCTGCTAAACAAGGAATTGGAATTAGAGAAATTCTTGAAGAAGTTGTTAAAAAAGTGCCATCACCAAAAGGTGATCCACTAGGACCTGTTCAAGCACTAATTTTTGATAGTGCCTTTGATCCTTATAGAGGAGTAATAGTATTGGTACGTGTAAAATCTGGTACTATTAAAGTAGGAGATACTATTGAATTTAATGCTTCAAAGACAAAATATCAAGTAGTAGAACTTGGAGTAAGAACTCCTAAAGAAATGCCTGTTGAATATCTTACAGCAGGAGATGTAGGTTATATTACGGCATCTATTAAAGATATTAATAATGTATCGGTTGGAGATACTATTACAACAGTTGAAAATCACTCGGATGAAGTGCTTGCAGGATATCGTAAACTAAACCCAATGGTTTTCTGTGGACTTTATCCAATTGATACTAAACAATATCCTGATTTAAGAGATGCCTTAGACAAATTAAAATTAAGCGATGCGTCATTAATTTATGAACCTGAATCATCACAAGCTTTAGGATTTGGATTTAGAACTGGTTTCTTAGGTCTACTTCATATGGATATTATAAGAGAGAGAATTTCACGTGAATTTAATATTGAATTAATCGCAACTGCACCATCAGTAAGATATCATGTAAATCTTACAAATGGTGATATGATTGAAATATCAAATCCAGCTGAACTTCCAGCTCCAAATAGTATTATTTCTATTGAAGAACCTTATGTTACAGCAACTATTATTTCACCATCTGAATATGTAGGAGCAATCATGGAATTATGTCAAAAGAAGAGAGGAACATTCATTGATATGAAATATCTTGAAGAAACAAGAGTTTCAATTCACTATGATATGCCACTTCTTGAAATTGTTTATGATTTTTTTGATAAACTTAAATCATATACTAAAGGTTATGCATCTCTAGATTATGAAATTGGGGAGTATAAAGAATCTAAGCTAGTAAAAATGGATATTATGCTTAATGGTGAAACTGTTGATGCCTTATCTATGATTGTTCATAAAGACTTTGCATACCCAAGAGGTAAAGCAATGGTAGAAAAATTGAAGGAATTAATTCCACGTCAATTATTCGAAGTACCAGTTCAAGCAGTAATTGGTAATAAAGTAATAGCACGTTCAGATATTAAAGCCATGAGAAAAGACGTTCTTGCTAAATGTTATGGTGGAGATATTTCACGTAAAAAGAAATTGTTAGAGAAACAAAAAGAAGGAAAAAAGAAAATGAAGGCAATTGGTTCTGTAGAAGTTCCACAAGAAGCCTTCCTTGCAGTACTAAAAACAGACGAGGAGTAGTGTATGGAAAAGGTTGTATTTATGTATGATTTTGATAAAACTCTATGTGATAGAGATATGCAGGAATATGAATTTATTCCTAATATGCAACTATCAGCTAATGAGTTTTGGACTGAGACAAGTAAAGAGAGTTTAAATCCTGGAAATAATATTGAAAAAATATTAGCTTATATGTATACAATGATGAAATATTCTAAAAGAAATAATATAAATCTTACAAGAGAATATTTAAAATCATGTGGAGATAAGGTAAAACTATTTGAAGGAGTTCAAGACTTTTTTGTACGTATTAACCAAATGGCAAATAGTTTTGGCTTTGAAGCTGAACATTATATTATTTCATCTGGATTAAAAGAAATTATAATTGGTACACCTATAGCTAAATATTTTAAAGGAATTTATGCATGTGAATTCCATTACGACAAAGATGGAATCGCTGATTTCCCATCTTATGTAGTAAACTATACAATGAAAACACAATTCTTATTTAGAATATCTAAAGGAGCATTTGATTTAAATGATGAAGTTAAATTAAATGATAGAATTAAAAATGAAGACAGATATGTTAAGTTTGAAAATATGATTTATTTTGGAGATGGTTTAACTGATGTTCCTTGCATGAAACTTGTGCGTGAGAATGGTGGTTGTGCGATAGCTATTTATCAAAAAGATAAAGATGAAATTGCTAAAAAGCTATTAAAAGACGATAGAGTAGATTTTATTGCCGAGTCTAATTATTCTGAAAATTCCATACTAGATACTATAATAAGAAGAGTATTTGCAAGAATGGTTGCGCTAAAGAATTTTAATGATCTTAAAAATGCTCAAATTAAGGAGATAGAATGATGGATTATAAAGAAAAAGCTGCTTATTGGCTAAGTTGTTATGGCTTAGATAAAAAAATGAAAATACAAATTCAAAATATGAATGATGATGAACTAAGAGAAGCATTTACAGAAGATTTGGAATTTGGAACTGCAGGAATTAGAGGAATAATGGGTCCAGGTAGTTCAAGAATAAATATTTATAATATCAGAAAAACTACATTAGGATACGGAAGATATCTTATTAAAAATGTTAGAAGGGCTTTAAAAAGAGGAGTTGCTATATCTTATGATAATAGACATAATTCAAAAGAATTCGCAAATGAAGCTGCTCATGTTTTAACATCATTAGGTTTTAAAAAGGTATTTGTGTACAACACATTAAGACCAACTCCACAATTATCATGGACAGTACGTCATTATAAGTGCTGTGGAGGTATAATGATTACTGCCTCTCATAACCCTAAGGAATATAATGGATATAAAGTATACAATGAAATTGGATGCCAAGTATCTGTTGCAGAAGCTAAACTTATTCAAGAAGAAATAGAGAAAGTAGAATCTATATTTACAATTAAGGTTTCTGAAGGATGGAAGAATGTTCATTATATTTATGATGAACTAGATGAAGAATATTTAAATGATATATCAACAATTAGATTAAATCCTGATGTAAAAAAAGATTTTAAAATCACATATACTCCACTTCATGGAACAGGATCTGTCTACATTCCTAGATTTTTAACAGATATGGGATATGATATTAACCCAATTAAAGCTCAAATGATTGTAGATCCTGATTTTTCATATGCAGAATCATCAAATCCTGAGAATAAAGAAGCTTTTACAAAATCTATTAAATATGGTTCTGAAATAGGCGCAAAATTATTACTTGCCTCAGACCCTGATGCAGATAGACTTGGATGCGGTGTACTACATAATGGTAAATATAGATTGCTTACAGGAAATGAGATGGCAACTATTCTATTCAACTATATTTGTGAAAATAAAAAAGCACAAAATCCTAAATGGCCTAAGAAAGCATTTATGGTCACAACAGTTGTTTCATCAAAAATGGCAACAAGAATTGCCGAAGAATATGGCGTTAAAACATATGATGTATTAACAGGGTTTAAATTTATTGCTGGTGAAATTGAGAAACATAAAAGACAAGAATTCGTTTTTGGATATGAAGAATCTTATGGTTGTCTTATAAAACCATGCGTAAGAGATAAAGATAGTGCACAAGCTTGTCTTTTACTATGTGAAGCATGTGCTTATTATTTAGAAAAAGGATTAGACTTAGTTGATGTCTTAGAAGACTTATACAAGAAATATGGATATTATATTGATACAATAGATAACATTTATTTTGAAGGCCTTGAAGGTAAAAAGAAAATGAATGAAATCATGCAAAAATTTAGAAATGATAAAGAAATACCATTTGAAGGTTTTGAGATTAAAAGAATTGAAGACTATGAAACTGGTATAGCTTATAATGTGAATGGTATAAAGGAAAAACTTAAATTACCAAAATCAAATGTATTAAAATATATATTCAGTGATGGTTCATGGTTTGTACTTCGCCCATCTGGAACTGAACCTAAAATTAAAATTTATACAGAAGCTATTACAGATTCTTATAGAAAATCGAAAGAATTATGTAACCAAATGAGAATAGAAGTAATTAAATATGTTAATGAGAATAATTTAGAATAATAAAAAAGGGTTGATTATATGGTCTATAGAAAAAAAATCAAAGATTTAAATGTTAGAAAAGCTAATCTTTCTATGTTAAATAATGA
>CAVCDW010000019.1:0-21374 GCA_963601055.1 Elusimicrobiaceae bacterium
GTTTGTGTAGAATATAAATGTAGCGCCGTATACGAGAACCGTACGTACGGTGCAATGGGAGGGACGAAAATTAATTATTTTCTCTCTACCCTATTAATTGGCACTTAAGGCTTGACAGTGAAAACTTTATATAATATAATATGGTTGCACTTGGAAGAAATGAGTGCAAAATAGGCGGTGATGGAGATTGCTAACAGATAGACAGAAATTAATATTGAAAGCTATTGTAGAAGAATATATCGAAACGAATGAACCAGTTGGAAGTAAGGTTTTAACTGCTAAACCATTCTTAAAATTCTCTAGTGCAACACTTAGATACGATATGCAGTGGCTTGAAGAAAATGGATATTTAGAAAAGCAACATACTTCATCAGGAAGAGTTCCTTCTCAAAAAGGTTATAGTTATTATATTGAGAACTTAATCACAAGAGATGATACAATTTCAAATGTTTATCATGAATTTGATGAAGTGTTTGATAATAAGTATTCATCTAGAGAAGAAACAATTAAAAAAATTGTAGATCTTTTAAGTAAGAAAACAGGCTATATGGCAGTCCTTAATGGATCGTCTGCTAATTATGCATTGGTTAAAAAACTTGAAATAGTACCATTATCAAACAAAGAAGCAGTGCTACTTGTTATAACATCTGCTGGTGTTGTGCAAAATCAACTTATAGAAGTTCCAACTTATTATAAGATGGATGATTTAGTAAGACTTATTAGTATGTTTGATAATGCAATGTATGATAAACCAGTATATGAGATACGTGATATTCTTACAAAAGAAGCAATGAAACCTAGAATTAGACAACTTGTTGATTTTAGAGATGATGTATTAAATTTTATTATTAAATGTTTTGCAAGATTTAGTAATGGTGATTATTTCATTTCTGGACTTTCTAGAATGCTAGAACAACCAGAATTCCATGAATTTGGAAATATGCAAAGATTTGTAGATATGTTAGATTCTAATATTCTTCCAAAAATACTAGTAGAAACTGGTAAAGGATTAACTATTAGAATTGGTGAAGATAATAAAGATGAATGTTTAAGTTCATGTTCGATTATATCTATTCCATACTACATTAATGATCAAGCATATGGAGCTTTAGCAGTTGTAGGGCCAATAAGAATGAAATATAGAACAGTTATTCCTACACTAGAATATGTAGCTAAGTCAATGCAGAAACTTTATAAGTAGTAAAGGAGTATAGATAGAGTGAATAACGAAGAAATTAAAAAAGATGAAAATATAGATAAAGAAGTTGAAGATTTAAAAAATAGCGAATCTGATGCGACAGATAGTGCTGAAGTTAGCGAGAGTGAAGAATCTGAAACTGTAGAAACTAAAGCTGAAGATACAAAAAAAGAAGATAAGAAACAAACAAAGAAAGCTAAAAAAGATGAAATAGCTAAGCTTAATGAAGAACTTGCAAAAGTTCAAACTTCTAATGCTAAACTTAGAGAAGATTATCTAAGAGCTTTAGCTGATATGGAAAATACAAAGAGAAGATTAAATGAAGATGTATTAAAACAAAAGAAATATGCTTCATATAATTTAGTTGAAAGTCTTGTAACACCAGTAGAAATGCTTGAGCGAGTTACTAATATGGAAACTGATAATCAAGAACTTAAGAATTTCTTACAAGGATTCAAGATGATATCAAAACAAATAGTTGATATTCTAGAGGCTGATGGTCTTAAGGAAATAGAAGCTTTAGGAAAAGAATTTGATCCAAACTTTCATCATGCGATTGAAAAAGAGCATAGAGATGGAATTGAAGCAAATATAGTTCTTGAAGTAAAACAAACAGGATATACATATAAAGATAGACTTATAAGACCAGCAATGGTTAAAGTCAGTGAATAAAAAAAGGAGATAGATATTATGGCAAAAATTATAGGTATTGATTTAGGAACAACAAATTCATGCGTATGCGTAATGGAAGGAAAAGAATCTAAGGTTATTGCTAACCCAGAAGGAGCACGTACTACTCCATCCGTTGTAGCATTCAAAGGTGATGAAATTATTGTAGGTGAGGCAGCAAAGCGTCAAGCAATTACTAACCCTAATACAGTTATTTCGATTAAGAGACATATGGGAGAAGATTCTTACCGTGTTGATGTTAATGGTAAGAAATATACACCTCAACAAATCTCTGCAATGATTCTTCAAAACTTAAAGGCTACTGCAGAAGCTTACCTTGGAGAAAAAGTTACAGAAGCAGTTATTACTGTTCCTGCATACTTCAATGATGCACAACGTCAAGCAACTAAGGATGCTGGAAAAATTGCAGGACTTGAAGTAAAGAGAATTATCAACGAGCCAACTGCTGCAGCATTAGCATATGGTATTGATAAACAAGATAAAGAACAAACAGTATTAGTATTCGACCTAGGAGGAGGTACATTCGACGTATCTATTCTAGACCTTGCTGATGGTACATTTGAAGTTAAGTCAACTGCTGGAGATACTCATCTTGGAGGAGACGATTTCGACCAAAAGATTATTGATTATCTAGTAGATGGATTCAAGAAAGAAAATGGAGTAGACTTATCAAAAGATAAGATGGCTCTTCAAAGATTGAAGGATGCAGCTGAAAAAGCTAAGAAGGATCTTTCAGGAGTTACAACTACTGAAATTTCATTACCATTCATTTCGATGGGAGCTGCAGGACCATTACATTTAAATACAACACTTACTCGTGCTAAATTTGAAGATTTAACTCGTGATTTAGTTCAAAAGTGTTTAGGACCAGTTAAGAGAGCATTATCTGATGCTGGACTTACTGCAAATGATATTGACCAAGTATTATTAGTAGGAGGATCAACTCGTATCCCTGCTGTTCAAGAATTAGTTAAGAATGAACTTGGAAAACAACCTAACAAGTCTGTAAACCCAGATGAAGCAGTTGCTCTAGGAGCTGCAATTCAAGGTGGAGTATTATCAGGAGATGTTAAGGATGTATTATTACTAGACGTTACACCACTTTCTCTTGGTATCGAAACACTTGGTGGAGTATTTACTAAGTTAATCGATAGAAATACTACTATTCCAACTCAAAAATCTCAAGTATTCTCAACAGCTGCAGATAACCAACCAGCTGTAGATATCCATGTTCTTCAAGGTGAACGTCCAATGGCTGCTGATAACAAGACATTAGGAAGATTCCAATTAAATGATATTCCACCTGCACCAAGAGGAGTTCCTCAAATCGAAGTTAAGTTCGATATTGATGCAAACGGTATTGTTAATGTTTCAGCTAAGGATTTAGGAACAGGAAAAGAACAAAAGATTTCTATCACAAACTCAGGTTCATTATCTGAAGATGAAATTAACAAGATGGTTCAAGAAGCTCAAGCTAACGCTGAAGCTGACAAGAAACGTAAGGAAGAAGCTGATACTATCAATGAAGCATCACAATTAATCTTCCAAGTTGAAAAGACTGTAAATGACTTAAAAGATATTACAGAAGATGAAAAGAATCAAATTAATGCAGCTAAGGATGCTTTACAAAAGGCTATCGATAGCAAGAATGTAGAAGATATCAAGGCTAAGAAACAAGCTCTTGAACAAGCTGCTCAAGGTGTTGCTCAACGTGCATATCAACAAGCTCAAGGTGCGCAAGGTGCACAAGGAAACAGCGGAAATACTGAATCAAACGGAAACAACGATAATACAGTAGATGCTGATTTCACAGATGTTAACTAATATTAAAAATAAGTAAGGGCTTTAATGAGCCCTTACATTTTGTAAAAAGAGGGGTGCTAGAATGGCAGATAAGAAGGATTATTACGCTGATTTAGGCGTTTCTAAAACTGCAACTCAAGATGAAATTAAAAAGGCATATAGAACACTTGCAAAAAAATACCATCCAGATGTAAATAAAGAACCCGGTGCTGAAGAAAAATTCAAAGAAATTAATGAAGCATACTCTGTATTAAGTGATGAAACTAAACGTAGTAACTACGATAAGTACGGATCTGCTGATGGTCCTCAAGGATTTGGTGGACAAGGATTCGGTGGTCAAGGATTTGAAGGATTTGGTGGATTTGAGGATATTTTCTCTTCTTTCTTTGGAGGAGGATCAAGAACTCAAAGACAATCAAACAATCGTGGTGCTGATGTAGAAAAGAGTATGACAATTACTTTTGAAGAAGCAGTTTTTGGATGTAAAAAGACTGTAAAAGTATCTGTTGATGAAGATTGTGCTTCATGTGGAGGTACAGGTGCTTATTCTAAAAATGATATTCACACTTGTCAAAAGTGTGGTGGACAAGGATATGTATTTGTAAATCAAAGAACATTCTTTGGTACTGCACGTTCACAAGTAGTTTGTCCTACATGTTCTGGTAGAGGACAACAAATTGACAAGAAGTGTACAAATTGTAATGGAAGCGGAAGAGTAAGACGTACTAAGGAAGTTGAACTTACAATACCAGCAGGAATCGATGATGGAATGTCACTTAGAATGTCAGGGTACGGACAAGGCGGAAAAGAAGGTGGAGAGAATGGAGATTTATTTATCACTATTCATGTTGAACCACATAAATTCTTTGTTCGTGATGGAAGTGATGTAAGTTTAGTAATTCCTATTAGCTTCTCACAAGCTGCATTAGGAGATACTATTGATGTTCCAACTCTTGAAGGTACTGCATCAATGAAAATACCAGCAGGTACACAAACTGGTACTAGATTCCGCTTAAAAGGAAAAGGTATTAAAAATGTTAGATCTTCAGTTAAGGGAGATCAATATGTAACAATAAAGGTTGAAACTCCAACTAACATGTCAAAAGATGAAAAGGATTTATATACAAAGATAGCTGATCTTGAAAAGAAAGAAAAGAAATCAGCATGGGAAAAATTTAAGGATCTTTTTAAAGGAAGATAGTAAAAAATAGGGCTAATATATGAAAAATATGTTAGCTCTTTGTTTTTTATATTCATTTTAAAAAAAATGTGTGGTATAATCTCATTATAAATTTTAATGGAGGAATAAACATGCAACAAGAAACAGTTGATATGGAAGAAATCGTTATTGAGAATTCTTCAACAAGAACTAAAAAAGAATACGAAAAGATCTTAATGAGAGAGGAAAACAGAAAGAAGAATGTTAAAGCTTCAAATTTGGTTAAATTAGGATGCTTTGATCAAAAAGAAGAATCAACACTAGATTTTTCTAAATTAGATAAAATAACATATGGTAAACCTTTTCAAAAATTATATGATCTTTACGAAGATAGAGAGGGTAATTTGTTATATGTTTATGCAAAAACAGAAGAGGATGGAACTAAGCCATATGCTTATGATGTAATCTATTTAGAGACTGTAAGTGATGAAGACTACAAGAAACTTTATAGAGCACATACATTTGAAGGGGCTTCATTTATTAAGGGATTATATATTACAACATTCGTTTTATGGATTGTTTCAATCGTAATAGCTTGTTCAATTATAATTTATTATTTAGCATCAGGAACATCATTCATGGATATGCTAATTAATTCATTATCATATGTATTCTTTATTGCAATTATAACTGCATTACTTGCAATTACTAATACATCATACAGAAAGTATATTGGTAAGTAATATTGCAAAAATATTTCGTATCTAAAGATGATTTTAAATTAAATCAAATCACTGGTGAAGATTGTCATCATATTAAAAATGTGATGAGATTTAAAATAGGTGATTTAATTCTTGTCTCAAATGATGAAGAAGAAATCTTAGCCGAGCTTATATCCATAGATACAAAAATATGTAAGTACGAATTAAAAATGGTAGTTCAAAATAATAATGAATTGCCATTTTTTGTCGATTTATATCAAGGATATCCTAAAGGTGATAAATTAGAAGAAATCATCAAACATTCTACTGAATTAGGCGTTTCTAATATATATGCAGTTATAACCAAAAGAAGCCTATTTAAATTAGATAGTAACAAAAAAGAATCTAAACTTATAAGATTTAATAAGATTGCAAAAGAAGCATCTGAACAATCGAATAGAAGAAGATGCTCAAAAGTTTTAGATATTATAGAACTTAACAAAATAGATTTTTCAAAATACGATCATTTAGTCGTTTGTTATGAAGAAGATGCTAAAAAGAGTGAAGCATCTAATTTTAAAAACGTTGTAAAAAAATTAAAGCCTGAAGATAAAATCGCAATTTTTGTGGGACCTGAAGGCGGAATAGATGAAAAAGAGATTGAATTATTAAAATCTAAAGGATTTATATCTTGTGGGTTAGGACCTAGAATTTTAAGAACAGAAACAGCAATAGAATATGTATTATCATCTATTAGCTATGAATGGGAGCTTAAGTAATGTCAAAAATTGCGTTTATAACACTTGGTTGTAAAGTTAATACGTATGAATCTAATGCTTTAATGCAAAAATTCATAGAATTAGGACATGAAATTGTCTCTGAAAATGAATTTGCTGACGCATATATTATTAACACATGCGCCGTAACAAATATGGCTGATAGAAAATCAAGAAAAATGATAAGACATGCTAAAAAATTAAATCCTAATGCATGCGTATGTGCAATGGGATGTTTTATCCAAACTAATAAAGATGCGCTAAATATAGAGGAAGCAGATATTTTACTTGGAAATGGTAATAAAGGACTTGCGGTCGAAAAAGTATTAAATTTCTTGAAAACAAAAGAAAAATTTACTGAAATTTTAGATATCAGAAAACAAAAAGAATATGAAAATCTAAAGAGTATTGAATTTGATCAAACAAGAGCCTTTATCAAAATAGAAGATGGATGTTCTAATTTTTGTACATATTGTATAATCCCTTATGCAAGAGGTGTTGTAAGGTCAAAGCCTATTGATGATTGTATAGAAGAAATTAAAGAGATTGCATCTAACGGCTATAAAGAATTAGTATTCTCAGGAATTGATACTGGTAAATATTATTCTAATGGATATAGACTAAAAGATTTGATTAGAAGAATTAAAAATGAAGTTCCTGAAATTAAAAGAATTAGGTTATCATCAATTGAAATAAATTCTATTGATGACGATATCATTGAACTTTTAAGGGAAGATGATATAATAGCCGATCAAATTCATTTACCTATCCAAAGTGGATCAGATAAGATTTTAAAATTAATGAATCGCCATTATGATAAAAAATCATTTATGGATAAAGTTGAAAAAATAAGAAGCGTAAGACCAGACATATCTATTACAACAGACGTAATAGTAGGATTCCCTGAAGAAACTGATGAAGATTTTAAAGAAACAGTTGAAACCATTAAAGAAATTAAATTTAGTGAACTTCATGTTTTCCCATATTCTAGAAGAGCTGGAACTAAAGCAGCATTAATGCCACAAGTTGCTGATAAAGTTAAAAAAGAAAGAGAAAAAATTCTTTTGAATTTATCTAAAGATTTAGCATATGATTATGCTTCAAAATTTGTAGGTAAAACATTATCTGTAATATTTGAGAATCATAATGATAAAACTTTTATAAAAGGACATACGTCAAATTATTTATTTGTAGAAGCATCATATGATGAATCATATATTCATAAAATGTGTGATGTAGAAATATTAGAGGTAGGAACTAATGCAATTTATGCAAAAATAGTAAAAAAATAATAAAAATATAATATTTTTTAAAATTTACTATTTACAAATAAGGTCCTAGTTGTTATAATACAAAAGGACTGTGAAATCGGAAGGAGGCAAGGAAGTATGCCTAAAACAGTAGTACGTGATAAGGAAAATATTGAAGATACACTACGTCGTTTCAAGCGTGATGTTGCAAGATCTGGTAACTTACAAGAAGCAAAGAATCGTCAATATTACTTAAAACCTTCTGATGTTCGCAAACAAAAGAAACAAGAGGCTCGTAAGAGATTTAAGTAAGAAGTAAAGCCATCGATGATGGCTTTTATTTTTTTTATTTAATTATTTATTACTATTATTATTTTTTTTTTTTTACATAGTGTATAATAGATTTGAAGGGAGGTAATCTTATGAAAGATACATCACAAACTTTATATAAAGTAGGGAATGTTTTTAACATTATAAAAATTGTTTTAGCTGTTATCTGTGCAATACTAATGTTTGTAGCACGCGCTAATATAGGTTATGATGAGGCTGTCTCATTTAACAAAGAACTTTTTGATGATCCGTATGATTGGCTTACTGTAAGTCAAGTAAAAGCTGTGTTTATGGCTTTTGGAATATTTTTTATAATAATAACTATTCTTTTGATTGTTGAAAACGTATTTGCTCATAAAGCTAAAAATGATTTATCATTTGATAATCTGAAAGCAGCAAACCACATTGTTGCGCTAGTTTTAGGAGTATTTACTGAATCATTATTTTATGTAATTGCGGCTATATTTGGTTTAGTTTATTATTCTAAAAAGAGTAAACAAAATACAAATAACAATGAGTAAAAGACAGACATTACGTCTGTTTTTTGTTTTTATTTAGTAAAATATTTAAAGTGTGAATATATCTATAATGGGTGATGAGATTGATTTGTAAGGTTTGTAAAAGAGCGTTCATTATAAAAAGAAATATTATAGATTTATTTACAACGCAAAGATATTTTATATGTGATGAATGTTATAAAAAGAATTCTCTTGATATTAAATTATCAAAGATACCATTAGATGATAATTATACTTTAAATATAATAAGTTTACTTGATGAAGAAATGGTAATTAACTATGAAGCATATCTTAATGAATATTCTTTAATTGTTGAAAAATACATGTATCAAACACTTATTTTATTTGATGTTTTTAAGCCAAATAAGACCGTACTTGACAATCTGTCTACAATCGCCAAACTAGAACAAACTAATGTATGTGTTTTATGCTTTAAATTCGTACTTAATTAGTGCATTATTTCTTGTAAAAACGCTTTTATTAGTATATAATATAAGTGAACAAAAGATATGTGTTCAAAATAAATGTTGCGCTACATACGCAATAGAAATGAGGTATTTATATGAAAGTCGAAGTTTTAGGAAAAAATGGTTTTAATCCAACAAAAGCAAATGAGGAATTTGCAGCAAAGAAACTAGAAAAACTTCAAGGATACTTTACTGAAGAGTTAAACGCAAGAGTTGTATGCAAGGTATACAACGATCATCATAAAGTAGAAGTAACAATCCCAGCTAAAAATTTAACATTACGTGCAGAATCAAGCGGACTAGATTTATATAGTGCAATTGATGCGGCAATTGATAAATTAATAGCACAAATTAGAAAATACAAAACTAGAGTTAAAGAAAGAAGCGATAAGGAAGGAATTAAGGAAGCATTCGCTAATCCTGATCTAGATCTTGAAGCTTTAGATAAGGAATTAAAAGCAAGTCAACTAGTTCGTAATAAACAAGTTGAACTTACACCTATGACATTAGAGGATGCAATGACTCATATGGAGTTAACAGGACATGATTTCTTCGTATATCTTGATAAAGAAACAGGAAGAACAAACGTTCTATACATCCGTGAAGATGGAGATTACGCTGTAATCGAAACTAAGTAGTATTTTAAATTCATTAAGGTCATACTATAATGGTATGGCCTTAATTTTTTAGGTGATGAAATGAACTGGGAAACTTTTTTAGAAGAAGAAAAGAAAAAAGATTATTTTAAAAAATTAATGGATATTGTTGATGATGAATATAAAAATTACGTAATATATCCTAAATATGAAAATATTTTTAATGCATATAAAACGCCTTATGATGATGTTAAATGTCTAATTTTAGGACAAGACCCATATATCAATGAAGGCGAAGCACATGGATATGCGTTTAGTGTTTATAATCATACAATTACTAAAACATTAAAAAATATTTATAAAGAAATGGAATCTGATTTAGGCTTTGAAACACTGCAAGATGGTGATTTATCATACTTATCAAAAGAAGGTGTGATGTTATTAAATACAATTCTTACTGTAAGAGCACATGAATCATTATCACATAAAAATATTGGTTGGGAAATATTAACAGATAACACAATAAAAGAGTTAAATAAAAGAGAAAAACCATTAGTTTTTATTTTGTGGGGAAATGATGCAAGAAAGAAAAAGGAGTTTATAACAAATAAAAATCATTTGATTATAGAATCATCACATCCGTCTCCATTAGGAGCTTATAAAAGTTTCTTTGATTCTAAACCTTTTTCAAGGACGAATGAATTTTTAATAAAGAATAATATAGAACCTATTAATTGGATTAAAAATAAAAGAGACTTATTCAATAATTAATGATATACTACTAAAGGTGATAAATTTATGAAAATAAGAATTATTGGTGCAGGACTTGCAGGTTGCGAGGCTTGTTATTATTTAGCAAAAAAAGGATATGAAATAGATTTTTATGAAATGAGACCAAATAAAATGACTCCAGCTCATAAAACTAAGAATTTTGCAGAACTTGTATGTTCTAATTCACTTCGTGCAGATTCACTTGAAAATGCGTGTGGTATATTGAAAAAAGAAATGGAAGTTTTTGATTCAATTGTAATTAAAAGTGCAAGATTAAATCATGTTGAAGCAGGTGGTGCTTTAGCTGTTGATAGAGAGTCTTTTTCATCTTATATTGAAAATACAATCAGATCTTATCCTAATGTACATATAATTAATGAAGAAATTTGTGAGATTGATGACACTATTCCTACAATAATAGCTACAGGGCCTCTTACATCAGATGCTCTATCTAAAAATATTATAGAAAAATTTGGATATAATGAATTTCATTTCTATGATGCGGCAGCCCCAATAGTTATGGCCGATAGCATAGATTATAATAAAGTTTATTTAAAGTCTAGATATGATAAAGGTGTAGCTTCATATTATAATTGTCCTATGACAAAAGAGGAATTTGATGTGTTCTACGATGCCCTAATTACTGCAGAAGGAGTAGTTCCTCATGATTTTGAGGTGGAAGATAATAAAAACATTAATAATCAAAATGATGAAGTTAAAGTTTTTGAAGGTTGTATGCCAGTTGAAATTATGGCAAAAAGAGGTAGAGAGACATTACTTTTTGGACCGTTAAAACCTGTAGGACTTGAAAAACCAGATGGTACACTACCATATGCGGTAGTTCAACTTAGAGTTGATGATGCGAAAAAGACTATGTATAATTTGGTTGGGTTCCAAACACATTTAAAATGGCCTGAACAAAAAAGAGTATTTAGTTTAATACCAGGGCTTGAAAATGCAAATTTTGTTAAATATGGTGTTATGCATAGAAATTCTTTTATAAATGCGCCAGCAATATTAAATGAAGGAATGCAGACAAAAATGTTTAAAAATATCTTTTTTGCAGGACAATTATCTGGCGTTGAAGGTTATGTAGAAAGTGCTGCATCTGGTATAGTTGCCGCAATCAATATGGATAGATATCTTAATGGAAAAGATTTATATTATTTTTCATCAAAAACAATTATGGGTTCAATGATAAATTATATATGTAATGCATCAGCCGATGGTTTCCAACCTATGAACGCTAATTTTGGAATAGTTGATGAACTTGGCTTTAAACATAAAAAGAAAGACAGAAAGATGCTTTATGCAAATAGAGCACTTGAAGAAATAAATAAAGCCAAGGAGTGGTTAGATGAAAACTAATGATGATTTGATAGATGAATTTAAAGAATATTTAACATCTATAAAAAATTATTCAGATTATACATCTTTAGCATATATAAAGGATGTTAATGAATTTAAAAACTTTATTGTATCTGAAAAACTTGCACGTGATTTAGCACATGTTTCTGAAAGAGTATGCAAAAACTACCATGCATTACTTAATCGTAGTGGAGATAAAGCTACAACTGTTAATAGGAAAATGTCGTCTCTTAGAGCGTTTTATAAATATTTACTAAAAGAACATATAGTTGATATTAACTATTTTGATGAGATTTCATCAGATAAAATAGAAAAAAGACTTCCTAAGGTTTTACGTCATGAAGAAATTATGATGATGATTAATTCTATTGATAAGAATACAACACTCGGGTTTAGAAATTATTGCTTGATTAAGTTGTTGTATGCGACAGGTATTCGTGTATCCGAGGTTTGTGCATTAGAAATAAAGGATATTGACTATTATAGAGAATGTGTGAGAATTAGAAACGGGAAAGGTGGAAAGGATAGAGAGGTTCCACTTTTTGATGA
Source organism: Elusimicrobiaceae bacterium (assembly GCA_963601055.1). Classification (GTDB taxonomy): domain Bacteria; phylum Bacillota_I; class Bacilli_A; order Acholeplasmatales; family Anaeroplasmataceae; genus UBA3206. Next base: position 12,177 of record CAVCDW010000019.1, read on the forward strand.
ATTGATTTCTGATATCAAAAAGTATATAGGTGATGAAAGAATTAGATTGTTATCTAATGGAAAAGATGAAAATTTAAGAATATTATTTTTAAATAAAAATGGTGGTGCTCTAACACCTAGGGGCGTTAGAATAATATTAAATAGTATTATTCAAAAAATGGGAGAAACATTTAAAATAACGCCGCATATGTTAAGACATAGTTTTGCGAGTGCGATGCTTAACAATGGTGCTGATTTAAGAACTGTCCAAGAATTATTAGGACATGAGAATTTATCAACGACACAAATATATACCCATGTCAGTGAGGAAAAATTAAAGAAAGCATATCTTGATGCATTCCCTCGAGGAAAAAAGTAGTAGATTTTTAAAATAAAGTGTGTTATAATTTGAAAGAATTTTAATTATTAGATTGGAGAATGCCATGAAAAAAGGATTTTTAGTAGCAACTTTAGGGCTAGTTAGTGTTTTAAGTCTTGCGTCTTGTAGAAAAAATAATACAAAAAATGATCTACCTGATACATCAAGCAGAGAAACTACAACATATATTAATTATATTGAAAATAAAATTGAATTTAATGAAACAGCTATGAACGCAGCTGATTTTGAAGGGGTAGATGGTGCTCACTATGAAGTATACCTACCTAAAGATATTGAAGCTTCATATAGATTAAATGTATTAGATGTTTCTAAATATAATAGTGATAAAGAAAAAGTTTCTGTAAGATACGGAACATTAGAAAATTCTTGGGGACAAAGTCAAATAAATAAAGTTATTGATATTTTAGTAAAAGATGAAACTCTAGGTGTTCAATCTACATATTCATTAGATTTAGAAAAACCTGAAGGATATTTTGATACTGAAGCATCTACAAGAAAAGTTTGTATCTTATACTTACCTGTTCAAGTAAACTACGTAGGAAATAAGAAACAATCAAGTGATGTATATTCTTATATGTTTGCGCCTGTATATAGTGTCCTTACTAATTTAGTGGATAATAAATTAACTGATGAAAAAGCACAACAATACAATCAAGAAAGCTTATTAATACAATTTTAATGAAAGGTTAGCAATGCTAACTTTTTTATTTAGTTTAAAAATATATTGAATTTATTAAAAATATATGTTATAATGTCAAAGGCATTAAAATACACATGTCATTGGAGTAAGCCGTCATGTGCACCAAATGGTGTGGAGGCGTACGAAGAAGATGGCAGAGGCTAAAAACGAAATAAAATGGAGGAATTAAAAAATGTCAGTAGTTTCAATGAAACAATTATTAGAGTCTGGTGTTCATTTCGGACATGCAACTCGTAGATGGAATCCTAAGATGAAGAAGTACATCTACACTTCAAGAAATGGTATTTATATCATTGACTTACAAAAGACTGCAGACCAAATCGAAAAGGCATATGCAGCATTATTAGAGATCGTTAAGAACGATGGAAAGGTTCTTTTCGTAGGAACTAAGAAACAAGCTCAAGAAGCAGTTAAGGAAGAAGCAGAACGTTGCGGACATTACTATGTTAACAATCGTTGGCTAGGAGGAACTTTAACTAACTTCAGAACTATTAAGAAGAGAGTTGCAAGATTAAACTCATTATATAAGATGGAAGAAGACGGAATCTTTGATGCTTTAACTAAGAAAGAAGTTGCTAAGTTAAAGGATGAAAGAGAAAAGTTAGAGAAAAACCTTGGTGGAATCAAAGAAATGAAGAATCTACCAGATGCTTTATTCATCGTTGATCCACGTAAAGAACACAATGCTATTTTAGAAGCACGTAAATTAAACATCCCTGTATTCGGAATCGTAGATACTAACTGTGATCCAGATGATGTTGATTATGTTATCCCTGCAAATGACGATGCAATTCGTGCTGTAAAACTTGTAACTTGGGTAATGACTAATGCTGTTATCGAAGCTCAAGGTGGAGTAGTAGAAAAATTCGAAGAAGAAAATGTAAACCTAGGAGAAGAAATCTCTAAGGAAGAAAATAATAACAAGAAGGGTGATCGTCCTGCTCGTCCTTTTAACAAGGATAGAAAACCATTCAACAAGGATGGAAAGAAACCTTTCAATAAGAAACCAGCTGCAAAACCAGCTGAAAAAGCAGAAAAAACTAGCGAATAGTTATTAGGAGGATCTAAAATGGAAGTTAAAGTTACACCTGCGTTAATTAAAGAATTACGTGATAGAACTGCTGCCGGAATGTTAGATTGCAAAAAAGCCCTAGAAGCATGCGAATGCGATATGGACAAAGCAATTGACTACTTACGTGAAAAAGGTATCACTAAGGCTGCTAAGAAGGCTGACCGTGTTGCTGCTGAAGGATTATGTTCTTATGCAATAAATGGTAATGATGTTGTTTTATATGAATTAAATTCAGAAACAGACTTCGTTGCTCAAAACGATAAGTTCTTAGCATTATTAGACAAGATTGGAAATATCTTAGCTGCATCAACAGTATCTAATACTGAAGACGCATTAAAATTAGATGTAAATGGTAAGGATTTAGCTACAGTTATTCTTGAAGATTCTTCAGTTATTGGAGAAAAGGTTTCTTTAAGAAATGTTATTAGATTAACTAAGACTGATTCACAAATCTTCGGTACTTACAAACATAATGGTGGAAACATCGTTGTTGTTGATATCGTTGAAGGTGATGAAACAGTTGCTAAGGATGTTTGTATGCAAGTTGCTGCAATGTCTCCTAAGTATGTTTCAAGAGAAGAAATCCCAGCTGCTGAATTAGAGCATGAAAGACAAATTATTTTAGCAGAAGCATTAAATGAAAATGCTAGCGCTGCTAAACCAAAACCAGAAGCTATCGTTGTTAAGATGGTTGAAGGAAGATTAAATAAGGAACTTAAAGAAGTTTGCTTACTTGATCAAGCATTCGTTAAGAATCAAGACCAAACTGTTGGTGAGTATGCAAAAGCAAACAAGACAACTGTTGTTAAGTTTGTTCGTTTAAAAGTTGGAGAAGGAATCGAAAAACAAGTTGTAGATTTCGCTGCAGAAGTAGCTGCTCAAGCAGGATTAAACAAGTAATTATTTTGGAGGGGCTAAAAGGCTCCTCTTTTTAATAAATTAGGATGGTGGAATTATGTATAAAAGAGTTTTATTAAAACTAAGCGGTGAAGCTTTAAAAGGAAATACATCTTATGGAATTGACACTCCAACTGTTAAATCTATTGCCAAACAAATTAAAGATGTTTGGGAACTTGGTATTGAAGTTGGTATTGTTGTAGGTGGAGGAAATATTTGGAGAGGAAAAACTGCTTCTGAACTAGGTATGGAAAGAGCACAAGCCGATTATATGGGAATGCTTGCGACTGTAATGAATGCGCTAGCTGTTCAAGAATCTCTTGAAAAAATGGATGTTCCTACAAGAGTGTTATCAGCTCTTGATATTCAAGAAGTTGCTGAACCATATATTAGAAGAAGAGCTATAAGACATTTAGAGAAAAAACGTGTATGTATTTTTGCTGGTGGATTAGGATCTCCTTATTTTTCAACTGATACTGCATCTGTACTTAGAGCTACAGAAATAGGTGCAGAATTAGTTTTAATGGCTAAGAATGGTACTGAGGGTGTTTATGATAGTGACCCTAAAACTAATCCTAATGCAGTAATGTTTGAACATTTAACTTTCTCTAAGATTTTAAATGAAAAGTTAGGTGTTATGGATATGACAGCTGCTACTCTATGTCGTGATAATAACCTTAAAGCTATAGTATTTAACATGAATAAAGAAGGAAATATTATTAAAGCTGTTAAGGGTGAAAAAATCGGAACTCTTGTTTCAGAAAATTAATTTAGGAGGAATTTATATGCCAGATATGATTTTATTAGATGCTGAAGAAAAAATGGACAAGGCTATTGAATCTTTAAAGCATGAATTTGCAACTGTAAGAACAGGTAGAGCAAACCCTGCTATGCTTGATGTTATCTATGTTGAATATTATGGAGTACCAACTCCAGTTAGACAAGTTGGAACTATTTCAGTTCCAGAAGGAAATCAAATCTATATCAAACCTTATGATAAATCAATTCTTAAGGAAATTGAAAAAGCTATTAATGCTTCCAATTTAGGAATTACTCCTCAAAATGATGGACAAGGTATTAGACTTGTAATACCTCCTATGACTGAGGATAGAAGAAAACTTCTTGTTAAAGAAGTTGCTAAAATGGAAGAAAATGCAAAGGTTCAAGTTCGTAACTGCAGACGTGATGCTAATGAACAATTAAAGAAATTAGGATTACCTGAAGATACAGAAAAAGGATATCTTGAAGATGTTCAAAAATTAACTGATGCTAAGATTGCAGTAGTTGAAGAAGTAACAAAAGAAAAAGAAAAAGATTTAATGACAATTTAATCTATTTACCCCGTAAGTATGCTTATGGGGTATTTTTTTGCAATTGAAAAAAAATATTATGTATTGTATAATGATTTAGTATTTATACAAGGAAGTGACCAATATGGAGCTAGATATGAATAATATTCCCAAACATGTAGCTATAATATTAGATGGTAATGGTAGATGGGCTAAAGAACATGGAAAACAACGCTTTTTTGGTCATAGTGAAGGAGCAAAAAATATTGCGACTGTCGCAAAAGCTGCAAGTGAATTGAATATTGAGGCCTTAACTGTTTTTTGTTTTTCAACAGAAAACTGGAAAAGACCTAAAATGGAAGTTGAATTTTTAATGACTATGCCTGTTAAGGCATATAAAAAATATAAAGATAGCATTCTTTCATCAAATTATAGAATTAGATTTGTTGGAAGAAAGAATGTAATACCTAAAAAATTAGCAGATGTTGCTAATGAAATAGAAGAAAATACTAAAAATAATACAGGATTAATTTTAACAATTTGTTTTGACTATGGTTCGTATGAAGAATTAACAACTGTAACAAAATCAATTGCTCAAGATGTATTAGAAAATAAAATATCAATTGATGATATTAATGAAAATTTAATTGAAAACAGATTATATACTGCAGGTCTTCCTAAACTTGATCTATTAATAAGAACATCAGGTGAGCAAAGAATTTCAAACTTTTTGTTATGGCAATTAGGATATGCAGAACTATATTTTACAAAAACGTATTGGCCAGATTTTCATAAAGATGAACTAATAATGGCTATACATGACTACCAACAGCGTAAACGTAGATTTGGTGGTTTGAAGGAGGAAAAATAATGCTAAAAAGATTAATTACAGGGGCCGCAATACTTGCAATTTTTGTCCCTCTTTTAGTTGTAAAGGAACTTTATCCTTTATTTCAAATTTTAATGATGGGACTTTCGGGATTTGCAGCTTATGAAATGATTAAATTATTTGAACATAGTCATAGGTTTCCTCTTTTAGTAAAGGTTATAATTATTATTTCTACTTTAATACTTTACTGGCAGTTTGTATCACAATATGATTCAGCAACTATTTCTAATGATTTTATCACTAAATTAAATATTAATATTGGATTTATTCCTACATTATTAATTATAATAACGATATTCTTAGGGTTAATGGTTGCCTACGATGATTTCAATGGTGCCGCAATTGGTAGAGCTTTAACTGCTATTTTGTATACATCACTTGGTTTTGGATCACTTACATTGCTTAGAGCAACAGGATTAGAATATATTTTATTCTTGTTTATCATTACAATGCTTACTGATACTTTTGCGTATGTATTTGGAAGATTATTTGGAAAGCATAAAATGGCACCTAAAATATCACCAAAGAAAACTTGGGAAGGTGCAATCGGTGGTACTATAACAGCATGTGCTGTAGCAGTATTATTTGCGTTCTTCTATAATAAGTGTTTAAACAATCCTGATTATTATAATAATTTCTGTATATTTAATAATAATATTACATATATGAAGTTCTTCAATAAATTTAACCATGTACAAGCTGTTTGTTTTGTAATAATAATTACAATTCTTGGTTCTATTATGGGTCAAATTGGAGATTTAGTAGCATCTAAATTCAAAAGAACATATGATATAAAAGATTTCTCTGATATATTCCCAGGACATGGTGGAGTATTAGATAGATTTGATTCAGCGATTTATTGTGGAATGTTCTTGTGGGGATTATTTTTAATATTCAATAATTTAGTATCGCTTTTAGCATAGGAGATTTTATTATGAAGGATTTATACTTACTTGGATCTACAGGATCAATAGGTTCTCAAACACTAGATATTGCAAGAGCTAATAGGGATAAATTTAATGTGGTTGCGATGAGTATGGGAAGAGATTTGGAAAAATCTCTTTCTTTAATTGAAGAATTTAAACCAGAACTTGTTTGTTTTAGAGAAAAATGTGATATTAAATTATCATATAATCCTAAAATTGTGTATGGGGATTTAGGATTACTTGAAGTCGCAAGATACAAAAGTAAAAACAAAGGGTTAGTAGTAAATGCTCTTGTAGGGCACGCAGGATTAAAACCTACAGTAGAAGCTATAAATGCGCATAATGATGTTGCGCTGGCTAATAAAGAAACCTTAGTTATGGCAGGTTTTTTAGTTATGCCACTTGCTAAAAAAAACAATGTTAAAATATTTCCAATTGATTCTGAACATAGTGCTATTTGGCAATGTTTAGTAGGAGAAGATCACGAGGATATTAAATCTTTAATTATTACTGCATCAGGTGGATCATTTAGAGATTTATCTAGAGATGAATTAGAGAATGTTACACTCGAAGATGCTTTAAAGCATCCTAACTGGAGTATGGGTAAAAAGATAACTATTGATAGCGCTACTATGATGAATAAAGGTTTTGAAGTAATTGAAGCACATTACCTTTTTGACGTTGAGCCAGAAAGAATAAAAACGATTATTCATAGACAATCTATTGTTCATTCACTAGTGGAATTTAATGACCTATCCGTTAAAGCGGTTTTAGCATCACCAGATATGAGAATGCCTATATTATATGCATTATCATATCCCAAACACTTAGAATATAAAGGTAAAAAATTAAGTCTTGAAGATGTTTATAGTTTGACATTTGAAAAGATGGATTTAGAAAGATTTAAATGCTTAGACTATGCATATCAAGCAATCAAAAAGGGTGGAATATATCCATGCGTTTTAAATGCCGCAAATGAAGCTGCTGTAATGTTATTTATAAATGGGAATATTAAATTTTTAGATATTGAAAAAATTATTTATAATGAATTATCTAAAGATTATAATTTAGAAAATATAACTATTGATGATATCATAAGAATAGATAATGAAATTCAGTCAAGAATTTATAATGAATGGGGGAGAAAATAATGGTATTAGTTAAAATAATTGTATTTCTTTTAGTACTATCTATTATTGTAATTGTTCATGAACTAGGACATTTTTTATCAGCTAAAAAGTTTGGCATTTTATGTCATGAATTCTCAATTGGAATGGGACCTGCATTATATAAAAAGAAAAAAGGTGAAACAACGATTGCGATAAGAGCATTACCAATTGGTGGTTATGTTTCTATGGCTGGTGAACAATTCTCTGAAGATGTATTTAAAGTTGGAGATAAGATAGGTTTAAACATTAAGAATAAAGAAGCATATGAAATAGTCTTAGATGATAAAACAGTATGTGATGTAAGGGGAAGGGTTATCAAAAAAGAATTATACTCTAGACATGGTGAACCGCTTGAAATAGAGTTGTGTCTTGATGATAGTATTTCGGATGAAGAAGTTCCTTTTACTGAGGGGGAATCATATTCGGTTAAAGAAGATGCGTTCATTGTTGATGGCGCAACTAGAATTCAAATAGCACCATTTAATAGATGTTTTGAGTCTAAAAAAGTATGGCAAAGATTTATTGTTATGCTAGCAGGACCATTTATGAATATGGTACTTGCGATGGTTATATATCTTATTTGTAGTTTTGTTCAGGGGACTCCGAAATATTCTTCATCTGAAATAGGTACTGTAAGTTCAGATTATCCAGCAGCTCAAGTGTTAGAAGATGGAGATATTATAAAAGAGGTTAAAATCAGTGATGATTTAAGTTTTAATATATCTTCGTGGCATGATTTTGAAAATGCGATGGATGAAGCGTTAAATCATGGTGCTTATGAAATTAGTATTTCAATTTCACGTAATGGTGAAATAATTACAAAGAACATTAAACCTAATGTATACATTAATTCTATTGGAATCTCTAGTGCTATATCAAAAGATTCTAAGTATTATAATGAAAACTACTTAGATGTAACTTCTGGAGCATTAGTTGGTGATTATGGCCTTAGATATAAAAAAGATGTAGATTCAAAAGATGCACAAATATCGACAGGTGATGTTATATATGCAATAAATGTTTATAATCATAATGGGTCTTATGATAAGGATGCTTGGGTTCCTATTAATTCGTGGCAAGATTTGATTAAGAATCTAAAGGATTTAGATGTTGCGAATATCTATTTTAGATATTATGATGTATCAGTTGATGATAATGGAAACTTTAAATATACAAAATCAAGCACACGTGGTGATGATGATACAGTAGAATATGCAAAAGAAATGCTTGTAGAGTCATATGGTAATGAAGTATTAGATTCGCAACATGTTGATAAAATCAGATTGATAGTAGGATTATCGCCTACATATCATCATAATTTCTTCGAATCAATAAAACAAGCAGGATCTAATTTCTGGGATGATTTTACGCTTATTTTTAATACTCTAAAAATAATTATTCATCCTAGTGGCGTAAGACAAGTAGGAGTATCAAATCTATCAGGTGTTGTTGGTATTTATTCTGTGATGGGTACTTACATAAGTGCTGGTATTATAGCTTTAATGTTATTTATGGCATTATTATCTGTAAATATCGGTGTTGTGAACTTACTTCCTATTCCTGCTTTAGATGGAGGAAGAATTTTGTTTGTGTTAATTGAAGGAATTACACATAAACCTCTTAATCGTAAGGTAGAAGCAATTATAAATAATGTTATGTTTATATTGCTAATGGTATTTATGGTCTATGTTTTATATAACGATATTACTAGATTAGTTAAGTAAATATAAAGGCATCAAATCTATTTGGGTTTGATGCTTTTTTACTTATAAAAAAAACAAAAAAGTGAATAAAAATGCAAAAAGTAGTTGCAAAACAAAGTCTGATGGTGTATATTAATAAAGGCTGCTAAAAACAGCAGTACAATCACTAAAAGC
>CAVCDW010000020.1:0-13469 GCA_963601055.1 Elusimicrobiaceae bacterium
ATATATGTCTTAGAACTTAGTGAAGGAACAGCTTTTGTTCCTTATGCTAAGGAATTTATATTAAAATTAAAAAAAGAATACAAAATATATATTATGTCAAACGGTCAATATTCTGTTCAAGTAAATAGGCTTAAGAAAGCCTTAATTTATGATTTATTTGATGATGTTTTTGTTTCATCAATGTGTGGTTTTAATAAGCCTTCATTAGAATTCTTTAATTTTGTTTTTAATAAAATTACTGATAATGATAAATCATTTTATTTAATTGTAGGTGATAGAGAAGATGCGGATATTTTAGGTGGTATTAATGCAGGAATTGATACTATGTATTTTAATAGATATGATAAAGAAATTAAGACAAATCCAACATATATAATTAATAGTTTTAAAAATTTTGATATTAATATATTAGAAAACAAAAAATAAGATTTTAAAACCTAATTAATATGGTATAATATACTTCAAAGGTAGGTGAGAATTATGTCATATATGGCTTTATATAGAACCTATAGACCTCAAAAATTTAGTGAGGTTATAGGCCAAAGACATATTGTACGTACTCTACAAAATGCGATTAAATTAAATAAAGTTTCTCATGCATATCTTTTCTGTGGACCTAGAGGTACAGGAAAGACAACTATGGCAAAAATTATGGCAAAAGCTCTCAATTGCCAAGAAGGTATGAATGAAGAACCATGTTGCAAGTGTGATAACTGTATAGGTATTACTAATGGTAAAATTAGTGATGTAATAGAAATGGATGCGGCATCTAACAATGGTATAGATGAAATTCGTGACATTAGGGATAAAGTTAAACTAATGCCAGCATATGGAAGATATAAAGTATATATCATCGATGAGGTTCATATGCTTTCAACACAAGCTTTTAATGCGTTATTAAAAACTCTTGAGGAACCACCAAGTTATTGTGTTTTTATTTTATGTACTACTGATCCTCAAAAGATACCTATGACAATATTATCTAGATGTCAAAGGTTTGATTTTTTAGGAATAGCACCAGAAGATATTAAGACTAATTTAATAAAAGTGTCCAAAAAAGAAAATTTTAACATCACAAATGAAGCCTTAGATATAATAAGTGAAGCTTGTGAAGGTGGAATGAGAGATGCACTTTCCCTTTTAGATCAAAGTGTATCTTTTGCGAGTGATGGTGTTGTAGATATAGATGCCGTAACAATGGTGTCTGGATCTGTAAATAAAAAATATATTTCAAAAATTATTAAATGTGCTTATGAATCTAACCAAGAAGAAATGCTTAAAACAGTAAATGAAGTAATTTCTTTAGGTAAAGAAATAGATAAGATTAATAATGATATCATATCTTATATAAGAGATTTATTAATGTATAAAGCAAACTTTGGTTCTAAAGCAATTTATAATGATGAAACATTTAAAGAATTATCAAAAATTCCAGAAGAATATTTATATTCTTATCTAGAAGAATTAAATAAAGTTGCATATAATATAAAAGCTACTAATCAAAAAAGATGTTATTTAGAATTAGGACTTTTAAAATTAGCTGATGCGAAAATAAATGATTATAATGAATTATTATCAAAAATCAGTGAAATGGAAGCTCGTATTTCTTATCTTGAAAGAAGAAAAGTAGAATATAGTAAAACAAAAGATGAACCATCTTTAAATGATGTTGTAATAAAACCTATTGAATTAAAAAATAACGCTATTTCAAGTGATAGAGAAAATGTTACACCAATTCTTAATGATATAGAAATAGATGATAGTTTTATTAAACCATCGGATATTCTAGATGTATTAAATCATGGAGATAAGAATTTAAAGAATAAAGCTCGTGATATTATTGCAAGTAATAAAGAAAATCAAGTTATATCAATATTTAAAGATATAAGTGTTGAAGCACTAGGTAACAAAAAGGTAATTTTAATACTTCCAACTCTTGGAATGTGCAATATGTTAATGAAAGATAAGAATTATAATGGTATAATAGACTTATTCAATCAAGAAGAGTTAAATATTGAAGAAATATATGCTCTTCCTAAAGATTGTTGGAGTGAGATTATAAGATTATATGCAATAGCATATAAGAACAAAGTAGAGGCTGATTTAACAAGCGTTAAAATACTTGTTAAAAAACATGTCGAACAAGAATCTAAAGAAGATGAATTAGATTCTATTTGTGAAAAATTATTTCCAAATGAAAAAATAATAGTTGAATAAAAGGAGAATATATTATGAATCAACAAGCAATGATGAAATTAAGAAAGATGCAAAAACAAATGCAAGAAGCTCAAGCACGTCTTGAAGAAACAGTTTATGAAGGTACTGCTGGTGGTGGTATGGTTAAGGTAGAGGTTAAAGGATCACACGAAGTATTAAGTGTTGTAATTGATCCTGAAGCATTTGAATCAAAGGATGATATTGAAATGATTCAAGATACTATAGTAGCTGCTATAAATGATGCAGTTAAGAAACTTGAAAAAGATGCTGATGAAACTATGGGACAATTCACAGGTGGTCTTGGAGGATTTGGTTTCTAGGAGGATTTTATGGAATATCCTAAGGCTATTTTAGATTTAATTGAATCTTTTAGAAGACTTCCATCTGTAGGTGCCAAAACAGCTGAAAGATATGCGATGTATGTATATTCAAATTTAAGTGAAGATGAAATAAATACTTTTTCAAATAATCTTTTAAACGTAAAGAAAAATCTCCATAAATGTAAAATTTGTGGTAATCTTTGCGAGGATGATACATGTGAAATATGTAATTCTGATGTACGAGATAAAAATACAATTATGGTTGTAGAAAATGTAAAAGATCTATATGTTATAGAAAAACTTAATGTTTATAATGGAGTTTATCATATATTAAATGGCGCAATTAATTTTCAAAAAGGAATCGGTGTTGAAGATTTAGAAATAGGAAGCCTTATAGAACGTGCTAAAGCAGATAGTGTAAAAGAGATTATAATTGCGACTAACGCAACTCTTGAAGGTGAAACTACCGCAAGGTATATTAAAACACTTCTTGAAGATAACAATTGTAATATAACACGTATTGCGCATGGCCTACCTGTTGGTGGAGATATTAATTATGCGGATGAAGTAACAGTTCTAAAAGCTTTAGAAGGAAGAAGAGAATATTAATATGTTAATTAAGTTTTATTCTTTTACTCCATCAGGGAATGTTAAATTTGAAAGTAATGGAATATATAGAAATGATGTATTAGAATTTGAAGATAAATCATGTGAGAATACTACAATATACTTTAAAGTTTTAAATGAAGGTGTAGAATTTAAACGTGTTGGTTCAACAAATATGCATATGAATCTTCAAATAGGTAAAAGGACTATAGGACATTACAAAAAAGATGATTTAGAATTTGATTTTAAAGTATTAACACATAAAATAGAAATTTTAGATGATAAAATTACTATAATATATGAGATGAATTTTAATGGTGAAACATTAGGCATTTATAAAATTTTTATAGTAAAAAAATAAACTATTGAATTTTAAAACTTTTATGTTAGAATATTAAATGTATAAAAACGGAGGAATTTCTATGGCAGATATTATAGATTATTCACAATTATCAATGATAGAGGTAGCTAAGGATATAGTTAAAAACGCTAATGGACCTGTAGCTATTAAGGAAATTATTGACAAAGTTTTAGAACTTAAAAATATGCAAGGTAATAGTGATAAAGCAACTCAATTATATGTAGATATAACTACATCTGCTGATTTCGTTTATATGGGAGATAGTTGTTGGGATCTTAAGGACAATCAACCTCTTGATGAGTGGGATAAGGATGCGTCAGCATTTAATACTCATGATGACGAAACAGAAGATGAAGATGGTGTAACAGCTGAAGATTATGATTTAGATGAACCATCAAAAGAAAATGACGATGATGAAGAATCAGTTGATGAAGAAATGGATGATACACCTATTTATTCTACTGATGATGACGATGATAACTCAGACTTTATTTCTGAATTCGATGAAGTACGTGATAATCCAGACGCAGATGAATTTGATGAAGATAAATATGGAGACATCATGGATTCATACGAGGACTTATACGATAAGTAAAAATAAGAACCGATTGGTTCTTTTTTTATTTTAAGTGAGATTTATATAATAAAAAACTTCCTTTGTAGTATATACAAAAGAAGTTTATATTTATTCACCTTCGTATTCAGTTAAAGTGTATACATTATAATCTTTTAATAAATCTTTACCCTTTAAATCAACTAAATCGATTACGAACGCAAGACCTGCAACAGAAGCTCCAGTTTTTTTAACAAGTGAAGCAGATGCGGCTGCAGTACCACCAGTCGCAAGTAAATCATCTACGATTAATACTTTATCGAAAGGACTAAATGCGTCTTCATGAATACATAATGTATTAGAACCATATTCTAGAGTATATTCTTCTGTAATAACCTTTCTTGGTAATTTACCAGGTTTTCTTACAGGAACGAAACCAACACCCATTCTTGCGGCTACAGGAGCTCCGAAAATAAATCCACGAGCTTCAGGACCTGCGACAACTGTAGCTCCAACACTTTTACCGAATTCAGCTATTTTATCAACAGTGTAGTTAAAAGCTTCAGGGTTTTGTAGTAATGTAGTAACATCTCTGAACATTATGCCTTTCTTTGGCCAATCTGGAATAGTAGTAATATGTTTTTTAATATCCATATAAAATCACCTCATATAACAAAAAGATTTTACCATAAAATGAAATGAAATTAAATATTAATAAAAGGATAATTTTATAATAATGGTTGTAAATCACATAATTTCACATAATAATATTGAATTTTTATTATAATTTAATGGTATCATATAGGTGTCTTAGAAAAGGACCTGTAAGTGATCCCTACACTTACTGAAAAAAATTTTTTTCATAAACAAACTAACTCTCCCTATTTAGTACATTGAGGAAGCCTTATGGTTTCCTCTTTGTATTTTATAAGAAAAAATAAAAACACATAATTTCACATAATAATATTGAATTTTTATTATAATTTAATGATATCATATAGGTGTCTTAGAAAAGGACCTGTAAGTGATCCCTACACTTACTGAAAAAAATTTTTTTCATAAACAAACTAACTCTCCCTATTTAGTACATTGAGGAAGCCTTATGGTTTCCTCTTTGTATTTTATAAGAAAAAATAAAAACACATAATTTCACATAATAATATTGAATTTTTATTATAATTTAATGATATCATATAGGTGTCTTAGAAAAGGACCTGTAAGTGATCCCTACACTTACTGAAAAAAATTTTTTTCATAAACAAACTAACTCTCCCTATTTAGTACATTGAGGAAGCCTTATGGTTTCCTCTTTGTATTTTATAAGAAAAAATAAAAACACATAATTTCACATAATAATATTGAATTTTTATTATAATTTAATGATATCATATAGATGTCTTAGAAAAGGACCTGTAAGTGATCCCTACACTTACTGAAAAAATTTTTTTCATAAACAAACTAACTCTCCCTATTTAGTACATTGAGGAAACCTTATGGTTTCCTCTTTGTATTTAAGATGATGTTTGGTATAATTTATATATAAGAAGGTGGTTATATGTATAAGATTAATGTAGTAGAAGATGAAGTAAATCTTGCGCAATTGTTAGAAAAATATTTAAAAAACGAAGGTTACGAATGTATGATTTTTAACAATGGTGAAGATGCGATGAATCACGTAGGGGATGACGTACATCTTTGGGTTTTAGATATTATGTTACCAGGTACTATTAATGGGTATGACCTTATTAAAGAAATAAGAAAAGAAAATCCAACTATGCCTGTTATTTTCACATCCGCAAGAGATCAAAGTATTGATAAAATAATGGGATTAGAATTAGGTTCCGATGATTATGTATCAAAACCATATAGTCCTAGAGAAGTAATGCTTAGAATTAAGAATTTACTTGCAAGAACTTATAAAATGGATACTCAAAAAATATCTGATATCATTAAATACGATATATATACTATCAATAAAGATAAAAGATATGTTTATATTGGTGATGAATTAATCAATTTAACATCTAAGGAATATGAATTATTGATATTCTTGCTAGAAAATAAAGGAAAAGCTTTTAATAGAGATCAGCTTCTAGAAAATATTTGGGGACAAGATTATTTTGGAAGCGATAGAGTTGTTGATGACTTAATGCGTAGATTAAGATCTAAAATGGAAAAGCTTGATGTTGAAACTATTTATGGATATGGTTATAGATTAAAATAGTGAAAAAGTTTTCGTTATCTACGCAATTATTAATTGTTTTTATTTCAATACTTTTTTTAACATCGATATTATTTAGTGTTTTAACATACACAAAAATTATTTCGATGGCAGATTCTCAAGTTTTAAAGAGTTTGTCTATTACTGTAAATTCTTCAAAATCCGTATGGAATAACACTGATCTTGATGAGATTACTTTATCTAATGATTCTAATATGACTATTGCCTATATTAGAGCTACTCCTAAGAAAGCTTCTGCAGGAGATAATATCACTAATCAATCATATAGTGTTTGTGGTGATGGTAATGATATACCATTTAAAGATTTTACAGCAGGATATCCTAAATATTTATTAAATAATTATAATGTAATGTATTCTGAAGATAATTTTAAAACAATTATCGGACAACAAGCTAGTCAAGAATTATTAAATGAAATAGTTCAAGCAACTGATGTTAGTGCAGGATTTGTCAATGAAAATAGAAGTGGAACTTCTACAAGAACAATAAATGGTAAAACTATTTATTTAGCATATGAACATACAACAGATGATGTTATATTTATTGCGTTCACTAATTCAACATACGCACATGTGCTTAGAACTAAGTGGATGGAAGATATTGTTTATATATTCGTGCTAGTGTTACTTGTTGCGGCAATTATTATTTTTATTTGGAGTAAGTACTATACAACAAGATTATTTAGATTAAACGTTCATATTAAAAATCTTGATAAAAATAATTATGAGCTAGAATATGTTGATGAAGGTAAAGATGAATTGTCATCATTATCAAAATCAGTTGATGAAATGAGAAAAACAATAAAAGAAAATGAAGAAGAAAAGAGAGAACTTCTTCAAAATGTTTCTCATGATTTTAAAACACCTATTTCTGTTATTATGGGTTATGCAGAAGCTATAAAAGATGGTGTTGAAGATATATCTAAGGCTGATGTTATTATTGATCAAGCAAATATTTTAAAGAATAAAGTATATAAATTACTACAATACAATAAACTTGAATATTTAGCTAAAGAAAAAGAATTTGAAGATGTTCCTATGAAATCTATAATTGAGCATGTAATGCACAATTATAATAATTTGGAAAACATTGATTTAATTTTAGACCTAGATGATTCAACATTTACAGGTTATGCAGAAAATTTCTATACTGTAGTTGATAATATTATGGAAAATGCTAAAAGATATGCTAAAAGTTGTATTAAAGTCACATTAAAAAAAGGTATATTAACATTCTATAATGATGGCGATAATATTGATGAGAAGTTTTTGAATGCGTCGTTTAAAGCATATGAAATGGGCTCTAAAGGACAGTTTGGACTAGGTATGTCTATTGTTAAAAAAACACTTGATTTCTTTGAGTATGAAATAAGTGTTAAAAATATGGAACCTGGAGTAATGTTTACTATAAATAAAAAACAAATAATAAATCCATCAAAATTATAATATATTCTTTAAATTTTAGGCATTTAAAATGTTTGAATTTTTAACCTTAATATAATTTATTTGTCTTTATTTATTTTAAAATATTAAGGGAAAAAATATAAAATAAGGTCAAATTATTGACAATTATAATTATATATTTATAATAAGAATAAATCGATGAGAAGAAGAAATCTTATAAAATTCCTTCAAGAGAGTAGATGTTTGGTGAAAATCTATAGGATATTTAAGAATTTTAACACCTTCAAGAGATGGAAGAAGTTTTAGTAGAACCATCCGTGTCCAAGCGTTAATTGGTAGAGTGCGAGTTATACTCGAACTAAGGTGGTACCACGGTTATTAATCGTCCTTAATTTAAGGGCGATTTTTTTATTTAGAAAGGAAATATTTATGAAAAGAGATAAAATTAAAACATTATTTAGCGAACGTGTCGCAAAAGAAGCTACAATCTATGGTTGGGTTAGAACAAATAGAGCTCAATCTCAATTTGGATTTTTAAATGTAAATGATGGATCAACTATCCTAAATATGCAAGTTGTATATGATAACAAAATTCAAAACTTCGAAGAAGTATCTAAATTTAGAGTTGGAATGTCAGTTAAAGTTGTAGGTGATGTAGTACTTACTCCTGAAGCTAAACAACCTCTTGAACTTCACGCAAAAGAAGTGGTTATGTTAGGAGATTGTCCTGAAAACTATCCTATCCAACCTAAACGTCATACTCCTGAATTCTTACGTGAGTATGCACATCTAAGACCTAGAACAAATAAATTTAATGCAGTATTTAGAATCCGTTCTACTGCGGCGATGGCAATACATGAGTATTTCCAATCTAATGGATACTTATATGTTCATACACCACTTATCACTTGTGCAGACTGTGAAGGTTCAGATCAAATGTTTAAAGTAACAACACTTGATATGAACAACTTACCTAAAGATGATAAAGGTAATACTGATTTTTCAAAAGATTTATTCGCAAAACAAGCCTATATTACAGGTTCAGGACAACTTCAAGGTGAAACATTTGCGATGGCATTCTCTGATATTTACACATTTGGACCTACATTTAGAACAGAGAATTCAAACAATAAGACTCATGCAAATGAGTTTTGGATGATTGAACCAGAAATGGCATTCTGTGATCTAGAAGGACTTATGGATATCGAAGAAGAAATGCTTAAATATGTAATCAATTATGTTTTAGATAAATGTTCAGATGAAATTGATTTCTGTGACCAATTTATTGAAAAAGGTTTAAGAAAGAGATTAACAGATATAACATCATCTAAATTCGTAAGAATTAAACACCATGATGTAATAGATTTATTATTAAATGCTGGTAAGAAATGGGAGTTTGAACCATCTTATGATGATGATATAGCACATGAACATGAAGTATGGTTAACATCACATTTCAATGGACCTGTCTTTGTGACAGACTGGCCTAAGGATATTAAGGCTTGGTATATGAAAGTAAATCCAGATAATAAGACAGTTGCGGCAGTAGACTTACTTGTTCCTGGGGCTGGAGAATTAATGGGTGGTTCACAAAGAGAAGAGAACCTAGACACATTATTAAAACGTATGGAAGAACTTGATGTTAATAAGGAACCAATTGATTGGTATCTTGATACAAGAAGATATGGTGGTAATGTGCATTCTGGATTTGGAATGGGGTTTGAAAGACTTGTAATGTATCTTACAGGTGTTGAAAACATCAGAGATGTTATTCCATATCCACGTACTCCAAAGAACTGCGAATACTAAAATTATAATACTACGGATATTCCGTAGTATTTTTTTCCATCATTTATGATATACTAGAAGAGGGTGTTTTTATGTTTGAAGAAATAATAAATAAAATAAAAGAATACAATACTATTATAATTCATGGCCATGAACGTCCAGATGGAGACTGTCTTGGTTCACAACTTGGTTTAAAAGAATTAATAAAAGCTAACTGGCCTAATAAAGAGGTATATATAGTTGGTGAAAATAGTTCCTATTTGAATTTCTTAGGACAAGTTGACGAAGTATCAGATGATAAATTTGAGGGAGCATTATCAATTATTGTTGATCTTGCGAATAAAGATAGAGCATCCGATAAGAGATTTGATCTTGCGTCATATAGACTAAGAATAGATCATCATATTAAGATTGAAACTTTTGCGGAATTAGAACATATTGAACAAGATTGTTCATCATGCGCAGAAATTATTGCGAATATGGCTTTTAAGTCAAACCTTATAGTGCCACTAAGTGCCGCAACACCGTTATATACAGGAATGGTCACAGACACAGGTAGATTTAAATTTGATTCTATTACAGAACGTACATTCATAACTGCAGGTAAGTTAATATCAATTGGTGTTAAACCACAAACTATTGATAATAATTTAGCAGTAGATACAGAAGAATCCCTTAGAATGAAAGGATATGTATTATCTAATTTCAAACTAGTTGATAATAAATTTGCGTATGTAAAAATAACACAAGATGAGATATTAAAATATCATGTATCAGAAGAAGATGCGGCTAATACTGTAACACTTATGTCAACAATCAAAGGTATAAAGACATGGGCTCTTTTTATTGAATATAGTGATGGACGTATTAAGATAAGAATAAGAAGTAAAGGACCTATTGTAAATACTCTTGCGGAAAAATACCATGGTGGAGGGCACCAAATGGCATCAGGCGCAACCCTTGCGTCATGGGATGAGATGGATTTATTCATTTCTGATATGATGGAATGTATAAAAAATAGTGATAAATAAATTATTAATAAGGCAGGTAATGATACCTGCTTTATTAAAAATAAAATTTGGTCTTGATTTCTTTCATTTTTAGTGTATAATTAAAAAGGTATTGATATAGGACTATAGCCAAGCGGTAAGGCAAGGGACTTTGACTCCCTCACGCGCTGGTTCGAATCCAGCTAGTCCTGCCAGCTTTAAAATAAATCGTTTAAAACGATTTTTTTTTATGAAAAAATAGTATATATTAAAAAATATTTTCACTTATGGTAAAATAATAGAAGAGAGGTTAGTAATATATAATAATGGAGGAAAAAATATGCCAAAGAAGAATATAGAAAATAGAGATAAAGAATTTGCGAAAATGAGTGTAGATGACCTACATAAATTTTTTGCGTCCGCAACAGCAGATGATATGAAATCATATTATGCTTATTTAGGACGTTTAGTACATGAAGGTCGTAAAAAAGATGCTGGAGCTAGAAGAAGAAAAGCTGTAAGTAATAGACGTCTTAAAGAAATTAATAAAAATTGGAACGAAAAAATCGTAAAGAAAGATAATGAAATTATAGAAGAACATAATGATGAAACTCTAGTTAAAAAACCAACTCAAGACGCAGTAGTTAAGAAAATAGATACATTTAAAAGGGATTATAAAATAGATGTTTTAGAAATTGCACGTTCTTTAGAAAACGCAGTTTCAAGTCAATATTCTGATATAAAAATAACTAAATATCAAAAGAATAACAAACGTAAAGAAGAGTTTATCATAAGTGATGTAAATAAAGAAGAATTCTATAAAATATATAAGAATAATTATAAGAGCCAAGTTTTGCGAATTTATAATTCACTTACAACTAAAGGTATGATACAATGGGATTCGAAATCAATAGGAGATTTGTTCGAAAGATTTGATGAAATTGTAACAAGAGTTATATTCTTAGATAAGAAGATAATGGTACCTTCATTTGGTGGAATGGATCCAAAGGAATATAAGAATTTTATTTCTAAAAATATTGTCAAATATTATGATGATTCAAAATTTGATAAATATTTAACATCAAATAATAAATTTATTAAAAATTTAGGTAAAGATGAAATTAAAAATGTTCTAGCTGAAAGTCATAAGAATTTAGCAGAAGTTTTAAAAAACTCAGTATCATTTAATGAAAATACGAATGGGGAAATTGCGTTAAAAAGTATTCAAAAAGCTTATTTAACTATTTCAAGAATTCATAGTTCACATGGTTTCTTCTATAAGTTATTTAATAGTAAGTTAGTTAAGGAAGAACAAAAGTATTTAGATACTATAAAGAATGTTTGTATTAAAAATTTCAAAATAGATGGAAAAGATTTAACAGAGGATACATTCTTAGACAATATTTATAATAATGAGATAGATAATAAAAAGTATATTATTATCACAAAAGACTCACCTGCAAAAGAATTATTTGCTAAATCATTTACTGGTACAAATAATATTATTAAAGAAGAATCTGAACTTGAAGAAGATGACACAAAAGTACAAATAGAAGTTCAGTTAGATAAAGAAAATGAAGCTCCAATAAATGATATAGAACAAAATGACTTATCAAAAGATCGTACAAGTATTAAATAATTAATTACTAAAGGTGGAAAGGTTATGTTTTTATTTTCAACAGGAGTAAAAATAGGTATTATTGTAGGCCTTATATTGTTTTTTTTAGTTTTAGCATTATTAATATTCATATACTTATATGATGGTAGACATAAAAGACATTTATAGAATTTAAGAGGTATTAAAATGAAACAAAAAAAAGATAAATTATGTTGGTGTGGAAGCGGAGATCCTTATAAAAAATGTCATTACATTTTTGATCAAAGGCTTGAAGCATACAGAAAAGAAGGATATGTTATACCAACACATAAAATGATTAAAAATAAAAAAGACATAGAAGGTATTAAAGCTGCTGCTGTAATAAACAATGGCCTATTAGAACTTGTTAAAGATAATATTAAAGCTGGAATATCAACAGAAGATATTGATAATATGTGCGCAAAATATCTAGAAGAACATAATGCACATTCTGCGGATTTTAATTATGAAGGATATCCTAAAAGAATATGTACAGCAGTAAATGATGTAATATGTCATGGTATACCACGTAAAGATGTTATATTAAAAGATGGTGACATCATTAATGTTGATGTTACAACAGAATATAATGGATATTATGCTGACGCATCAAGAATGTATATGATTGGTGAAGTTTCAGAAAACGCTAAAAAACTTGTTGAAGTTACAAAAGAATGTCTTGAGGAAGCTATTAAAATAATAGTTCCTTGGGAAACAAGAGTATCAGATTTTGGTAAGGTAATAGAGAGAATTGCCCATAAAAATGGATACAGCGTAGTTGAAGAATATTGTGGACATGGTGTTGGATTTAAGATGCATGAAGATCCATATATCCTACACTATGATGAGCATAAGGATAGAGAACTTATTGTTCCTGGTATGGTATTTACTATTGAACCTATGATTAATGAAGGTAAAAAAGGAATAAGATTTAAACCAGGTGATACATGGTCATCTTATACAGTTGATGGTAAGCTTTCAGCCCAATGGGAACATACTATAGTAATAAATTATGATGAAAGTGTAGAAGTAGTATCTGCATAATAATAGAGCCTATAAGAATAATTCTTGTAGGCTTTTTATATATTTTAGATTAGTAACAAGAATAGCCTTAAATTGAAATGTTAGGCATATAATAAATCGGTTTTATTAAATATTGACAAAACATTTTAATATCTAAAACGAGATTCATTAAATTGATAATCTTTTTGAATTGATATTAGAAAATATCAAAAAATACGAAACTTGATTTATAAAAATCACTAGGATAACATATATTATATAAAGGGAGGGGAAACATATGAAGAAAAAATTATTAATTTTAATATCATTGGTAATGTTACCAATGTTATTT
>CAVCDW010000021.1:0-7667 GCA_963601055.1 Elusimicrobiaceae bacterium
AAATAATACTAATATTTTAATAGGGGATATTAATGGATTTTTAAAAAGTTCATTATAAATTTCTTTAAATGTTATTTGCCTAAACAAAATCATTAATAATGCGCCTATAATAGAGATTAAGACATAGGTGTCAAACATTTTAATTTTAGGTTTAAATATAATTGATAAGATTAAAAGTATTGATACTATTATAAATATATAAAGACTCATTTTATCACCATCAATAATTTTAACATAATTTGCTAGATAAATTAAATAAAATATAATATAATTAGCGTGGTGATTTTATGATATTAGATTACCTATATCAAAATACGAAAATAAAAGATATCCTATCTAAGGATAAAATTACAATTAGTAATTCGTGTGATAATTTTAATACTTATTTAATGGCTATAGATTTTTTAAGAAATGAAAAATCTATTTTTGTCGTTTTACCAAACACAATCCTTGCAGAACAATATTATCTTGAACTTATCAACATAATAAATTCAGATGATGTCTTATTTTACCCTGCAGATGAAATACTAACATCTAGAGTAATATCAGAATCAAATGATTTTAAATATGAAAGAATTAATACAATTCTTTCACTTTTAGATAATAAAAAGAAGATTGTAGTCACAAACTTTGCGGGGGCTATTAGATATATATTTGATAAAGATGTATATAAGAACAACATATTGAATTTGAAAACATCAAATTCATATGACATTTATGAAATCATAAATTATTTAAGAATACTTGGATATAAAGAAGAATACACTATTACAAAAACTGGTGAATTTTCGCATAGAGGAAGTATTCTTGACATATTCCCACTTAACAATACTAACCCTATTCGTATTGACTTTTTTGGGGATGAAATAGATCAAATCAAAACATTTAATATTGATACACAGCGTTCAATTGAAAGCATAAATGACATTACAATATACCCTGTAACAGAAATGGTCTATAATGATTTATTATCTGAGGGTGCTTCTAAAAAGATAAAAGAGATTATGGTATCAGATGAATTAGAACATGAGGGGTTAGTAAATCTTGAAAAGATAGCACTTGATATCGAACAAAGACAAAACTTAGATTTATTAATGCCATACATTAAATTATTTGATACTAAAGTATCTACAATCCTAGATTTCAAAGATGAAAGAAAAATATATTATGTTGATATGTATAAAATAAATCTTGAAATTGAAAGAATGAATAAAGATTTAGCACTTTATGATAATTATTTAGGAAATTATTCAAAGAATTATTTAGAAATTGATGATTTTTTGAAGTTACCTGATGTTGTGTGTGAAGGAGTAGTTCCTACAAAAAGTAAATCATATAATGTAGGTGTTTTAGATATTCCGTCGTTTAAAGCTAATCCTAAAGAAATAATTAAAGAAATTAATTCCATGTATAAAACTAAATCTATAATTGTAAGTGTTATGGATTTAGCTAGAAAAAAGAATCTTGTAGATTTATTAAAAGAAAATGGAATCCTTGCGATAGATATTAAAGATTTTAATAATGTTCAAAAAGGAAAAATTAATATTATTTCTGAATATGCCCTATCTATAAATGATGTTTCATCAGATTTAATAATCTATAGTGAAAAAACATTGTTTGAGGTTAAATATAATAAAAGAAATATTAAATTTAAATCAGTATATAAAAATACTATTAAAATCTCTAAATATGATGAATTAAAAATAGGGGATTATGTTGTTCATTACGATTATGGTATTGGAAAATATTTAGGTCTTAAAACTATTGATAATAAAGGACTTAAAAGAGATTATATTCACGTAATGTATGCGAAAGGGGATTCACTATACATTCCACTTGAACAAATCAATTTGATTCAAAAATATGGTGAATTTGATACAACAAATGTAAAACTTAATAACTTATCATCGTCTGAATGGACTAAAGCTAAGATGAGAGTTAGAAATAAGATTAGAGATATATCTAGTGAACTTATTAAACTTTATAGTGCTCGTAGTGAAGCTAAAGGATTTAAATTTAGTGAAGATAATGATATGCAAAAAGCTCTTGAAGCAGATTTTATGTATGAAGAAACAAAAGATCAAGCTAAAGCTATAGCTGATGTTAAACATGATATGCAGTCTATAAGACCTATGGATAGGCTTGTGTGTGGAGATGTTGGGTATGGTAAGACAGAAGTAGCTCTTCGTGCTGCATTTAAGGCTGTGCTTGATTGTAAACAAGTGGCTGTTCTAGCGCCTACTACAATCCTTTCTCGTCAACATTATTACACCTTTAAATCACGTATGGAAAAATATGGTGTTAATGTTGAGTTATTAAATAGATTTATACCTGCAAAGAAACAAAAAGAAATAATTGAAGGTGTAAAAAACGGTAGTGTTGATATCCTTATTGGTACACATAAAATATTATCAAAAGATATAGTGTATAAAGATTTAGGTCTTTTAGTAATTGATGAGGAACAACGTTTTGGTGTTACGCATAAAGAAAAAATAAAAGAATTAAAAGTAAATGTTGATACAATTACCTTATCTGCAACACCAATTCCTAGAACACTTCAAATGTCGATGTCTGGTATAAGGGATTTATCAATGATTGAAACACCACCACGTAATAGATATCCAATTCAAACATACGTCCTAGAGAGAAATGATGCTGTAATTAAAGACGCAATAATGCGTGAAATATCAAGAGGTGGACAAGTCTTCTATATGTATAATAGGGTAGAAGATATAGATAGTATTGCGGCACATATTAGTGCTTTAGTTCCAGAAGCAAGAATTTGTGTAGGGCATGGAAAAATGAAAAAAGAAGACCTAGAAAATACGCTAGTTAAATTTATTGATCATGAATATGATATTATCGTATGCACTACAATAATTGAAACAGGACTAGATATTCCTGACACTAATACAATAATTATTCATGATGCAGATCGCCTAGGATTATCTCAACTATACCAAATAAGAGGTAGAGTTGGAAGAAGCGATAAAATAGCTTTTGCGTATTTAATGTTTGAACCTAAAAAGAAATTAACAGATGATGCTATAAAAAGACTTGAAGCCTTAAAAGAATTTAGTGATCTTGGTAGTGGATTTAGAATAGCTATGCGTGATTTATCTATAAGAGGTGCAGGAGATCTTTTAGGAGCTGAACAATCAGGATTTATTGATTCGGTAGGTATTGATATGTATCTTAAGATTTTAGATGAAGAGATTCATAAAGAAAAAGAAGATAAAGATACAAAAGTAAATGATTCTTCATTATCTAAAGTATATTCATCACGTTATATTGATGAAAAATATATTAAAAATGAAGATGTTCGTATTGAAATACACAAGAAAATAGATAAGCTAGAAAACTTAAAAGATCTTAAAGGTCTTGAAGAAGAATTGGTGGATCGTTTTGGTAATTATAGTCTTGATTTAGAACTTTATATGCATGAAAAGTTATTTAATTATTTAATTAAAAAACTAGAAGTTATAAAAGTAGAAGATAATTTTAAGGAATTATCATTATTCATTAGTGATGAAAAAACTAAAACAATGGATGGAGAAAAACTATTCCTATCATCGCATGAAATATCAGATAGAATCAAACTAAGATATACAAATGGGATGATTCAAATTATCTTTAACAAAATAGGATTCAAAGATACATCATATTTTAAAATTTTAAATAGATATCTTGATGGTTTAGTCAACTAAGATTTTATAAAATAAAATTTTGTTGAAAGAAACATTTCAAGATAGTATAATATAAGAGTGATTTTGATTTTAAGGAGTGAGTGACTTGAAAAATACTTTAGTAATCGTTGGAACTCAATGGGGAGACGAAGGAAAAGGAAAAATAACAGATTTCTTAGCACAAAGAGCTGATGTTGTAGTTCGTTATCAAGGTGGTAACAATGCAGGACATACAATTAATTTCGATGGTAAGAAGTTTGCGCTACAATCTATACCCTCAGGAATATTTACTCCACATATTGTAAATATAATTGCGAACGGTGTTGTATTTAATCCAGTTCAAGCGCTAGAAGAACTTAATGGTCTTCGTGCAAGAGGTGTGGTTGATTATCAATTATATATTTCAGACCGTGCACAAGTTATAATGCCATATCATATGGACCTTGATGGAGCAAGCGAAGCTCTAAAAGGTGATAAGAAGATTGGAACTACAAAAAAAGGAATCGGACCTTGTTATGCAGATAAAGCAGAAAGAATAGGTATCCGTGTAGGAGATCTTTTAAACAAAGAATATTTTAAAGAAAGACTTACTGATGCATTAGAAGTTAAAAATAAAGAACTAGAGATGTATGGATTAAAAACATATAAATTCGAAGATTTATATGATAAATATTTAGAATTAGGACAAATATTTAAGGATCATATAACTGATACTTCAGTACTTTTAAATAATTTACTTGAAGAAGGTAAAAAAGTATTATTTGAAGGTGCTCAAGGAATAATGCTATGTCTTGATCATGGAACATATCCTTATGTTACATCATCATCACCTACAGCTGCATCTGTACCATTAAATACAGGAATTGCGCCTAAGTATGTTGATAACGTATTAGGAATTGCGAAAGCATATTCAACACGTGTTGGTGAAGGACCATTCCCAACTGAACTTTTTGGTGAACTTGCAGATCAAATTCGTGAACGTGGGCATGAATATGGTACTGTAACACATCGTCCTCGTAGAGTTGGATGGCTTGATGCGGTAGTATTAAAGAATGCTAAAAGAGTATCTGGTGTAGATAATTTCTCTTTAATGTTATTTGATGTTCTTACAGGAATTCCAAAGATTAAAATATGTAAGGCATATGAACTTGATGGAAAGGTTATAGACTATATTCCAGCAGTTCTAGATGATTTTAAGAGATGTAAGCCAATTTATGAAGAAGTAGATGGATGGACTGAAGATATCACTTCTGTAAAATCGTTTGATGAGCTTCCTATAAATGCTCAAAAATACATTAAAAAGATAGAAGAGATTACAGGAAGAGAAATCGCAATATTCTCTGTAGGTCCTGATAGAACTCAAACAATTGAGCTAAAGAAAATATTTTAATTAAAAGCTCCATATGGAGCTTTTTTTAATAAAATAGAAAGGATGTTATTATGGAATTTAAAAAAGATAAAGGCATATATATAATGCCAATAATATTTTTAACTTTATCACTAGTAGCGCTTATAATAATTCCTATTATTTTAAGAGGCGGAGACGTGAAAACGATTATTTCTTTAATAACAATTCCATGTGTTATATTTGTAATATCTTTTGTTTTCTTTATAATTAGATTAAAGGCTTCAAATGTAAGATTTACTATAGATGATAAAAATCTTTATGTTGGTGATTTAGAGGTCGACTTTAAAGCAATTGATTTTTTAAGAACTAAAGTAGGACTTTTTACGTCTACTTATAGACCTAATATTGAAATTGTTTTAAAAAGTAAAGAAATTATAAGCATTTCTTATGTAAAAAATCCGATGGAGGCTTGTAAGATTATTAATAAAAAATATTTAAAATTGAAAGGACCTGGTATAAGATGATAGAACTCATAATGGAAATATTTGGATTAGTTATGTTCTTATTTTCTTTGTTTTCTTTGATCAAATATATAGTACTTTCTAAAATGCATCCTAATTCACTTAAAACGTTTGCGATAAGTGTTATAGCATTTTTTATGTTTGCGGTATTCTTTTCGATAGCAGAAACTGCGTTGTTTTATAAAGTAAGGTATAAGAAAAGAATAGATGGAGTATGGGCGTTTTATATTGTTATTTCAATTATTTATTTGCTTAATGTTTTGACACTCTATCGTATAGCATCATATAGATTGATATTAAACGAGGATCATTTTATTTATTACAATATTTTTGGAATCAAAAAGAGATATTGTTATAAAGATATAACAAATTTTGAAATAGATATAAAGAATGGTTACTATAAAATATATATTGGAAAAAGAAAGGTAGAAGTTCCGTATTTTATAGAAGATCAAAATAAAGTATTAGATTATATAAAACCACAAAATAAATAAATTCATAAAGAAACAGCTTAAAAGGCTGTTTTTTTGTAGTTTAAATAAAAAAATAAAAAAATTAGCACTCACCTATTGACAGTGCCAAATGTTGTGGTATACTAATGGTGTAGTTGGCAGAGGAACATAAAGAGTGCCAACAGAAAGAGGATAACAAATTATGATTAACGAATTAAATAGAATTTTTGAACAATTGAATAACCAAATGCTTAACAGAGAGTCTAACATTAATAGTGATGTGATCGAATATAATGATGGATATGCAGTTTTATCTGATATCCCAGGAGTATTAAAAGAAAATATTAAGGTTTCATTTGATGATGAGGCACTAACTATTTCTGTAGACAAGAAAGAAGATGGTGAAAATGCAGATTACAGACTTTGCGAACGTTCTCGTGCGTTCGCACCAAAAACAATCTACTTTAACGAATTAGTAGATACAACAAAGGCAGAAGCTAAGTATGAAAATGGAGTATTAAAAATTTACTTACCTAAGATGCCTAAAAAACAAACAAGTATTAAAATTGATTAATTGAAAAGGAGATAATTTATATGTTTTATTTAAATGATGAAAATTTTGGAGATTTATTTGATGGATTTAGAAATGCTTTTGGTGAAAGTACAAACTTTAGCATGATGCAAACTGATATTAAGGAAGATAAAGATGGATATACAGTTCTTATGAATATGCCAGGAGTAGATAAGAAAGATGTTAAGATGGATTTTGCGGATGGATATTTAACAGTTTCTGTAAATCATGAGGAAACTAATGATGAAAAGAAAGATGGTAAATTCGTAAGACGTGAAAGAAGAATGGTCAAAGGATCAAGAAGCTTCTATCTTGGTGATATTGATGAGGAACAAATTAAAGCTAAGTTCGAAAACGGAGTTTTAAATGTATCATTAAAGAAAGCTAAAGAAGTAGAAGAACCAAAGAAATATATTGAAATCGAATAATGATAAGAGGAGCGCAGAGATGCGCTCTTTTTTTGCTTGTAATATGCTTTTAGAAATGATAAAAATAAATCTGGTTGATAATGCAATGCTTATAAAATCGTTTGTTGACAATTAATATTACAAATGATATGATGAAACTAGGCAAAAGCAAGACCGATTAAGACAATTAGTCTTAGTTTTGTTGACTGGGGGATTTTAATGAAGAATTATGTATTATGCGTGTTAATAGGGTTTTTAACAATTTTTGGTGCTTTTGGAGTAGATTTAAAAGATATAAAGTCTTACAAAAGTGGAGATTCAAATGATGTTGTTGATTATAATTTGAAAATTATAGGGGATTATATAAAAACCACGTATTATTCAAAATATAATATCAAAAATATAAATATAGTTGAAAATAATAAATTTTTAATTGATGGTTGCAAAAACTTTAGTCAAAAAGTGTTAAATGATTATTACAATTCACATTATGCAAAAACAGATAAGGAAGTTTCTGGTACATGTGCTGTAGTAGCGACTCTTGGTACAGTTGCATTTTATAATTCGCATGATAATAATCGTTACATTGATTTAGAATATGCACAGTATGACACAAGGAGTCAAAGGGAAAGAGAGTTTTACTGTGACATAATGACACAGGCTTTAGATAAAAAATATACAA
>CAVCDW010000022.1:0-6241 GCA_963601055.1 Elusimicrobiaceae bacterium
CAATAATTGGACAGAATATAAATATGAAGAAATTAAACTTTATGCGAAATTTGAAGTCATTCTTTAGTTTATTGATACAATAATATATTTAATAATTGTAGAAATTTTTGATGAAAAAGCCATAAAGTTAATCGTTTATGGCTTTTATATATTTTACATTTAAGTAAAAAAGTGTATAATATCTATGTAGAAAGTATTTATAGATGTAAAACTTTACTAATTTATGAAATTGAATAATTCTATCTTTCTTGACTAAATGATATTAGAAATAAATTGTATTAGTGAGGTGTTAATATGAAGATAGGTTTTATTGGCGCTGGAAATGTTGGTTTTTCTTTAGCAAAATATTTAAGTGATAAATATGGATGCGTTAAAGGAATTTATTCAAAGAATATAGATGATAGCATTTCTTTAGCTTCATTTTGTGTTAGTGAGTATTACAGTAATTTAATTGATTTAATTAATGATTGTGATACTCTTTTTTTAACTGTTAATGATGATGCGCTTAAAGAAGTTGTAGAAGAACTTTATAAACTAAATACTAATAATAAGATTTTGCTTCATACATCTGGAAGTATTTCTAGTGATATTTTTAAAGAACTTAAAGAAAAGAATTATTGTTATTCACTTCATCCTATTTATGCGTTTAACGATAAATATAATTCATATAAAAATATCTCAAATATCTATTTTACGATTGAAGGACCTATGGATAAAATAGATTTGATAAAAGAACTATTTTCTAATCAAGTTTATATGATTCAAAAAGAAGATAAAGTACTGTATCACACTGCATGCGTTATGTTGTCTAACCTTGTGTGTGCTCTTACTTATTCTGCTGAAAGCATATTAAAAAATATTGGTATTGGTGATTTAAAAATATTTAAACCATTAATTATAAATAATATTAATAATATACTTGAAGTAGGTTCAGTTAATGCATTAACAGGCCCTATTATAAGAAATGATATTAAAACTGTTGAATCACATTTAAAAAGTATTCCTAAAGAATTTGTTGATTTATACAAAACCTTAAGTTTAATACTTTGTAAAATGTCTAATACAAAGAATATGTTAGATTATAGTAAAATAGAAAGTTTATTAAAGGAGAATAAAAATGATTAATATTAACACTTTTAAAGAAGCTAAAGGCGTAAAAAAACTTGTTCAAATAACATGTTATGATTACTCTACTGCTCGTCTTTGTGAAGAAGCTGGAATTGATTTTATTTTGGTTGGAGATTCACTTGGAATGGTAATGTTAGGATATCCTAATACACTCCCTGTTACAATGGAAGATATGATTAGTCATGGTGCTTCAGTAGTACGTGGTGCTAAAGACACATTTGTTGTAGTAGATATGCCTTTTATGTCTTATCAAGTATCTGATGAAGATGCAGTTAGAAATGCTGGTCGCATTTTAAAAGAAACAGGATGTCAAGCCGTAAAACTAGAAGGTGGTAGTAAATATGCATCAAGAATTAAAGCTATAACTGATGCAGGAATTCCTGTTGTAGGACATGTTGGATTAACTCCACAATCAGTTAATTCACTTGGAGGATATAAGGTACAAGGTAAATCACATGATGCAGCAATCAATCTAATTAACGATTGTATAGCTGTAGAAAAGGCTGGTGCTTTTGCAATAACACTTGAATGTGTGCCTGAAATACTTGCGGCATATATTACTAAAAAACTTAGTATCACAACAATTGGAATTGGAGCTTCAAAAGAGTGTGATGCGCAAGTTTTAGTTAATCAAGATATGTTAGGATATTCAAATGATAAACCTGCAAAATTTGTGAAAAAATTTGCGAATGCTCATGATATGATTATAGATGCATATAAGAATTATATTAAAGAAGTTAAAGAAGAATCATATCCTGCTAAAGAACATACTTACAAAATGGATGAAAATGATTATAATGAAGTTATAAAGGAATTTATGGGGGACTAATAATATGATAGTAGTACATACAATAAAAGAAGTAAGAGAAATAGTAAATAATTGGAAAAAAGAAGGTTTAAGTGTTGGATTTGTGCCAACAATGGGGTACCTTCATGAAGGACATAAAAGTTTGATTACAAAATCTGTTAGTGAAAATCAAAAAACAGTAGTTTCAATATTTGTAAATCCAACACAATTTGGACCAAACGAAGATTTAGCACGTTATCCACGTGATTTAGAACATGATAAAGCTTTAGTTTTAAGCGCAAATGCAGATTTAATATTTAATCCATCACCTGAAGAAATGTATGGTGAACACTTTACAACAACAGTAAATACAACTGAGGTTACAGAGCATTTATGTGGAGCTAAAAGACCAGTTCATTTTGGAGGAGTTTGTTTAGTTCTTACAAAATTATTTAATATTGTAAAACCTAATAGGGCATACTTTGGTCAAAAAGATGCACAACAATTAGCTGTTGTTAAAAGATTTGTTAAAGATTTAAACTTTGATATTGAAATCATAGGATGTCCTATTGTCCGTGAAGATGATGGACTTGCAAAATCATCAAGAAATACTTATTTATCACTAGAAGAAAGAAAAGCCGCAACTATTCTTTATAAATCACTTTGTGCTGGTAAAGAATTAATTTCAAACGGTGAAAGAAATTCTAGTGTTATTAAAAATAAAATAAGAGAAATTCTTGAAACAGAACCACTTGCAAAAGTTGATTATGTAGAAGTTGTTGATAACATAAATATTCAACCACTTGAAACATTAAAAGGTGAAGTTTTAGTAGCTATCGCTGTATATATTGGTTCAACAAGAGAAATTGATAATATTATAGTTGAGGTTAAATAATGGAAATTACAATGTTAAAATCTAAAATTCACCGCGCAACTGTAACAGAAGCAAAACTTGATTACGTAGGATCTATTACTATTGATAGCACCTTACTTGAAAAGGCTGGAATTTATGAATATGAAAAAGTTCAAGTTGTAAATGTTAATAATGGTTCAAGATTTGAAACATATACTATAAAAGGTGAAACAGGAAGTGGCGTAATCTGCCTTAACGGAGCTGCGGCTTGGTGTGGTAAGAAAGGTGATAAGGTAATTATTATGGCTTATCAAAATTTAACACCCAAAGAAGCATCTAATGTTAAACCAAACGTAGTTTTTGTTGATGATAATAATAAAATATCAAGAATTTGTAATTATATTAAATATGGAAGTTTAGAAGACCAAGAATAGAGGTGTTTTTATGCTAAAAGGAAAAACTGTAGTAGTTGGTATAACCGGATCTATTGCGGCATATAAAATGGCAGATTTATGTCATACATTAAAGAAAATGGGCGCAGATGTTCATGTAATAATGACTAAGAATGCAACAGAGTTTATTGCGCCATTAACTTTTGAAACATTAACTAATAATAAATGTATAACTGATACATTTGATAGAAACTTTACTTATAATGTAGAACATGTGTCACTTGCTAAAAAAGCTGATATATTTGTAGTAGCACCAGCTTCTGCGAATGTTATATCTAAAATTGCAAACGGAATTTGTGATGATATGTTAACTACTACAATATGTGCATTTAAAGGAAAAAAGTTAATTGCGCCTGCGATGAATACAAATATGTATTTAAACCCAATTATTCAAGAGAATATTTGTAAATTAAAGAAATATGATTATGAAATAATTGATCCTGCAGAAGGTCTTTTGGCATGTGATGATATTGGTAAAGGTAAACTTGCGCCTATTGATTTAATCCTTGAAAGAATTTTATATAATATAGAATATGAAAAAGATTTAAAAGGTAAAAATATTTTAATTACAGCAGGACCTACAAAAGAGGCTCTTGATCCTGTAAGATTTATAACAAATCATTCTTCAGGTAAAATGGGTTATGCGATTGCGAATAACGCTTATAAAAGAGGAGCTAATGTAACACTTTTAAGCGGGGATTCTAATGTAAAAGCATACGATGGTATAAATGTCATTAAGACAACAAGCGCATTATCTATGTTTAACGCTGTAAAAGATAACTACAATAATAATGATGTAGTAATCATGTGTGCTGCAGTAGCTGATTATACAGTAAAAGAATATTCACTAAATAAAATCAAAAAAAGTGATAGTGATATGACTTTAGAGCTTAAAAGAACGGATGATATATTAAAATATTTAGGTGAAAATAAAACAAATCAAAAAATAATTGGTTTTTCTATGGAAACCGAAAACATGATTGAAAATTCCAAAAAGAAACTAGTTAATAAAAAATGTGATATGATTTGTGCAAATTCACTATCATCAAGTAAAACTGGATTTGGTGTTGACACTAATCAAATTACATTCATTACAAAAAATAATGTAGAAACATCTGATCTTTTAACAAAAGACGAATTATCAAATATTATACTTGATAAAATTAAGGAGTTATAAAAAATGATTCTTGCAGTAGATATAGGTAATACTAATATAGTTATTGGCTTTTTAAATAAAACTACAATTTATGCAGAAGCTAGAATTGCGACTGATATAAGAAAAACTAATATGGATTTTTTAATCCAACTTAAACTTATGATGCAAATTTATGGTGTGAAGACTGATGATATTGAAGGCTCAATATTATCATCTGTTGTCCCAGAAATTACTAATGAATTTAGTCGTGCTATAGAAATTCTTTTAAAAAAGAAACCACTTCATGTAGGTGCCGGAATAAAAACTGGTTTAAACATCAAAATAGATAATCCTAAAAGTTTAGGTGCTGACAGAGTTTGTGATGCAGTTTGTGTAATAGAAGAATACAAGCTTCCTGCAATAATTATTGATATGGGTACAGCTACTACAATTAGTGTTATTGATAGTGCTAAAAATCATATTGGTGGAATGATTATTCCAGGTATTAAAACATCACTTGATTCATTATCACAACATGCATCCCAACTCCCATATATTTCTTTAGAATCTCCTAAAAATTTAATTGGTAAAAATACTATTGAATGTATGCAATCGGGAATTGTTTATGGTAATACTGCGATGATTGATGGCTTAATTGATAGATTGAAAGAAGAAATGAACCAAGATTTAAATGTGATAGTTACTGGAGGTCTTGGTAAACTAATTACTAAATATTCTAAACATAAATTAACATATGATGAGAATTTATTATTAAAAGGTTTATATTATATTTATAGTAAAAATATTTAAACAAAATCCTATGAGATGAATAATATTTGATTTCATAGGATTTTTTCTTTATGTTTAATAAATATACAAAAATTAAATCTATTTTTAATATTTTATTCTGCTATTGTAATTTCGTCTTGATATATATATATATATGTTATATTCTAAATAAGGAGGTTAGAATGAAATGAAGAAATTTTTAAATTTATTGGTTTGCGCAGGAGCAGCAGCTTGTCTTGTTTCATGTGGTGATGATACTAAAGATGATGCTAAATATATGGTAGACGCTGAACAACAAAGTGCAGCACTTGCAAGCATAAATAACTACACATTTATATCAACTGCTACAACGGGAACTGTATCAGTAACTATAAAATCCTATTTAACAGAAAATATTTTTATGGTAGAAAATGAAGCACAGTCCCAAATTGATATTTATAGTTTTGAAGATGAAAGATATTTCCATTATAACAAATACTATGATAATGATTGGACTATCTATGAAATTGATAAGTACAGTTATAGTTACTATGTAAGCGATTATGAGTTCTGTAGCGCTGTTGGTGTAGAAATCTCAGATTTAAGTAAATTTGAGTTTAACTCTAAATCAAACATGTATGAATATAAAGACACATTAGATGGAATTAATTATAAAACATCTTTCATGTTTGAAGATGCAAAACTTGTTAAAGCCGAGCAGAAAGTGAGTGGAAAAATTTATGGTGTTAAATTTTCAGCTACAGTAGTATTTAATAATTTTGGTACTACAACAATAGATTTACCTAATGTACAAAAGCCTGAAATTGTTACACCTACTGAATAACATCTAAAAATCACATTAGAATTATTATGTTTAGAAACAAGCATAAATATTAGTTCTTTAAAATCAACGCCGTATTCAACTATAAACGAATTAACGTAGATTACAGCTATAAAATCAGCGCCGTAGAGAACATAATATGAATGAGGTACCCCATAAGGTACCTCATTTTTGCAGTGTGCCGGGCATGGCATTAATCTTGCTAGTGAAAGTCTAGTCACAGGTATTTACCGCCAAGTGTAGCGAACCTCAAGCCGTTAGGAGTAATCCTATGGGT
>CAVCDW010000023.1:0-6233 GCA_963601055.1 Elusimicrobiaceae bacterium
TTTATAACCAATCTAAAGATAATGAATGCACTGCTTTAGAAAATGTAAATCTAAACCTTCCATCTAAGGGACTTGTGTTTATCACAGGTAAAAGTGGATGTGGTAAAACCACATTACTTAATTTGATATCTGGAATAGATAAGCCGACTAAAGGAGAAATTAAAACATCATATGACACTCAAAATTATTCTGCAATAATATTCCAGGATTTCCAATTGATAGATTACATAAGTGTATATGATAACCTTATGTTAGTAGGAAAACTTGTAGGTAAGAGTTCAAGTGATATATTAGATGTGGCTAAAAAGTATGGCATTGAAGATATATTAAACCATATGCCTAATGAAATATCAGGAGGACAAAAACAAAGAACTTCTATCGCAAGAGCAGTACTATTTGATAGGCCTGTTCTAATATGTGATGAGCCAACAGGAAACCTTGATACTGATAATACTAAAATAGTATGTGATATATTAAAAAAAGAATCTGAGAATAGACTTGTAATAGTAGTTTCACATGATAAAGATGAATTTTCTAATATAAGCGATAGAATTATCAATATATCTGATGGTAAAATAACATCAGATATAATAATAAATAATAACAAGGATGATTTATGTGATAAAGATAGTAGAATTAACTTTAGAATTAAAGAAAAAATATTTTTAGTTTTTAAATTTATTAAAAAGAATCTAGTGAAACATATCCTTACTATGATCACATTGTTTTTATCATTTTTAATATTGTTAACGTCACTTAATATTCTCTTAAATAGTAAGGCCAAAGTAATATATGAAGCATATAAAGATGAAGAAGTTGTTGATTTTTCGAAATATAGTTCAGTAATGGATGGTGCTATTTCGTTGTCGCAGGTAGAACTTCAAAAATATTCTACAAATGTGGATTCTATATTCTATGATACAGCATTTTTAGTCGATGATATTATTGTTGAAAGAGTGTATTTATCTAATGAAACAAAAAGAAAAATACTGTTTGGTACTAATACAATTGATGATAATGAAATACTTATATCAGATTATTTAGCTAATAAATTATCAAAGAATATAAAAACATTAATAGGTACTAATTTTAATAATTATATTATTAAAGGAATATTTACAACAAATTATAATGAATTAGGAAAATTAAAAGACGAATTTGGTAGTGATGATGGTTATGAAACTCCTTGTTTCAATAGCATTTATATGACTGAAAACAGCTTTAGATATGGGAATGTAGAAAGTTCTAGTGTACGTACTAATTTCATGCTAAATAATAATTTAAAAACTTCGTATGTTTATCAGCAAATGACAAATGATACTAAAGTTTTATATGGTGAAAAAACAGAATTAAAAGATAACTTTATAGCTTTAGATTTAAAAAGCGCAAAACAATATACGGATAATCTAGAGAGTCTTATTGGACAAACTATAGAACTAAAATTTGTAAATATATTAAATACCTTTGATTCTTCAAAAAATGAAGAAGGGGTATTTAGTGGTGTAGTAAAATATATATTCGAAGACTCAAGTATTATAGATTATAATGAAATAATTGTATCCAAATCAATGTTTAAAGAAATTTATGGAAATTATCGTTATAGTTTTAGTTACGTTTCAAATGGAATAAGCATATTTAATCCAACTATTAAAAAAATAGATAGTGTATTAAAAAACGGAATGGAAGATAACATGTACAAGTCTTCATTAATAGCTGATGGATTATCTTGGATAGAACCTATTTCGTATATAGGAATTGGACTTGGGGTAATTATGTTTATTATAAGTATGATACTTATAATTAATTTGGTTCATATTATTTTTGATAAAGATAAAAGAACTCAAGGAGTACTTATATCGTTTGGTGTTTCTAAAAAAGAAGTATCTAGAATGTATATTTTAGATATATCAAGTGAAGTATTCATATCATTTGTTATTTCATTAGTTTTAGAAATATTGGCACTTATGGCTTTTAATAAGATTTTGCATGAATATATTAATAAAGAAGTTTCGGTGTATTATTATTTTTCATCGTTTGGAATTATGTTTTTATTTATAATAATACTTTTTTCTATAATATATTTTGTTGTATTAAAGAAAATGAATAAAAAACAAATTGCAGATATTATATACGAAAGATAGATTATAACTCATCTCATAATTGGGATGAGTTTTTTATATCATAGCTATAAAGTTCAAAATAATAATTAGGTACTTTTTTATAAATATGGTATAATGAACAAAAGTGGTGAATATTATGGAAAAAGAAAATGCATTAAACGATATTGATGATAATGGTGAAAGAATTATTAATAAAGGTGAAATAACAAGAGATGATCTCGTAAAAGTTACAAGAGTTAATTCAATCAGAGGGGGATTATCTTTTTCGATTATTGGATTTGTTATTTTACTTGCGGGTATTGTGCTTTTAGTTACAACACTTAACAATAACTATGATGCGTCTTTCTTACCATATGTTTTGATGCCATGTGGATTTATAATTGCGGCCTTACCATATGTTTTAGGCCTTTTTGCGAGTAAGTTTGTTGATATACAAAATAAAGCTATATCTAATGGATTTAAATATAAATATCAATTTGGCGAATATGAAATGGATATAACCCTAGATTCTGGGGTCGCAAAGTTTTATCAAAAGATTAATTATTTATTAGTATATAAAGTTGCGTATTTTGATGATGTTGTATGTATTTATCTTAATTCATCAGTTGTGTATATGTTTAAGCTTTCAAATTTTAATAATGATGAAGAAAGAAATAAAGTTATGAAAAAAATAGATAAAAATTATAAGGTGAAATAATGAAAAGTATTTATGGTTTAAGTTTAGATGATTTAAAAGAATATTTTGTATCAATAGGATTAAAACCTTTTAGAGCTACACAAGTTTATGAGTGGGTTTATAGAAAAGGTATTAGATCTTTTGATGAAATTACAAATATCAAAAAAGATGTAATAGAACATTTAAAACAAGATTTTTCTCTAGATCTTCTTGAAATTGTAACACATCAAATCGCAAGTGATGGAACACATAAATTTTTATTTAAACTTAATGACGGGAATTTAATAGAAACTGTTTTAATGCATCATCCTTATGGATACAGTGCATGTGTTACATCGGAACTTGGATGTAACATGAGTTGTGCATTTTGTGCATCTGGAATGAAAAAATGCATTAGAGGGCTAGATGCTGCAGAAGTTGTTTTACAACTTATGTCTGTTGAGGCTGCAGTAGGAATTAAAATAACACATGTTGTTGTTATGGGTATTGGTGAACCATTTGATAATTATGATAATATTATGAAGTTCCTTCATATTATAAATAATCCTCATGGACTAGAAATAGGTGCACGTCATATTTCTGTTTCAACATCAGGAATAGTACCTCGTATATTAGATTATGCACACGAAGATTTACAATCAAATCTTGCAATATCACTTCATGCGCCTAACAACGAAATACGTTCACAAATAATGCCTGTGAATAAAGCATATCCGCTTGAAAAATTAATACCAGCCATAAAAGAATATATTAATATTACTAACAGAAGAGTGACTATTGAATATATTTTACTTGAGGGTATAAACAATAGTGAAAAGAATGCGCTAGAATTAGCTCATCTTTTAAAAGGAATGAATGTTTATGTAAACTTAATTCCTTACAATGAAGTAAAAGAAAAACCTTTTGTTAAGAGTAGTAGAGAAAATACTACTAAATTTTATGATACATTAAAGAAATGCAAAATTAATGTTACACAACGTTTTGAATATGGATCTGATATAGATGCGGCTTGTGGACAATTAAGAAGTAAACATATGGAAAAGTAATATGCCAAAGGGAAGAATTATTAATTTAAATGGTGGTAATTATCAAATACTTACAGATGATAAAGAAGTAATATCTGCAAAAGCTTCAGGAAGACTTAGATATCAAAAAGTATGTGAAGATTCATCATTTAATAAATCAACAAATAAATTATCTAAAAAAACATCTACAACAAGAATTAAATTAAGTCCTAAAGTAGGAGATTTTGTAAATTTTGAATTCAAAGATGGAAATAATTATATAGTAGAAGTATTGCCTAGACAAAATTCACTTATAAGGCCTGATATAGCGAATGTTGACCAAATTATTTTGGTTTTTGCGGCTAAAGAACCAACGTTTAGTTTTTATCTTTTAGATATGTTTTTAGTTAATATTATAAAAGCTAACATAGAGCCGGTTATTATAATATCTAAGTCTGATCTTTTGAGTGAAGATGAATATATTGATTTAAGGCTTAAAATGGATTATTACGAAAAAATAGGATTTAAAGTATTATTCGTAAATTCACTTAATTTAAAAGAAAGAGAACAACTTCTTTTAATATTAAAAGACAAAGTATCAGTTTTATCAGGTCAAACAGGAGCTGGTAAATCAACTTTAATAAATGCTATAATCCCAGGGTTTAGTCTAAATACTAACGCTATTTCTAAAGCACTTGGAAGAGGAAAACATACTACAAGAGAAGTAACAATATATAACTATAATGATATTTTAATTGGTGACACGCCAGGTTTTTCAAAGTTCGATTTATCATTCTTTGATTTAAAAGAAGATGAATTAAAAAATCTTTTCATAGAATTTAAAGACTACAGCTGTAAGTTTAATGATTGTATGCATCTTGAAAAAACTAAAGGTTGTGGTGTGTATGAAGCATATGTAGATAAAAAAATACTAAGTAGTAGATATCTTAATTATTTAAAAATGAGAGACGAAATCATAAAAAATAGAGGAAATGGATTCGTTAAAAAATAATTCGTAGTTCGGGGCAAATTTGAATTGTTGATATGGAAATTATATTAAAAAGTGAGTATACAGATAATAATAAATTTTGTCTTTACTCTTATAAAGATGGAAAAAAGAAGAAACTTCGAAAAGGTTTTTTTAAAGATGATAGCGCAGTTACAATAAACGTTAATGATAATAGTGATAAATATATTTTGTTTGTTTATCCAAAATATTATTCTAAGTTAGGGTGGCTTTTATTGTGGCTGCTTTTATGTTTTGTTGAACTTATATCAACATGTTTTGCTTTCTTTGGGAGTGATACAAAAATGTATAAGTCTTTTTCTTTTGAAATTCCAAAAGAAATTGATGAGGTTGAATTTACTTTTAACAGACCTAGATATGATTTGATTTGTAGTAATAACAGTATTGTTATCAAAGAAAGTATAAAAGGAAGATTAATTTCAATATTAATTTCCCTTGCGGGTGTTGTGGTCTATATTTTAATTATATTTTTGATGGTATTATTAAATTGGAAGATTTGATTTTAAAAATAAAGTTAATGATTATAAAAAATATATTATAGTAAATGGGATTATTGGAATTAAATGAAGACAAAATAAAAAAGTTTTATTTGCCGTATAATGTTTATGTTAGTTTTAGTTTTGTTTATGCTAAGGTTGTAGTAAAATATAATACGTAATGCAAAATCTAATAATTTATAATAAATTAGATAATGTTATGTTGTACTCATAATAAAGAAATTAAAGAAAGTGAATATATAATCATAAGTACAATGTGATTATATTAGGTTAAAATATGGAAGTTAGTCCTTCAATACTTACATGTGATTTTTCAAAATTAAAAGAGGATTTAGATGAAATTAAATCTTTAGTAAAATATATACATATAGATGTAATGGATGGTATTTTTGTGCCAAATCTTACATTTGGGCCTAAATTTGTTAATGATTTTAGAAAGTATTGTCCAAATAATATCTTTGATGTTCATTTAATGATAGAAGACCCTATAAAGTATATTAAAAACTTTGCGGAAGCAGGATCAGATATTATAACATTCCACAAGGAATCAAGTTCTAATGTAGCGGATACCATATCAGAAATTAAAAAATATAATAAACTTGTAGGAATATCGATTAAACCTAATACATCAGTAGATGAAATAAAAGAATATTTAGCTGATGTAGATTTAGTATTAGTAATGTCTGTTGAACCTGGATTTGGTGGACAAAAGTTTATGCCAAGTGCACTTGAAAAAATCGAAGAACTTTATAACTTAAGAGAAAAGAATGGTTATAACTACCAAATAGAAGTAGATGGTGGAGTAAACTGTGATACTGTAAAACTATGTAGGAAAAAGGGTGTTGATATAGTTGTTGCAGGATCATATGTTATGAATGCTGATAATAGAAAAGAAAGAATTGATAATCT
>CAVCDW010000024.1:0-2556 GCA_963601055.1 Elusimicrobiaceae bacterium
TTAGTACCTTTTAGTAGATTATTAACTTAATCATAGCACAACAACTGCAAAACTCAGGTTATAGCATTGCCACTAAGTAAATAATCAAACGAAGGTATAGGCATTTCATCTAGTTCTTCTTCACTTATATTAAGTCTTCTTAAGAATTCATCAAAACTTATAATTTCTATATCAGCTCCATTATCATTAGCTTCTTTTACATAGTTATATTTTGAATCATTTCTTAGTTTACCATCTTCAAGAATAACATCATATTTAACAAAAATATCTGATAATGATCCCTTTAATATTAATGTACCTCCATTGTTTACTATAAGTTGACAAATGTTAAGCATTTGTCTAAAGTGATGTTCTTCATAATTTATGCTTATGGACACTTTCTTTCCTTCAAATACATCACCTAGTTTTCCTCTTGGTCTTACATTATCTAAAAATTGAATAAATCTTTTATAATTTTTACCATGTTTTGTATCATTTGATCTATCAAGAGAATTTAAACCTAACATAAATTTTTCATATCTTCTTTTTTTAATTTCTTCAAATGATTTAATAAGAAAATTATCAGTTCTATCCTTAACATTAGGTACTAATTCTAACAATTCATTTATACTTACATCTAATTTTTCTACCATACCTTTTAAGATAAGCATAGTATTATATGCGTCCGTTTCAGCATCATGGCA
Source organism: Elusimicrobiaceae bacterium (assembly GCA_963601055.1). Taxonomy (GTDB): domain Bacteria; phylum Bacillota_I; class Bacilli_A; order Acholeplasmatales; family Anaeroplasmataceae; genus UBA3206. Next base: position 684 of record CAVCDW010000024.1, read on the forward strand.
ATTCTCTTCCCCATCGATGTGGAGATCTAACATAATATTACTTAAAGACCTTGTTTTATTGATTTTAGAATATTCTTTATAAATTTCTTTGACATCATAAAATTCAAAATTAATTGGATTTAAGCCATATCTTTCTATATCCTGATTTAATGCTTTAACATCAGAACTAATGGTATGACCGAAAACATTGTCAGCTTCATTAATTAAACTCACAATATCATCGTAATAATTATGGAATGTCAACGCTCTCTCATACTCTGATATTTTTCTAGTTAATATTTTCTTTACCACTCTATAATCCCACTCACTTCTTTCAATGAATGGATCAATAATAAAATTACTTCTTTTAATCACTTCAAATCTTTCATTTACTACAACATAACCAAATTCACAAATTTTAGAAATACCAAACTTAGTTGTTGCAAATTCTAAGTCAAAAAATAAATTCTTCAATATATAAATCTCCCTATTATCTTATATTAATTATCAACAAAATTCCGTTTACCATGCCTTAGCATATGGGGCGTTTATAGCAAAATTTATCTTACCTGTTTTTGCTACTTCATTGCCATCTTTATCAAGTTCAATGATTTCATACAAATATTGACCATATGCTAATCCAGTAATAGATTTAAACATAGTTTCAGATTCTTTATACTTTCCAATTAGTCTTATTTCATTATTGGATTGTGCATAAAGATTTATCTTAACAGTTTCAATATTATCATTTACTAAATTCCAAAATATATTAACAAGATTACTTCCTGTTTTATGGTCTGGTTTAATTAAATCATTTAATGCTCTTTGTGCTTCCTGTTTCTTATCTAATTCTTCTGCTAGTTTCTTTTCATAATATGCATCTTTATCCGCAAAAACATATTTTAAAGTTAACTCAATTGGCTCAAATAAATTTAACTTTGATGTAATTCTTATTTTTTTGATTTGATTAAGAAAATCTATTGGTAATGCAGGAACTACTTCTTTAAAATGTTCTGGGAATAGTTCCCACTTTCCATTATTATCATATTCAAATACTACCTCTTGTGAATAGGTAATTTTCTCCATTTCAACATATATATAGTACTTAGTAATTGTAATATCATCAAATTGCTTAATAACTATTTCATCATTTAACACTTCACATGTAGTTATACAGTCAATTCCTCCTTTACTAAGGAGAAATTTTATTAAATTTTTAACAAAATATTCTTGATACTTATCCATTGCTATTTTACCTCCCAATCACAAATCTCATCTACACATTCAATTAATTCTTCAGCAGTTAGCGGTTGAACTTTTTTATCTTCTGCATGAAGAATATTGTTTCTTTGCATTCTTAATCTATTTAAAATATCTACTTTATGTTTGTCGCGGCACACATTATATCCCCAACCATCATCACCCCAAAATTTTTTACAGTATTCATTTAACATTTCAGAGAAATCGCCAGTCATACCCTTAGCTTTGAGTTTAACTTCAAATAATGTACATAACTTAATAATACAATTCTCTTCGTTATTTTTACTGATTTCAGACATAAAGAATTCTTTATTATATTTACCCTTAATCATCTCATTCAATTGAATTTTTGTTTCTTGGTCTGATATTATTGATTGTTTTCCGTCTTTTATTATTTTAATTGCATTTTCTATCGTTTCTAATAGTTTACTATTCTGATTTGCATCGTCTTTATAAAATGATGGATTTTTTTCAAATTCGTAAAATGTAATTTCATTACGTTCTTTATTATTTTTAAATATCCTAGATATATTTTGTTCATCTACTTTTTCCAACTCATAAAGTGGCATATCATACATTGGATTGTATCCTATAGTATTTCTAGGACTAGCAGTGTACCTAAATTCAAATTTGA
>CAVCDW010000025.1:0-10354 GCA_963601055.1 Elusimicrobiaceae bacterium
TATATGCAATTGTACCTGAAGTTACATTAAGTTTTGTGTTATCATTTGTATCAACTGCTGTTGAAAGACCAGAATTATAAGTGTCACTTGCTGCGGTGATTGCTGCATGTTTAGGCTCATCACCTTTAACAATAAGATCATGACGATCATTGTTTTGGAAATTAATTGTATATGTTACAGGTATAGCAGTTACATAAATAGTCTCGCCTTTTTCAGTTGTAACAGTATCATCATTAGCCCATACAATCTTTATTTCCTTTTGAATTAAAGTTGTTGTGCTAAGAACAGTTTCAAGTTCAGTTTTACCTGATTCAAGTTTAGTTTCATTGTCTAAGATAATATATCCTGTAACAATACATGTTTTCTCATCAATTGTATAACTTGTAAGTCCCTTTGCAGATACTCCGTCAAAAATTTTTGTATCCTCGCTTAGTTTAGGAAGAGCAAATTTAACCTTAACTCCATATCCAGCTTTTCCTGCAACAGCTGCTTCATAATAGTGTAAGAAACTTGAAAACTTATAAGTATTAGTTCCCTCAGCACTTGAAATAGATTCTCCGAATACTACATTTACACCTAATGATGCAGTAGATAAATCTAATACAGTAGTTTCTTTAGTAACAACACTATTTCCATTTAGAGTAGTTGTAAGAGCATTAGTTTCTGAATCATATACTAATGTTATATTTGAACTTAAAGTCTTTCCAGCTAAAGTTTCTAAAGATACTGCTTCACCTTGTTTTTTAACATCCCAACCATAATCACCTTTAATTAGAATATTAGTTCCATTTTCTTGATAATATGAATTAGTAATAGTAGTAATTACTCCACTATTTCCAACAAATGTACTAGATGTACTAGAAGATCCACTAGATGCTGAATTCTTGAATCCAATTACTGCAGAATTCTTAATATTTACAGTACAAGGAGCTGAATCACTTACATTCTTTAAGTCTCCAATAAATGCTCCTGTATTCTTTTTAGAATCAATAGTTCCTGTTGCTACTACACCATTAAAATTGAATGTCGCATTTTTAGATTTATTAGCATCTTGAAATCCGAAGACAAGTCCAATAGATCCATTGCTTCCATCTGTACTTGTAATATCAACATCAACTAAACAATCTGTAAAGTTTAATGTTACTCCTGAAGAACTATTAATACTTGAAATTAATCCTCCAGAGTATTTTTTAACTGTCATATTAGCTTCTTTTACAGTTATACCATCAAAGTTAACAGTAACATCAGCACCTTTAACTTGTCCTGCAACTATTGCAGCATATCCATCTGAACCTGTATGATTTACTGCTACACCATTAAATGTTACATCAGAGAATGTTGCGTCTCCTGTAATGGTTCCAGCAATTAATGCAGTAGTTGATTTAGCACTAGATTCAAGTGTAGAAGATTCGAATATAACATCTTCCATTGTTCCACTGAATTTTCCAAATAATGCAGTTGATTTTAAATCACCTTTAACAGTAAGACCTTTTATAGTGTTACCATCTCCATAGAATTTAGCCGCAAATTCGTTTGTAAGGTCAGTTTTAGTTTCATTTGTTAATCCTGCCTTTTCACATGTTGCGGCAGATCTATCAATAAAGTCAGCTGCATCAAACTCAATATTACCTGCAAGATAAGCGTTAGTCTTAACCTCTTTTTGGTTAACATAGTCTTTAAATTGTGCTACAGTCTCAATTTTTGTAATAGTCCATCCTGCATAGAATGTTTTGCTTTCACTAATTTTTGTTGTAGTTGGATCTACAGGATCACCTGTACATTCTGCATTATCATACCAACCTGTAAAATTCATTTCATGTCCTAATGAATCTTTTGCAGGTGTAGTAAATGTACTTGGTACTAATGTTGGAGATTTTTCATATTCAACATTAGCAGTAGATGCTATACTACTTTCTGCCGCAACTGCCGCATTTCCTTTTAGGTTAAATGTAACAGTATATGTATTTATTGCATATTTTGCATAAATATAGATTGCTCCATCACTTTCTTTTGTAAGTGTTGAAAGATCTGTTGCTGCAGTAAATGCTGTTTCGCATGCATCATCAACATACCAACCAACGAAATTATATCCTGTCTTAGTTGGTGTAGTTGTTCCAATTTTTGAAACTAACTCAGTCGCATTTGAAACTGTAAATGTTTTTACAGTACCTTCTGCAAATGTCGCAGCTGTGTCATTAGTGTCAAGTGTTACAGTATAAGTCACTGTAGGAACAACATCTGATGAGTCATCCTTCTTACTGTCATCTGTATTATCATTTTTATCTGATGGTTTCTTTCCACAAGATACTAGCGCAACTGTTGCTAAACCTAGGGCAAAAGTTGTCACGAATATTTTTTTCTTTTTTATCATATCTATCTTCTCCTCATATAAAATATCTATATTAATTTTAGCATGTAAGCGTTTTATAGTCAATTTAAATTGAAACTTTTATCATAATTTTGGTTTTTATTTTACAAAATCTAAAATTAATTCAATATCTTTTTTAGTTTTTCCGATTTTAATTGCGCTAGAAACGAATTCTAGGGCTTCATTGACGCCTTTTTTATTAGAATACAATTTTAATATAGTATCTCCTTTAGATACCTTATCCCCTATTTTACGCTCTAAAACTATACCGACATTATAATCTATTACATCATCAAGTTTTAATCTTCCTGCCCCAAGGCGTTGTGACGCAAGTCCTATTTTTTTTGCATCCATCTCTTCGATATAGCCATCTTCTTCTGCTTTATATTCGATTACTTCTTCTACTTTAATTTCATTTTCATAATTTAAAATGTAATCTTTAGAAGCTCCTTGAGCTACTACAAATTGAACGAATTTGTTATAAGCACTTCCGTCGTGAAGTGTCTTATAAGCTTTTTCTTTGGCGATATCACTATTTGTCTCAAGGCCTGATAAAAGTAGCGCGTCTTTTGCGATTTCTACACATAAGTCTTCAAGGTCTTTAGGTCCATTACCTTTTAGGGTATTAATAGCTTCTAATACTTCTAAACTATTACCTACAGCCATTCCTAATGGTTCTTCCATATTAGTAAGAATTGCTGAAACCTTTTTCCCCGCCATATTTCCTATTTTAACCATTAAAGAGGCAAGGGTTTTAGCACTTTCTATATTTTGCATAAAAGCGCCACTTCCAACCTTTACATCAAGAAGTATTAAATCATCATTCGCAGCTAACTTCTTAGACATAATAGAGGATGCTATAAGCGGTATTGATGAGACAGTTGATGTAATATCTCTTAAGGCATATATAAGCTTATCAGCTGGTGCTAGATTAGCACTTTGTGATATTACCGCAATTCCTATATCATTTACTTGCTTATAAAATTCTTCTTCAGATAATGACACATTAAACCCTTTTATAGCTTCAAGTTTATCAATAGTACCACCTGTATGTCCTAATGCTCTTCCGCTCATCTTAGAAAACTTAAGTCCTAAAGATGCTATCATAGGTCCTAGGATAAGTGTTGTTTTATCTCCAACACCACCAGTTGAATGTTTATCAAACTTAAGGCCTTTAATTTTATCATGGTTTAATACTTCCCCACTATCACGCATCGCAAACGTTAAATTTAGCGTTTCTGTATCAGTCATACCTTTAAAATAAACCGCCATTAAGAATGCGGACATTTGATAGTTTGGAATATCATCACTACAAAATCCATCAACAACGTATTTTAACTCATCTTTTGTAAGTTCAATACCTTCTTGTTTTTTAGAAATAATATCTAATATATTCAATTTACCACTTCCTTATTTTGAATAAATTCCTAAATTCTTTATTCCATATCTAGTATCATTTTTTAAGTCATTAATACAATTTAATATATTTTTAATTTCATCTTTTTTAGATGATATTTCAATGTAAAAATTATATTTACCAAGTGCTTCTTTAGTAGGTCTAGAAATAATTGAATTTAAGTTTACTTTATATTCATTAAATAGTTTTAAGGCATCAAATAAAATACCTGGATAATCATCGTTCATAAATAAACATAATGAACATTTGATATCATCATTTAATATTTTTAAAGGTGTTTTTTCAAGGACAACAAACCTTGTATAATTTTCTGTGCTGTCAGATATTCCATCTATTACAACATTAAAATTATAATCATTCTTTTTATGAAGCGGAATAACTGCTCCATATGTTAAATCACTTTTAAGTAAATTTAAAAGGGATATCATATTTGAATCTGTTGTTATTAAATTAAAATTATTTTTAACAGTTAAAAAATCAATACATTCAGCTTTAGCTTTAAATTGAACGTATACATTTTTTACTTCTTTAATATCTTTTGCGAACGATACGAACGCAAAATCAACTTTTTCTTCTAATTCTTTAGTAATAGAATAATCGTTTTTAATTAATGTATCTAGAGTCTCTAGCACAAAACCATCAAGAGAATTTTCAAAAGGCACTATCGCAACACTATTATCTTTTAATGATTCAATAGTTTTTCTTATTGAAGGATAATATTCTATTTTTAAATCTTGATTTGATTTCTTCAAATAGTTTTTGCATGAAACATCACAAAACGTTCCTTCAGGTCCAAGACATGAAATAACTTTATTGTTGTATATCGCATCCATTTTGTAATTATCCTCCTTGCTAAATTTATATATACTATTTCTAGTATTATCTTTTACTACCTTATATCCATAGTCATTAATGTATATGGCCGTATCATTTTCTAGTGCTAGTCCATCACTTTGATAATTTTTTGGTTCATCATTAAAAATATCTAAATCATAGTTATCATAATGTGGACACATTATCATATCTAAAAGTCCAATGCCTTTTTGCATCTTATAATTATAAATATGATAATTATCCAAATACGCATCAGAATCTCCCATACCATATGTACCAATAAGATTCATTCCAGCACTAATTCCTACAATAAGCTTATTTGTAGATCTTAAATATTTATCAATGCCATATTTAACTACTGCATCAGTTAAATATTTAGTATTTCCACCACTAAAGTAGATTATATCAGCCCAATCTAAATCCTCTTTAATATTTATAGGGTTTCTATATAAATATAAAAATTTATATGTACATTTATATTTATTAAACAAAGAAGATAAATTCTTATCCGCTCTCTCGTTATCTAAAGATGCGGCTGGAACTAAGAGTATTTTAGGATTTTCTTTATAGTTTATAATAAATTGTTCAATATTATCAGTAGTTGATGTAGTTGTTCTTCCGCCTATCAAAAATAGATTCATTAATCTTTACACTTTCTTGCTTCTAATCTATAAATTGGTCCTAATTTGGATTTTTTAACTTCGTATTCAGTCATGACATTAAACATATCTGTTTTATGAAGATCTAATGATATATTCTTTAAATACCATCCATTTTGGCTAAATGATTCTAATGAATATTCAAAAAGTGATCTATTATCAGTCTTTTGAATTATAACACCATCACTTACTAATATTTTTGAATATAACTCTAAGAATGTTTTATATGTAAGTCTTCTCTTCGCATGTCTTGTCTTAGGCCATGGATCACTAAAGTTTAAATACATTGTGCTAACCTCACCGTCTGAAAACATCTCACATAAGTCAGTCGCATCTGCATGTACTATTTTTAAATTAGGAATTTCTTCTGCTTCCATCTTTTCAAGTGCTCTTATTAGAACACTTTCAAATTTTTCTAATGCGATAAAATTTACATTTGGGTATGCTTTAGCCATACCAATTATAAAATTACCTTTACCGCATCCAACTTCTAAATGTATTTCATTTTGATTGTTAAATACATTCTTCCATTGTCCTTTATTTTCTTTTGGATTTTTTATAAAATAATATTCATTTTTCTCTAATGCCTCAAGGGCTCCGTTTATTTTTCTAAGTCTCATTTTACAAGCTCATATATAGCATATGCATAGATAGCTATATCTTTCTTAAAATTATCTAAATCAATAAATTCATTTGGTGAGTGAATTAAATCATCACATCCACTAAATGTAGGTCCGAACGCAACACAGTTATCAATAAATTTAGCATATGTTCCACCACCAATTGTAAATGGTTTATTAACAGTATCTAAACTTGTTTCTTTATAAGCCTTATATAAAGATTGTACTAGGTTAGAATTAGGATCAACATAATGCATATCTTTTCTTTCAGATTTGTTATAGATTAATCCAAATTCTTTTGCGCAAGCAGATACATTACTATCTATTACCTTATACCAATCATTTTTAGGTGTTCTACAATCACAAACTATTAAAGCCTTTTTATTTTCGATTTTAAATATTCCAGGGTTTAATGATAATGAACCCATATCACCATTTGTGATATCTATTTTCATCTTTTCTCCATGTGGATCAAAAGATAAATATTTTAATATAAATGATGTGAAGTTATCTTTTTCAAATTTATTTAAAAATTCTGCCATAATAAAATTTGAATTAAGTCCAAGTTCTGGCATAGATCCATGGGCTGCTTTACCATAAGTGATGTATGTATCACCTTTTACTTCACCATTATAATTATTTTCTTTTAAGAAATTCTTAAATTCATCTTTTAAATCTTTATTTAATAAAACAGTGCATGTATCAGGAACTATATTAGAACGACTTCCACTATTCCATGTCTCAATTAGAGTTGAGTTAACATCACCTTTTATATCAAAATTAGCGAATGCTTTTTCACCATATATTAATGGGAAGTCTGCATCTGGTGAAAAACCGGTATTAGGCTTGTTGTGATTTTTGAAATAGTGTTCAAGGCATCTTGAACCACTTTCTTCATCACATCCTACAATTAGTTTTACAGTTTTATTAAACCCAACATTTAAATCCTTAAGCATCTTTATAGCATAGTATGATGCAATAACAGGTCCTTTATCATCAGTAGCGCCTCTTCCATAAAGCTTATTATCTATAATAGTTCCTACAAAAGGATCTGTATTCCAAGCACCATCTGCAGGGACAACATCTAAATGCCCTAGAATCGCAAGATCTTCACCACTACCATATTTAATTTCACCGGCATAACCTTCATCATTTAAAGTATCGAAGCCATCTCTTTTTGCGATGTTAAGCATTTTCTCTAATGCTTCTTTACATCCAACTCCAAAAGGCGCATCGCTTTCTGGCCTAAATTCATCTAATACCGATTTAGCACTTATTAAATCTTTTAAATCATTAACTGCAGAATCAAAATATTTATCTGCAAGTTTTAAAAAATCGTATTCCATTTTTATTCTCCTTCATATTTAAAAAGCAACTACTAAGAGTTGCTAATTTTTTAAATTTCTTTTCCTATATGCATTTCATATATTGAATCAGTTAGTGAATCAAGAGCCGCAACCTCATCTTCACCTTCACAAGTGATAGTAAATATTTCACCATTGTATATTCCAAGACTCATAACACCCATTATAGATTTAAGGTTAACTGTCTTAGATTCAACAGATAAAGAAATATTTGACTTGAATTTAACAGCCTCGTTTACAATTATTGTAGCAGGTCTTGCATGAAGCCCTGATTCAGAAGTGATTTTAAATTTTCTAAAGACCATTTTATATACCTCCTACTATAATCTCTTTGAAATTTCTTTTTTGATTAACATTGAATCATATTTAAATAATAATTTAACATTATTACCTGTAATAAATACACCTTTTTCTGAAAGTGTGTGAAGCATTTTTGTATCAACCAGATCAACATCTTTTACACTTACCTTAAGTCTTGCGTTATCTACAGATACTTCGCTTATGTTATCCTTATTACCTAAATAAGAGATAATGTTTGTGATGAAACTATCATCAACACGAACATGACCTTTATTTTTCTTTTTTAAAACAACGGTAATAATTATTCCAACGATTAGCACAAAAGCCACTAACGCAAGCGCAATTATTAAATATTTCATCGAATCCGAAAGTAATATCATATTATCAAACCTCAAATTTATTATACATTAGATTAAGGATTGTTTTCAAGTTTTAATTTATAATTAAATCCCATAAATTACAAAAAAAGAAAATATATTTTAAAATTTATACTTGCTTATTCTTTTTAACTTTGCTATAATAAATAAGCATTGTGTGTCGGAGGTGAAAAAATGGCAAACATTAAGCAACAAATTAAAAGAGTTAAGACAAATGAAAAGGCAAGACAATTCAATCAATCATTCAAGTCTGGAGTTAAGACTGCTATCAAGGCCGTTTTAGTAGCCGTTGAAAAGAATGACAAAGCTACAGCTACAACTGCATTAGCACTTGCATATAAGAAGTTAGACAAGGCTCAAGCTAAAGGTATCGTTCATAAGAACTTCGTAGCTCGTAAGAAGTCTGAGTTAGCATCAGCTGTTAATTCTTTAAACTAATAATGATTATTGGTTAATATAAAAAGTGGAACTATAAAAATAAATTGCTCTTTATGGATTTATTCAATATAGTTCCTTTTTTTTCGTCAAAAAAATCCAAGTATTATACTTGGACATTTTTATAATTTAAGCAAATAAAACCACAAAGCACTATCTTTATCTGCTACTCCTCTTTTGATATCATAGTCAAGTATAAGTGCTTCACTATATTTATCTTTTATCGTATCAAGCCTTACTTCTTTAGCATCCTGCATCATATAGTATGCTCTTCCGCTTTTTACCTTGAATTCTTCTGCTACCATATCTTTAGTATATCCTTCAGAAGACATCAATTTTACTTGATATAATTCTTGAAATTTATTTATGATTGAAGATAAAATAATAGAATCCGATATTCCATTTTTCTTAAAATCACTATATAAATTTAAAGCTTCCACTTTAGATTTTTTTATAATAGATGCAGTTAATAAATAAACTTTATCCTCTAAATCACGAGAAACTAATAAATCAACATCCTTATAAGTTATTTCCTTATCAGGATATTTATATGTTTTAAGTTTTTCTATTTCCTTAACTACCCTAATAGAATCTGACTGTGTACGTAGTTTAAGTTCTCTTTTAGCATTATCTAAAATCTTATATCCTAAAAAATCATTATCAATTAAAGAATCTATATCTTTAACATCTTCTACAAGATTAAATTCTTTACCACATTTCTTTAATTCGATAAATGCTTCTTCTTTATTAAGTTTAATGATTTCAGTGCTTTGTAGCACTAAAATAAAAATTGTTGTCTCTAGTGGCTTTCTAACATATGAAATAAATTCACTTATAAGTCTTTTATCTATGCTTTGGGTATATAAGAACTTAGGATTCTTCAATATCACAACTCTATAGTCTGTTAAAAAAGGCGCAGTCTTAAGTTCTTGTAAAAGAGTTATAATTGAATCTTCTTCTCCATCAAGTTTTATTTTGTCATATTCACCATTTAACATAGATATGATTTCATCTATCTTTTTTTGAATCATTACATCAGATGTTGAATTTATAATATAATTATTTTCCACTATATATCACCTATTCTTATTTTATCATTTATAAGAATCAATATCAATTTTATGATTTTTAATTTTAAGGCTTATATTACCACCATCATCTGTTCTATATACCTTAGTTCCACTAAGATTTATCAAAGTTTCACTGTGCGGGAAACCATATTTATTATCTTTTCCACATGATATTATCGCATATTTTGGTTTAACATAACTTATAAAGTTTTTAGTCGTTGATGTGTTTGAGCCATGATGACCTACTTTTAAAACATCAGCTTTAAGCGCATTTTGATATTTATTTATTAAAGTATCCTCCTCCTCTTTTTCCATATCACCTGTGAAAAGTATTTTATAACCACAAATATTTATCATAAAAACAACCGAATTATTATTAATATCACTATTCTTATATATTGGTCCATAAACATCTATAGTTAAAGATTTAAGTGCTATTTTATTTCCTGATGATACTTTTGTTGATTCATAAGAAATATTATCATAAGCACTTGATATAATATTTTTAACTTTAAAATTCTTTAATGTGTCCTCAATCCCACCTATATGATCATTATCAGAATGTGTTATTATAAGGTAGTCTATTTTAAGAATTCCTCTTGATTTAATATATGATGTATTATATCCAAATGTATCTACAAGTATTACTTCTTTGTTATGAGGTGTTGTAATAAGAATTGAATCTCCTTGTCCTACATCAATAAATTCAATTTGATAACAAAATGATGATACTCTAAGAAGTGATAACATAGCTACATAAAACACAAATGGTAAATACATCTTTTTGTTTTTATTTTTTGTTTCAATAAGAATTAACGTAAAAACAAAAAGAATGTAATATAAGATTATAAAATAAATATTTAAATGTTTAAAAGGGATTGTTAAAAAATCTATTTTTGAAATATCATAT
>CAVCDW010000026.1:0-19605 GCA_963601055.1 Elusimicrobiaceae bacterium
AATATTTGAAACAAAAAAACTAAGAGATTAACTCCTAGTTTTAGTATACGAAAAACTCCTTTTAAATCTTTTTTCAAATTTAAAGGAGTTCATTTATAGACTTATTTGATATTTTGCATTATATAAGTTTTTCTTTTTTTATTTCATTAAATATAATATAATTTCATTGAGGTGGTTATATGGAAGCAATCCTTTACGCAACAATGTTAGTGGTCTTCTTTGGGGTATCGTTTTATATCTTAAGAGCTACAAGGCTAGAAGAGGCTTTTAAAAAAGGACATGTAACAGAAATAAGAATAGCTTATTTTGTTATATCTTTTATAATGGCTTTTTTATTAACTGAATTAGTATCAAAACTTTTATCTTTCGCAAACCTTAATCTATAGCTTGTAATACAGCGTAAGGCTTTGATTCTTCAATTAATGCTTTCCCACGGGAAATACTATTGATTGTATCAATAATATTTGTTTTTAAATCTTTAGGGTATGCAAGTGTTAATGTTATAACATCTTGAAACGATGTATCAAGAATAGTTATATTTTTAATATTTAATAATTGATTGTAAGCTGAATAATCAATACGAACTATTAGTGTATTTAATTCTTTTTTCTCTAAAAAAGAAGCTTTATTAAGACATTGTGCACAAGAATCACTATAAGCTCTTACAAGACCTCCGGCGCCTAAAAGAATTCCTCCGAAATATCTTGTGACAATACATAAAACATTAGTAACATCATTTTTCTTTAAAACATCTAGAATAGGAAAGCCTGCAGTTTTTGATGGTTCACCATCATCACTACATTTTTGTATAGACATAAGATCCCCTAAAATATATGCGTAACAATTATGTGTCGCATCATAATATTTTTTGCGAGTAGATGATAAAATATCAGTAACTTCATCTATAGATGATACAGGATATATTGATGTTATAAAACGTGATTTTTGAATGATTATTTCATTATGATATATTTTATCGATGTATTTCATTGTTAACTACCTTCTAAAAAATATTATATCATTAAAAATAATTTATAAAAACATTGAATAAAAATATATAGTTTGATATAATTTTATTGTATTAATAAATAAGTGGCTTTAATCAAATATTTTTAAATTTAAAGACACATATATATTGCTGTAGGGAAATGTGTTTACATTTCTTTTTATTTTTTTAGAGGAGATTTCATGATACCAAACAATGTAGTAAAAATTTTGAAAAAGTTAATAGGTCATGGCTTTGAAGCGTACATTGTTGGTGGGTATGTTAGAGATAGTTTATTAAATATTCCATCATATGATATTGATATTACTACAAACGCTAGTGTTGATGAAATAAAATCTTTATTTAATATTATAGATAATGGATCAAAATATTTATCAGTAACAATTGTAGATGAAAACTATAAATATGAAATCACAACGTTTAGAAAAGATATTGAATACCAAGATCACCGTCATCCGGTAAGCGAGGTAGCTAAAAGCCTTGTAGAAGATTTAGAAAGAAGAGATTTTACAATCAATGCACTAGTGCTTGATGTAAATTCTAATATCATAGATAAATACAATGGAATATCTGATTTAGAAAATAAAGTAATAAGAACAATAGGTGATCCGTATAAAAGATTTGATGAGGATGCATTAAGAATATTAAGAGGAATATATTTAAAATCAAAACTAGGATTTGATTTTGAAGATAAAACATATTCTGCTTTGTGCGATAAAGCACATTTAGTAAGCATGTTATCTGGAATCAGAAAAAAACAAGAATTATTTAAGATGATTAAATATAATAAAGATAATTCTTATATTAAATTATTTGTAGAAACTGGCATTATAAATTATTATGATTCACTAAAAGAAGGATTGTTATATTTATATAATAACAATATCGTATTAAATGACACTAATTTAGTTTTAGGAATATGTTTTACTCTATCATCTACACTAGAAAAGAAGTATGAATATAACGAAAAAGAAAAGAATTTATTTAAATATATTAAAACAGTAGATTTTTCTAACATGTATTCTCTTCTAGATGTTCCATTTGAAATGCTTCAAATTATAAATGAAGTGAACAAATATTTGAATAAAGGCTATATAGAAAATGTTTATGATTATTATAATAATCTTAAAATAAAAAGTGACAAAGAGCTAGCGGTATCATCAACTGATTTAATGGAAGTTATAGATAGAAAAGAGATATCTATAGTTAAAGAAAAATTAATATGTGCAATTCTTGATGGCACTGTATCAAATTGTAAGGAAGAATTAATTAATTATATAAAAAAGGGTGAGGTTATGGAAGAAGTTATAAAGAGTGTTATATATGCAAAAATAGATCAAATAATGAGTTCTAAAAATATTGTAAATTTAATTGTTACATTAGACGACAAATCTAAGTTCAATTTAAAAATTGAAGATGAAAGAGCTAAAGACATTGATTTGAATTGTATATATGAATTTGAAATTGCTAAAAATTCAAATTCTGATAAATTAAGTGCATATGTTGTTTCATATAGACATATAACAGAATTAGAAGATACAGAATTAAAAAATAATGTATATAGAAAGTTTATGCAAGCCGCAACACTTGATTATAAAGAATTAAAGAATGGTGTTGAATCATATATTGCAAAAATAGAATCAAAAGTACTTCATGATATTGTAAGTACAATAATATCTAAGTATGAAAATGATTTTTATTTATATCCAGCTGCATCTAAACTACATCATGCGTATGTAGGAGGGCTTGCCTACCATACACTTGGTATGCTTGAAGTAGCAGATAAGATGTTAATGTGTTATAAGTATCTTAATAAAGATTTATTATTATCTGGTGTAATATTACACGATATTGGAAAAGTGATTGAGTTCAGTGGCGTTGAAAACACTGAATATGCATTGAAAGGACAGCTACTTGGTCATTTGTTAATAGGGTGTGATATTATTAAGGAGGTATGTAATAAATTAGGTTACAATGATGATCAAGAAGAAGTCCTAATGCTATTACATATGGTTGCGTCCCATCATGGCCTTCCTCAATATGGGACTATAAAAAAGCCTTGCACAGCAGAAAGCGCAATGTTATGGTATATAGATACTATTGATTCTAAGTTTAGAGTTTTAGGTGAAGAACTTGCAAAAATAGATGCAGGAGAATTTACAGAACCTATTGGTGTTATGGACAGGGTGAAATTTTATAAGCATAAATAATAGAGACTTGAAATACGCAAACGCTAAAACTTGATTTTTGATTTATCTAATGATAATATATAGTATGCGTGATTTTAAGATTTTGAGGAAAAAGGAGTAAAATTTTTCTATGATAAATAAATTAAGATTAAAGAAAATCGCAATAGTAGGAGTAGCTGGCTTAACTGCCATCTCTTTGGCGTCTTGTAAGAAAACATCTTATAAGTCTATTGCGTACAATGATGTTTATGCAACATCAGGTAAATATTCCATAACAAATGGAGAATTATGGGAAGAGTTAAAGTGGAATTCTTACAATACATTAGGAGATAAGATTGAACGTGCTGTTATTTCAAAATATCTAGATGAAGCTAATGAAGCACTAAAGGCTATGAATGGTGAGAGTACAGATCTAAGTATCGCAAAACAAAAAAGATACCTAGATTATTTTGAGCTTTTAGCATTATCTGAAATGTACAGTGCAGCTGAAATCGATGATATCTATAAACTAACACAAAAAGAAATTGATGATAAAGCACAAACATTTGTTGATACAGTTTATGTAGATGATCAAAAGGTTGTTGATATTGCATCAGTTAAACCAGATGCACTAAAAGCTGGAGGAAAAACTCTTTTTGCAGGAACAAGATATGAAACAACATATTATGCATACGATTATTACTATCGCTTTGATTTAAAAGTTGCAGAAAAGATTTATGCATATTATTATCTTGAAGATTATATTGTAGATTATAATGCTGAAAAAGATGATGAAGATGATTATTATTATACTGATTCTACTATTATTCAATTCCAAAAAGAAAACTATGAATATATGGCTGATAGAAGAGCAATTTATATTCGTTTTACAAATACAGATGAAATAACATCTACTTTTAAAGCGTTTGGAATTAAGACTTATAACAATCAATATTTCTATATTCCTCAAAACGGAAAAACGAATGTAGAATATAGTTCATACTATGATGATTTTGAAATTTCAAATGCCGCAAATTCTGAATTATGTTATAACCTTACAGCCCTAGGTGGAGATGGTATGGCATTAGAATTATATTGCCAAATGTATAACTATATTTATTCATATCGTGATGCCCTACCTACTGTTGTAGAAACTACTAATACTACAACTAATAGACGTGATATTACAGAAAATATTGTTAATACATTTGTTGAAGATGACAAGAGTGTTGATGACATTATTTCAACTTGGGATAGCGAAGATATTAAAACAATCACTTATACTCAAGATGATTTAGATGATGTTGATAAAGATTTTAAAATGTATATTTCAGGAACATTAAAAGTTAATCCTAACATTGCCGATGGTGAACAAAGATATTCAACAGAAGGACAAAGTGTAGGAGACTATTATTATTTAGCATTTAAGGTTTCAGAAGATGCCCTACCTGAAGAATATAAACTTGTTGATGATATTAAAAATGATACAGTAATTCCTTCAGATAAAGAAGAGTATAAACAACTTCTTATTGAAGAAAAAATGTGGGATGAAATTACAGATTCATACATCACAACTCATCTTCAAGAAGCATTAGATGATGCTAAAATTTATATTTACGATAACGATGTAGAAATTGTATATTCATACAATGTATCATCATATTCAAAAACTCATAAAAATGCGCCTTCAAAAGACACATTAATGACTGTTGTTTATAAGAAAAAGAAAACTAATATCACAATTGGTGAAGTATTTAGCGAATTAGAAAAAGAAAATGGTGTTACAACATCAATTGACTTATTATCTAAAAAAGCAATTAAAGATACACAAGAATATAAAGACACTAAAGATGATGTTAAAACATATAAAACAACATTAGATTTATTACTTGCATATTTTGCTCAAGGACAAATTGATAGTTATGATGCATCTCTTGGTAAATATAACTTCTTGAAATTATATTTCCATTACACAGATGTTGATGATATCGTAAATAACTACTATAGAATTCAAGATGCTCAAGCTAAGATTTTAACAGACTACGCAAACAACCAAGAATTCTATAAGATGTTACAATCTTATGCAAAGAGTGCTTATGATAAAGCATTTACTGCATCGGCTACAAATATTTTAGTATATGTTGATATGGATGAAGATGGAAAAGCTGATACTGATTTCGATTGGTCTACACCAATTCCTACAGATCCTACAAAGACATATAAAGATTATGCAGTAGAATTAATGAACACATTAATTACACGTATGATTAATGTTGATGATGAAAAAGCAACTACTCTTTCATCAATGGTAGAAGAATATCAAAAGTCACAAAAGTTCACAAATGGTATTGATGAATACAATGGACAAACTGATGAATACGATCCAACTGAGCCTGAAACAAGATGGGCTAAGTATAAGAGAGCAGGTCTTTATATTTCATCTACTGATTATTCAGATGTAAAGATTTCATCTACTGAATCATCTACTGATACAACAGCCCCTTATAATACTTTAAAACATAGATTACATGAACTATATAGTACAATATCTAAATTTGATACTTTCCCAACAGATTATCTAGATTCTGAAAAATATACTGCATCTGATGCAGAAGGATGGCTTCTAGAAAATAGTAAAGGTGAAAGTGTAGGATATTCATTATTACTTATAACTTCATGTACAGTAAGAAGTAGTGCTGAATTTAAAGCTACTGATGACGTAAATGGACGTTATTCAAATATAACAATTACTTATGATGATGTTAAGAAGAATATTTCAAATATTTATAATGAATCAAAAGAAGAGGCTTCATTAGACCAAGTCACATTATTCGTTTATGAATATTTAAATTACCAAACTTCAACATTCTTCCCATCATCAGTACAAACATATATAACTGATTTCATTATGCCAGTATATGAAAAATATACAGGAACAGCTACTCAACGTGAATTATTATTTAAGAAAATGCTAAACTCAAATATTACATTTGCGACAACTTCTAACGGTGATAGATTAAAAGAAGTTATGAATATTAATAGAAGGCAAGACGATAATTATCTTACAGATACAGATGAGGCATACTTATTTGCTGGTTGGTGGGATAAGGTATTATCTCTAAAAGAAGGTGAATAGGATGAAAAAAAGTATAATTGCATTACCTATATTAGGGCTTTCTACAATGGCACTTGTTTCATGTGGTACTAAAGTTAATTCTAAAACACCATATGGTACATTATCTGATACAAACACTTATGCAACTCTAGGAAATAACTCTATATCTGAAAAAGGTTTATATAACCTAATGCGTAATAAAGGATATGATGAAGTTTATTCTAATTTAAAAAATCAATTATTTTCAGACGTTTTAACTAACGAAAAATATTTTGCATATGATCAAGAAAAAGATGCATATGATTATTATTTATTAAACTCAAACGTTGTAAATGCTATATATGGAGTGTCTACTGTAAGTTCATATAAGGCCTTATCAGAAAAAGATAGAACAAAACAAGCTAAACAATATGCAGATACATTGTTCAATGCAGGTACTACAAAAGAAGATGGTACTTATTATAGTGCTCAAGACATTCTTGATATAACTATAACATTTGCGATGGACGAAAATGGTGATGAGCAATTCGTTGCCAATTTCCCATATGCATTCTATGAATCATATGTATTTGATAGAGCAATGAACAATTATGTTCTTGAACAATTAAAAAATCCTGACTTTAAATATTACTACAAAAATGAATATATTAAAGGTGAAGGAAAGAACGATTATTATGTTTCTGATGATGATATAAGAGATTACTATTACTCTACAGGTAAAACTTATGGAGAAAATAGAGGAATTGTTATCAAGTTTGCGTCAGAAGCACAAGCTAATCGTGTTATGCAAAAAGCAATCGGTTCAACAACAATTGATCCTGAAAATTATCTAGAACAATATCTAGCAATTTATAATCTAAAGAATACAACTGATGAAAACTTAACTGTTGATAATTATCTTGAAGATGAACAAACAAATTTAGCTATTACTAAGAAAAAGAATAGATTTACTGCTAAATTTTCAGGAAATCTTCAAACATTCTTCCAAAACATGGAAGATGGTGATTATCTTACAGAAGCATTTAACATCGGAGGAGCATACTACTTAGTATATCGTATTTCAGGTAGTGAAGAAGTTGAATGGGAAAACCTTAATGATTCTGATAAGGTTGCAGGAGATGGATCTACTGTTTATGATAAAATGCTTGATGATATTTTATCAAACAAATCATTATCATCTTTAGTTACTAAAATAGTTGACCAAAGATTTGAAGATATCGTTGATAATGGTGATATTGAAATATATGATCCACTTGTTGGATATAATTTCAAACAATCATATAGCGATTTCAAATACACTAAAACATTCAATAATGATTATATTTATAAAGTTAAATATAATGGTGAAGAATATACATATACTCCAAAGGAACTTTATAGTGATCTAGAAGCTGAAAATGGAACATCAACAGCTGTAGAATACTTAAAGAATCAATGGGCATTAGGTTTAACATATATTGATGCGCTAGTTGATAGTGATACATATTCAGATTATAAATCAAGCCTAAATTCTGAAATTAAATCATTTAATAAAGGCAATAAATCAATTCCAAAGAAACTTGGTCTTGAAACATACCTTCAAACGACATATGGGGTAAGTACTAAGGATGATGTATTAAATGAAGAAAAAGCTACTCTAATACTTGAAAAGGTAAACACTTATTTCGGAAATCCTACAACTGATAAAGTTAACTTTGATGAAACATCAACACTTTATACTCAATTTGCGTCAATCTATAAGGATTTATATGATAATTATTTCAGTGCAGAAATTTCTCATATTTTAATTTCTGTAGATGAAGATTATTCAGGTACTACAACAGATCCTGATGTTTATAAAGCAGCATTAAAAGAAATTGATCCTACTCTAGCAGAAGAATTCGATAAAACTATATTAAATATTTCTAACGCAATCATTTCAGAAGTAAAGATTCTTACTATATCTAAGACTGTAACAGAAGCTTTAACATATATTGTAGAAGCATTCAACAACAACTATAAGATTGCTTCATTATCATATAATGCAGGTCATGATATATATTGGAATGATTATAAGAATGAATTCCCTATAACTTTAAAGACAGAAGATTTATCTACAATTGATTTATTCAAGGCTTCAAGTTATGTAGAAGAATTCTCCAATAGAGTTAAAGAATTATATGATAAAGTAATTGATGGAACATTTGATGAAAAGACTATGGATGATAAGGGAGTATTTGAATTCTCAGAAACTCTAGGATCAATAGATTCATTATGTAAGACTACTTATGGATACCATTTATTAAATATCTATGGTACTGAAGATAAGTCATCAGCAGTATTTAAAAAATCTTCAGACTCAAAAGCTAAAGATTCAGATGAATACATGCAATATGAACATCTAGAAGTTGTTCTAATTCCTGATGATGCGGATGGAGAAACAGATAAGGATGATGATCCTGAATATGTATTATATGCTAATGGATATTCAGATAATGATTATGCATCAGCATCTCAATTATTTGTATATTTCTATGAAACTACAATAATTGGTTCTCATTCATTACTTAAGACTTCAGTAAATAGTGCAATTTCAACTATGTTTGATGGAGCAGTTTCAAATTATACTTCAACAAACTTCCAAAATTGGAAATATTTAACTTATGAGCTTAAAGATTTAACATTCACATCTTCAGCTGATAAGAAGAATTTATATACTGAAACTCTAAAGAATACTCTAGTTGGTTATGAACCTACAAAGTGGACATTATATACTGACTGGGTTGACACAACAAAATATAATTGGTCAATTGACTATAATTTTATTTGGAAATAATGGATGCTTAAATGCATCCTTATTTTTTTATGATATAATAGGTTCGGTGAAATAAAATGAAAATATCAATGGTAGCTTCAGGTTCAAAAGGAAATTTATGTTATATTGAATCTGATGAATCAAAAATTTTAATAGATGCAGGAATATCATGCAAAAGATTTACTAAGTTTATGGAAGATAACATGATAGATATTAATCTTGATGGGATACTTATTACCCATGAACATACTGACCATATTTCTGGTCTTCTTCAAATTTCAAAGAAATATAAATGCCCTATTTATATGACATCTGGAACTAGAAAAGGAATTAGTGAAAAAACTAATGGTAAGGATATTATTTCAAACAATGATATTAGAATTATCGAACAAAATGCTTGTTTTAAAATTAAAGATATTGAAATAGAAGCTTTTCCTACATTCCACGATGTGTATGAACCTTGTTGTTACATAGTTAAAAACAAAGGCAAAAAGATTGTTTATATTACGGATACAGGATATATTCCTTTAAAACTTTACGATAAATTAAAAGGCGCTAATTGTTACGTAATGGAAGTGAATCATGATCCTATGCTATTGATGTCATCATCAAGACCTTATGAGACAAGAATAAGAATACTTGGTGATTCTGGGCATTTATCAAATGAAGATGGCCTAGAATTATTGTCAAACCTTATGGATAATAATTGTAATTTGGTGTTTTATGCGCATATATCCGAGGAATGTAATCTTGTAAGTATTATTAAAGAAGAAGCTAAAAAAATATATCAAAAGTTTTCTGTTGATGTATCAAATGTATCATTTGTATACACAAATCAAATTGCGACAAAGGTGTATGAAATATGAGAATTGAAATTATAAGCGTTGGAAAAATAAAAGAACAATATTTTAAAGATGGTATTTTAGAATATAAAAAAAGACTTGGTAAGTATGTTACTGTAGAAGAAAAAGTATTAAACGATGAGCCAATAAAAGATATGGATAAAGAAGCTTTAGTAGAAGAAGTAAAGAAAATAGAAGGGGAAAGAATATTAAAGGCTATTAATCAGATGTCTTATGTTATAGCGCTTGATTTAAAAGGGGTAATGCTTGATTCAGTTGAATTTGCGAAGAAAATAGATCAAATATTTTCATATAATTCATCAACTATTACATTTATTATCGGTGGTTCTTTAGGATTATCTAGTGATGTTTTAAAAAGAGCTGATTATAAACTATGTTTTTCAAAGATGACTTATCCACATAAACTTATGAAATTAATACTTTTTGAAGCAATTTATAGAGCATTTAAAATAAATAATAACGAAACATATCATAAATAAATTTATAAGTTTATAAGAGGAGTAAAACGCTCCTCTTTGTTGACTATAAAATATGGTTGTGATAAAATATTTAAGGTATAAATTGTTAAGATTTTATATAAAAATTCGGAGGAAATAAAAATGTCAAACGTACAAAATTTACCACTAATTAATGAAGTTAACAAAAAAGAAGTAAAACCAGTTAAGATTATGCAATTTGGAGAAGGAAACTTCTTACGTGCATTCGTAGATTGGATTATAAACAAGACTAATCAAGCAACTGATTTTAATGCAGGTGTTGTAGTAGTACAACCAATGCCATTCGGAAGAGTTGCAGACCTTGAAAAAGCTGATGGATTATATACATTATATCTTCAAGGATTACAAAATGGAAAAGCTGTAAGAGAGCACGAAGTTATTAAGTGCCTTCAAGATTTCATCAATCCATTTGAACAATATTCAAAATATCTTGAATATGCAGCATCAGATGATCTAGAATTCGTAATTTCTAATACAACTGAAGCTGGTATCGCATTCGATCCAACTGACACTGATTTCAGTGTATGTCCTAAATCATACCCAGGAAAACTTCTTGCGTTCTTAAAGAAGAGATATGACCTTGGTAAAAAAGGATTATATATCATTACTTGTGAATTAATTGATTATAATGGACTTGAATTAAAGAAAGTATTAGTTGAGCTTGCTAAGCACAACAATATGGATGAAAAGTTCATTAACTGGGTTGTAACAGCTAATAAGTTCTACAACACATTAGTAGACCGTATCGTTCCAGGATACCCTCGTGGTGAAGCTGAACAATTCCAATTAGACCTTGGATACCAAGACAACAACATGGTTGTAGGTGAAATTTTCCACTTATGGTGTATTGATGCTCAAACAGTTGAAGATAAAGAAGAAGCTAAGAAGAACTTAGAAGAGTTAAAGGCTAAATTACCAACTGAAAAAGCAAACTTAAATGTATTATTTGTTGAATCAATCGTTCCTTACAAACAAAGAAAGGTTAAGATTCTTAACGGATCTCATACAACTTTAGTTCCAGTATCATACCTTGCAGGAATTGATACTGTAAGAGAAACAATTGAAGACGAACAACTAGGAACATTCGTAAAAGAATTTATCTTCAACGAAGTTATTCCTACAATTGCAATTCCAAAGGATCAAATGGTAGCTTACTCTAATTCAGTATTAGAGCGTTATATGAACCCATATGTACGTCATGAATTAATGAGTATTGCCTTAAACTCAGTAACTAAGTATAAGACAAGAGTATTACCTACTGTTCTTCAAAACTTAGAAAAGGGAGTAATGCCAACTCATGCATTATTCGGACTAGCTGCATTAATCGCTTTCTATAAAGGAAAGAGAGAAATCAATGGTGCTGATATTCAATTAAATGACGATCCTAAATTCTTAGAATTCTTCAAGAATGAATGGACTAAGTTTGATGGAACTAAAGAATCAGTTAAGACTATTGTAACTGATACTCTAGGATTAGAAGATCATTGGGAAGTTAATTTAAACAATATTGCAGGTGTAACTGATTATGTTACAGATGCATTATATGCAATTGAAACAAAGACAATGCGTGAAGCATTAAAGGAAATTGTAAAGTAATAAAAAAATAAAAAGGGTGATAAAATGAACGACTATATTATAATACACCAAACTGATAATGTGGCCGTTGTACTACGTCCTTTCAAAAAAGGTGAAGTAGTAGAAGGTATTACATTATTAGAAGATATCCCTCAAGCACATAAAGTAGCATTAAAGAAAATTTCAAAAGGTGAAGACGTAATAAAATACGGTTCACCTATTGGACATGCTACATCTGATATTTTACCTGGTATGCATGTTCATACTCAAAACGTTGCGACTAATCTTGATGACGTTATTGAATATAAATATGAGCCAAATTATCCAAGTGTTCTAGGATATAAATCTGATAGAACAGTTGAAGTTTATCCTCGTAAGAGTGGTGAATATGGTATCAGAAATGAATTATGGATTGTTCAAACTGTTGGTTGTGTTTCTGGTATGGCTAGAGATATGATTGAACAATTTAAAGCAACTTATGATACTTCAGAAATTGATGGTATTTATACATTCCAACATCCATTTGGATGTTCACAAATGGGAGGAGATCTAGAACTTACTAGAACTCTTCTTCAAGATATGGTTAAACATCCTAATGCAGGTGCAGTACTTGTAGTTGGTCTTGGATGTGAAGAAAACCAAATCGACAAATTTAAAGAAACACTAGGAGATTATGATCATGATAGAGTTGATTTCTTAGTTGCTCAAGAATTTGAAGATGAAGTTGTAGAAGGTGTAAAGAGACTTAAAGTTTTATACGATAAGATGAAAAATGATAAGAGAGTTACAAAACCTCTATCAGTACTTCGTATTGGACTTAAGTGTGGTGGATCTGATGGTATGTCAGGAATCACTGCTAACCCACTACTTGGTCGTTTAAGTGATTTCTTATCACTAAATGATGCGACAACAGTTTTAGGAGAAGTTCCTGAAATGTTCGGAGCAGAAAAATTATTAATGGCACGTGCTAAAGATGAAGCAACTTTTGAAAAGATTGTTAAGTTAATTAATGATTTCAAAGTTTATTTCAAGAATCATCATCAAGTTATTTATGATAACCCATCTCCAGGAAATAAGGCTGGTGGTATCACAACTCTTGAAGATAAATCTCTTGGATGTACACAAAAAGGTGGAGCTTCCAAAGTTAATGGTGTATTAAGCATGGGTGAAAGAGTTACTGAAAAGGGACTTAACTTATTATGCACACCAGGAAATGACTTAGTTGCCGTTACAACACTTGCGGCAGCTGGATGTCAAATGGTATTATTTACTACTGGTCGTGGAACACCATTTGGAGGATTTGTTCCAACTGTTAAGGTTGCGACAAATTCAACACTTGCGAATAAAAAACAAAATTGGATCGATTTCAATGCAGGTGATTTAGTAGACAAAATGGATATGGATCAATTACTAGAGCATTTCATCGATTTAATTTGTGATGTTGCATCAGGTAAAAAACAAACTTGCAACGAAAAGAATAACTTCCGTGAAATATCAATTTTCAAGGATGGAGTAATTCTATAAAAAGAAGGAGAATATAAAATTATGCAAAATTTTATGGATAAGGATTTCTTATTAACTACAGAAACTGCTAAAAAATTATATCATGAACATGCAGAAGGACAACCTATTATAGATTATCACTGCCATCTTCAACCAAAAGAAATTTATGAAGATAAAAAATTCCGCAACCTTGCAGAAGTTTGGCTAGGAGCTGGAGACAGATACGGAGACCACTATAAGTGGAGAGCTCTTCGTGCTAGAGGATATAGCGAAGATTCAATTTCAGGAAATGTTCCAGGACTTTCACAAGAAGAATCAGACAAACAAAAATATATGCAATTTGTTGAATCAATGCCATATTTTGTAGGAAATCCTCTATATCACTGGTCACATCTAGAAATGCAAAGATATTTTGATATCTATGATGTAATCAATAAACAAAATGCTGAAAAGATTTGGACAGAAGCTAACAAGAAGCTTGAAACTCTTACTGCTCGTCAAATGATGTACAAATTCAATGTTAAAGTTGTATGTACTACAGACGATCCAGTAGATGATCTTCATTATCATAAATTAATGAAGGAAGACAAGACTTTAAAAGTTGAAGTTCGTCCTGCATTCCGTCCTGACAAGGCTATCAACGTAGAACTTGATTGGTTCGGATCATGGGTTGACCAATTATCTAAAGTTGTAGGATACAAACTAGATTCTATTGATACTTTCACTAAGGCTTTAGCTGAAAGAATTGATTTCTTCCATGAAATGGGATCTCGTCTATCTGACCACGCTCTAGACGTTGTTCACTATGCACCAGCTACAAAAGAAGAAGTTAACGCTATTTATCTAAAAGGTTTAAAGAATGAGCCTATTTCTGATGAAGAACAAGATAAATATAAAGGATATATTCTATTATTCTTAGGAAAAGAATACTCTAAACATGGTTGGGTTCAACAATACCATATTGGAGCATTACGTAACAACTCTAAATCAATGCTTAAGAAAATTGGACCAGATACAGGATTTGATGCAATTGAAGATTCTGTATACATGGAAAAATTATCTCAATTACTAGGAGCATTAGATGCAGAAGATGCTCTTCCTAAGACAATCTTATACGATCTAAATCCTCGTGATAACTATGCATTAATGGTTCTTGCAGGATGCTTCCAAAAAGAAGGAGTTAAGAACCGTGTTCAAGTAGGTACTGCTTGGTGGTTCCTAGATCAACAAGATGGAATGAGACAAAATATGGAAACAATGATGCAAGTTGCTATCATTAGCCAAACTGTTGGTATGTTAACAGACTCTCGTTCATTCTTAGCATATCCTCGTCATGAATATTATAGACGTCTTCTTTGCCAAATGCTTGGTAATTTAGTTGAATCAGGACAATATCCTGCATCTGAATTAGAAACATTGGGACAAATCGTTGAAGATATTTGCTATAATAACGCTCACGAATATTTTGGATTATAAAATTTATAAGGCTTGTTTTATACAAGCCTTTATAATTTAGAGGAGAAAGAAATGATTGATAAAATAAATTATGGTTTTATTAAATTAATGGAAGAAACAACAGACCAAAGTACTACAGAGACTAAAGTTGATTTGACTTCCGGTGAGTGGTGGAAAGGGAAATGGGAAGATTTAAAAGAGTGGGCTACAACTAATCTTGTACGTTATATAATAGCTTTTATAATAATGATAATCTGCATCAAAATCGTTGATGTTGTATGTAAGAAATTTTATAAAAGACTTATTAAAAAACAAGCAGATGCGACTATTTCTAAAGTATTTCAAAGCGTAGTATCTAAAGTACTTAAAGTTTTAATATTCTTAATGTTCTTAGGATACATAGGAATTGAAACAGCTTCTATTTCAGCGGCTATTGCAGCTTGTTCTGTAGGTATTGGTCTTGCAGTTCAAGGAGCTTTATCTAACTTTGCTGGAGGTATTTTAATAATTCTTACAAGACCATTTAGAATAGGAGATTTCATTGAAGCTCAAGGTATCGCAGGTACTGTTGAAAATATAGGATTATTCTATACAGACGTTGTCACAACTGATAATGTTGTAAATATGGTGCCTAATGGGATTCTTGCGAATGGTGTAATTACTAATAAATCAGTTAAAGACACAAGACGTGTTGATTTAGTATTCCCTATTGCATATGAAGCAGACTTTAGAAAAGCTGAAGCTGTAATTATTGATACATGTGCTAAAAATGAACTGATTTTCAAGGACCCAGCACCATTCTGCCGTATTGGTGAATATAATGAATACACTCTTGATTTAAAATGCCGTGTATGGGTAAAGAGTGAAAATTATTGGGATGTATATTTCTACTTACTTGAAGAAGTATGGACAGCACTTGAGGTTAATGATATTGAGGTTCCATATAATAGAATGGAATTATACGTTAAAAATAATCAAGAATAGAATTTGATTCTTTTTTATAGAATGTAAGCAATTACATTCTATTTTTTTTTACGCTTTAGGTATAAAATGTATTTCGTCGAGGTGTTATTATGGATTTTCAAACGACATTATTTAACGTATTTATAGTATTATTATATGCACTACCTGCATTCGTATTAGCAAAGGTAAAAATGGTAGATGCGACACATTCAAAATCAATCGCAACCATTCTTTTATATATATTATCGCCATGTATGATAATTAATGCTTTCCAAGGTATTGAACGAAGCAAAAAGATGGTAGAAAACATGATTATATTTGTTGTAGTAACATTACTACTTCAAGTATTAATGATTGGTCTTGCGTTTTTATTTGCATACATTTATAACAAAAATAAAGATGATGAACATAAATTGAAAAAAGTAGGACTTGCCGGAACTGCTTTAGGTAATGTAGGATTCTTTGGACTTCCTATTGTTACAGCATTACTTAAGGATTATCCCGAAGCTGCAGTATATTCTTCTTTATTTGTTCTTTCAATGAACCTTATGATATTTACAGTAGGTGCTTATGCCGTAACTGGTAGAAAAGAATATATGAGCTTAAAGAAAATGGTATTAAACCCTACTACAATTTCTGTAATAATTGCAGTAATTATTTACGGTTTTGGAATTGAATTTGAAAACACAATGGGTGATTTTGGACCACTTCTTGGGGACGCAATAAAATTACTTGGTAAAATGACTACACCAGTATCAATGATAGTTTTAGGAATAAGACTTGGAACAACATCATTAAAGACAGTATTTACAAATTATCATGCATATATCGTATCATTAATTAAATTAGTTGCCTTTCCATTATTATGTTATGTAATAGTATATTTCACACCACTACCTTACTCAATGCGCGCATCAATCGTAATTCTTGCGTGTGCGCCTTGCGCATCGTTAATCTTAAATTTAGCGGAAATGCTAGGTAGTGAACAAGATTATGCCGCAAATGTTGTTTTAATATCAACATTATTATCAATTATTACTATACCTTTGGTACTTTTAATTCTTTAAAAAAAAATATAAATATGTTATCATATAATAGTTAGAATATGGAGTTGAATTTATATGGAATTTGATCACAAGAAAATAGAAAAGAAATGGCAAACTTATTGGGATGAGCATGAAACATTCAAAACTGATGTTTGGGATTTTTCAAAGCCTAAATATTATGCACTAGATATGTTCCCATATCCATCAGGACAAGGATTACATGTAGGACATCCTGAAGGATATACTGCGACTGATATTGTATCTCGTAAGAAAAGAATGGAAGGATATAATGTACTACATCCAATGGGATTTGATTCATTTGGACTTCCAGCAGAACAATACGCAATAAAAACAGGAAACCATCCTGAAGGGTTCACATTAAAGAATATTGAAACATTCACAAGACAATTAAAAATGCTTGGTTTCTCATTCGATTGGAGTAAACAAGTATCTACATGCGATCCTAAATTTTATAAATGGACACAATGGATATTTAAGCAATTATATAATGATGGTCTTGCAAAACAAGTTGACATGCCTGTTAACTGGTGTGAAGAATTAGGAACAGTTTTAGCAAACGATGAAGTTATTGATGGAAAGAGCGAACGTGGAGGATATCCTGTTGTTCGTCGTAATATGAAGCAATGGGTTTTAGATATTCCTGCATATGCTGAAAGACTTCTTGAAGGATTAAACGAAGTTGATTGGCCTGAATCAACTAAGGCGATGCAAAGAAACTGGATTGGAAAAAGTGTTGGTGCACATGTTGAATTTAAGGTTTCAAATAGCGATTATAAGTTCACAGTATTTACAACAAGATGTGATACATTATTTGGAGCTACATACTGCGTACTTGCGCCTGAACATGAATTAGTTGATTTAATCACAACTTCTGATAAAAAAGAAGAAGTAAAAACTTATAAAGAGTTATGTGCAAAGAAGAGTGAACTTGAACGTACTGAATTAAATAAGGAGAAAACAGGAGTATTTACAGGAGCTTATGCTATAAATCCTGTAAATGATAAGAAAATCCCTATTTATATTTCAGATTATGTTTTAGCATCATATGGAACAGGAGCTATTATGGCAGTTCCAGCACATGATCAAAGAGATTATGATTTCGCAAAGAAATTTGGAATTGAAATAATCCAAGTTCTTGATGGTGGAGATATTTCAAAACAAGCTTATGAAGAAGATGGCCTTCATATTAATAGTGGATTCTTAAATGGATTAAATAAAGAAGACGCAATTAATAAGATGATTTCATTCCTAGAAGAAAAGGGAATTGGAAAGAAAAAGATTTCATATCGTCTTCGTGAGTGGATATTTGCACGTCAAAGATATTGGGGAGAACCAATCCCTGTAGTTCATTATAAAGATCATGATGAGGTATTACCTGATGATGAACTTCCTCTAGTATTACCTGAACTTGATGATTATAAACCAAAAGTAAATGGAACTGCACCACTTGAAAATGCGACTGAATGGAAAAAATATATAAATAAAGAAACAAAAGAAGAAGGTAAGAGAGAAACTAATACTATGCCAGGTTCAGCTGGTTCTTCATGGTATTTCTTACGCTATATTGATCCAAATAACGACAAAATGTTTGCGGATCCAGAACTTATTAAACACTGGATGCCAGTAGATCTTTATGTTGGTGGACCAGAACATGCGGTAGGACACTTACTATATTCACGTTTTTGGAATAATTATTTATATGATAAAGGACTTGTGTCATATAAAGAACCATTCAAGAAATTAGTTCACCAAGGAATGATCTTAGGATCAAATGGTGAAAAGATGAGTAAATCACGTGGAAACGTTATTAACCCAGATGATGTAATTGATGAATATGGAGCAGATACATTAAGACTTTATGAAATGTTCATGGGACCTTTAATGGCTGAAAAACCATGGAGTGAAACAGGTCTTGATGGAGCACGTAGATTCCTTGATAGAGTATATAGATTTGTAGTATCAGCTATTTCAAACAATAAGATGGTTGATGGATCTATTAAAGAACTAGAATTAATTTATAACCAAACAGTAAAGAAAGTATCAGAAGATTATGATTCGTTAAACTTTAATACTGCAATATCAGCATTAATGGTACTTCTAAACGAAATGTCTAGACAAGAAGTTGTTTCTAAGGAATACGTATTAAATTATGTTAAGATGTTATCTCCTATTGCACCTCATATTTGTGAAGAGTTATGGGAGAAATTAGGACATACTTCAAGTATTGCATATGAAGCATGGCCTACATATGATCCTTCAAAACTAGAAGCCGCAACTATTTCTATTATTTGCCAAGTTAATGGTAAGTTAAGAGATAGAGTCGAAGTGGATGCCTCAAGTAGTGAAGAAGAAGTTAAAAATATAGCTTTAAATTCATCAAAGATTAAAGCATACACTGATGGACATGAAATAGTAAAAGTTATTTATGTTCCTAAGAAGATATTAAATATCGTTATAAAATAATAATTAAATGGCAGAATATCTGCCATTTTTTTCTTGTGTGCCGGGCATGGCATTAATCTCGCTAGTGAAAGTCTAGTCACGGGTATTTACCGCCAAGTGTAGCGAACCTCAAGCCGTTAGGAGTAATCCTATGGGT
>CAVCDW010000027.1:0-3370 GCA_963601055.1 Elusimicrobiaceae bacterium
GCTATAATTTACCTATATAATTTCTTAAAGCGTCAAAAAAGGCCGTTTAAAACGGCCTATTTTTTAAGAATTTTATATTTTTTCATTAATTAATTGCTTTTGAATACAAAATAATTTAGTTTGTTGTATTTATCATGCTTGTTTATTTTGTTAATTGTGCTAGTTTTTAATACTAGTAGTATTTTGAATTTTTTTATTTTGCAAGTTTCAAAATCTCTAGAGCTTCATCATAGCCTATATTTATTCTATCATGTACTACTCTAGTTCCTTTAAACGTGAAATTATATGCTATTTTTTCAAAATCTTCTTCATAAACTCCAAGTTCTTTTAGTGTTGTTGGCATTCCAATTTCTTTATAAAATTGCTCTAGTTTTATAATTCCTTCGTATGCTTGTGCATCATCACTACCTTTTGAATCTACGCCCATAACTTCACACGCAAAACGTTTAAATCTTTTAACATCACTTTTATAAACAAATTTAGCCCATGCAGGGAATAATACTGACAATCCTGCTCCATGCGCAATATTATCATACATTCCAGATAGTTCATGCTCTATTTGATGAACTGGCATAGAAAAATCTTTTCCAGATCCTGTAAGTCCATTATGTGATAAGCTTGAAGCCCACATTAAGTCTGCTCTGGCATCATAATCATAAGGATTATTTATAACCTTTATTCCAGCTTCTTTTACACTCTTTAAAAGAGCTAACGCCATATTATCAGTAAACTCTGTGTTGTCGTTTAAAGAATAATATCTTTCAAGCGTATGCATCATAATATCTACTATTCCGCATCCTGTTTGAAATTTATCAACTGAATATGTAAGTTCAGGATTTAATATCGCAAATAGTGGTCTATGTGCTTCATCAGAATGACCTCTTTTTTCTTTTGTTTCATCATTTGTGATTACGCATGAATCACTCATTTCAGAACCCGCAGCCGCAATTGTTAATATTACTCCTATTTTTAATAATTCATTTTTATCAATTGCTTCTTTTTTATCATGAATATCCCAAGGATCATTTTTACTTCTTGCGCTATCCGCAATAAGTTTAGCGGAATCAATAACTGACCCTCCTCCAACTGCTAGAATAAAATCAATATTATTCTCTCTTACAATATCTATTCCTTTTTTAACCATGGAAAGTTTAGGGTTTGCGTCTACACCACTAAGTTCAACATAATCTATTCCAGCATTCTTTAGAGAAGTTATAACTTTATCATATAAGCCACTCTTTTTAATTGATGTTTTACCATAATGGAATAAAACCTTCTTAAATCCATATTCTTTAATAATTTCTCCTACCAATTCTTCTTTATTTTTTCCAAAATATACTTTTGTAGGTGTGTAGTAAATAAAATCATTCATCCTTATTTTCCTCCTTAACTAATGGATGTGTATTATTATATGTTTCTTTAATATATTTATTAGATAAATTTGTATAAATTTGTGTTGTTGATATATCTTCATGACCTAAAAGGTCTTGAACAATTCTAAGATCAACTCCACCTTCTAGTAAATGAGTCGCAAAACTATGTCTTATGGTATGTGGAGATATATTCTTAGAAATTCCGTTTTCTAAGGCCAATTCTTTTACATACTTGAATACTGATTGTCTAGACATTGCCTCACCCTTATAATTCATAAAAAGAATATCTCCAGGATTTGATTTAATATACATTCGCTCTTCCTCAAGATAGACTCTTATAGCTTTTTGACATTTATCATTCATAGGAACAATTCGCTCTTTATCGCCTTTACCAATAACTGTTATATATTTTGCGTTCATGTGAAGGTTTGAGACCTTCAGTTCGCATAACTCCGATACACGAAGTCCGCACCCATATAAAAGTTCCATAATCGCTTTATTTCTTTTTCCAAGTTTCTTTGTTGTATCAATTGAGTCAATCATTTTACTTACTTCTTCAACTGTTAGAACATCAGGAAGGGGTTTATTTAATTTTGGTGAATCAATTAGTATAGATGGATTTTCTTTTATATCTCTATATTCTTCACACAAGAATTTATGAAATTCTTTTATAGCTGTCAATTTTCTTGAAATTGTTTGTGCAGTCATATTAGCTCTTTTAAGGCTTACAATATATTTTTTGATCATATCTTCTGTAATGTCACGAACATCGTAACAATTTTGATATGTTCTTAAAAATTTACCATATTTATCTAAATCCGTCATGTAAGCATTTATTGAATTATCGCTTAATCTTTTATCATCTGATAAATAATATTTAAAATCTTGGAGTTCGTAAAAAACTACTCCATCTTCTTCTGTGTTTGTTTTCCTCATATTAACTCCTAAATAAATTCTTCAAAGACAACATTACCAAGTTTATATCCTTTATAAGTTAGTTTAATATTATCGCCATTAATTTCTATAAGATCATATTTTATTAATTTATCAAAATCAAAATCAGCTAATATATTAGAATTAAATCTATTCTTGTACTCATTAATAGATATTCCGTCCAGAAGTCTAAGCCCTAGAATTATAAATTCACTTTTTTTATCTTCAATAGATAATTTATTTTCACTTTCCTTAAAATTTAAAGAATATTTTTTAAGAGTTCTAGAATTATCATACCTTGTAGAATTTAGATATCCTGAAGCACCCATGCCAAGCCCTATATATTCTTTTGATTCCCAATATATTTTATTGTGCAAAGATTCAAAGCCTTCTTTAGAATAATTAGAGATTTCATAATGTTTATAATCTTTTAAGTTTTTATTTAAATAATCCATTAAATCAGATATTGTGTCTTCATCTAACATTTTGATTTTTTTATAAGAAAAAACAGTTTTATCTTCAAGTATTAATGTATAAAACGATAGGTGTGCTACATCAAGCATTTTGACGTATTTTAGCGTTTTATCCAGCAGGTTGTAAGAATCCCAAGGGTGAGCATAAATAACGTCTAAATTAATGTTTTTAATTCCCTCATTTTTAAGCATGTTACAAGCATTTACAATATCGGTAGTGCTATGAGTTCTACCAAGTTTTTTTAGGATATCGTCATCGAATGCTTCAGCGCCTATTGATACTCTATTTATTCCATATTTTTTAAAAAGGGAAACCTGTGCTTCAGTTAATAATTCAGGATTAATTTCAATTGTGTATTCTAAAACACCTTTATTATATTCATTGATTTTTTTTAGTAATCGTTCTAGATTATAAGAATCTAAGGAATTTGGAGTACCACCACCGATATAGATGGTACTTATATCTTTTAAATATTCTTCGTATAAAGAAAATTCAGAAAGGAGTCTATCTATATATTTATCTACTATTTCTTTTTTTAGTACTACCATCTTGCAAAAATCACAATATGAACAAATTGATTTGCAAAATGG
>CAVCDW010000028.1:0-6068 GCA_963601055.1 Elusimicrobiaceae bacterium
AATGATTAAAGAAATATTTTTATTCGATACAAGAATTTCAAAAATAACATCAGATGAAAATATTTTAAATAATATTAAAATAGGGGATACGCTAAATTTAATTAGAGAAAAGAATAAATTTGATCTAAATGATGTAGCAATCTATAATACATCAAAGGAAAAACTTGGGTATATACCAGAAGAAGATAATGTTATATTTTCTAGACTTATGGATGCGGGTAAATTACTTTATGCTAAAATTGAAAGTATTGATGTAGCACATTATTATAGAGTTAAGATTAAAATATTTTTAAAAGACTTTTAATTAAAAAAAATAAAACAGGAAGTTTTAAACCTCCTGTTTTTTTATTTGTATTATTTATCTTAGAATACACCTTCAGCTAGCATAGCATTGCAAACTTTTTCGAATCCAGCAATGTTAGCTCCTGCAAGTAAATCATTTTCCTTAAGACCGTATTTCTTAGTTGTGTCATGAGCATTATGGAAAATTCCTTCCATAATTGATTTAAGCTTAGAATCAACTTCTTCGAATGTCCAAGAAAGACGAGCTGAGTTTTGGCACATTTCAAGACCAGAAGTAGCAACTCCACCAGCGTTAGCAGCTTTACCTGGACCATAAATTACACCATTTTCAATTAGGTAGTAAGCAGCTTCAAGTTCAGTAGGCATGTTAGCTCCTTCACAAACTGCAATTACACCATTCTTTACTAACATCTTAGCATCTTCAAGATTTAATTCGTTTTGAGTAGCACAAGGAAGAGCTATATCAACCTTATATTGCCATACTCCATGCTCTCCATTTTTCTTTTCGAAATATTGAGCAGACTTTCTTTGTTTAGCATATTCTGTTAAACGAGCACGTTTAACTTCCTTAATATCCTTTAGTAATTCTACATCGATTCCTTCTGGATCATAAATCCATCCTGTTGAATCTGAACAAGTAATAGCCTTAGCACCAAGTTGTTGTAACTTTTCGATTGCATAGATTGCAACGTTACCAGCTCCAGATACTGCGACAGTCTTTCCTTCAAATGTAGTATTCTTTAAAGTCTTTAATGCTTCATTAGTGAAGTAGCATAGACCATATCCTGTAGCTTCAGTACGAGCTAAAGAACCACCAAATGTTAATCCTTTACCAGTTAATACACCAGTGAATTCATCACGAATTCTTTTATATTGACCGAACATGTAAGCAACTTCACGTCCTCCTACACCGATATCTCCTGCAGGTACATCTGTATCTGGTCCGATATGACGATATAATTCAGTCATGAATGCTTGACAGAAACGCATGATTTCCATGTCGCTCTTTCCCTTAGGATCAAAATCAGATCCACCTTTTCCACCACCCATAGGTAGTGTAGTTAAAGAGTTCTTTAAAACTTGTTCTAATCCTAAGAACTTAAGAATAGATAAGTTTACTGTTGGATGGAAACGAAGTCCACCTTTGTAAGGTCCGATTGCACTATTATATTGTACACGGTATCCTCTGTTAACTTGTACTTGATTCTTGTCGTCAAGCCAAGCTACTCTAAATTGAATAATTCTTTCTGGTTCAACAAATCTCTCTAAAAGATGTTGAGCCTCAATTTCAGGTCTCTTTTCAACCACTAGTTCAAGAGATTTTAAGATTTCTCTTGCTGCTTGTAGAAATTCTGGTTGATTTGGATCCTTCTTTTCAAGGTCTGCGTAAACCTTTGCAACGTATGCATTGTTAAAATTTGCCATAAATATATCTCCTTTGATCTAATATGGATTTCTTTTCAAAATCTGATTAAAGTATATTACAGATTTTTTTAAATGTCACATCTAAACCAAATAAAAGTAAAAAAAGCCTAAAAATATAAATTAAATTCATAAAAAAAGAACAAAAATAGATTTTAATTCTAAAATATAAATGTAAAAAATACCTTACTTATTTTGAATCAAACGCTATTGCAACAAATTTGTTTTCAAGTTATAATTAAATTGTCATTTTATTTTCATATATATATGAAAGACAAAAAAATTAAAGATTATGGAGGAGCGTATGGTTTTGGAAGAAAATGATGAGAAACTTGAAACTTCAAATGAAGAATCAAGTAATGAATCAACTTCTGTTGATTCAGTGAAGCAAGACGAATTCGTTGAAGATGAAATTTCTGATTTCGATGATTCAAATGCTTCAGGATTTGATAAGTTTTTTGGCATTACTAAAAGAGGATCTACATTAAGAACTGAAATTCTTGCTGGTATTGTTACATTCTTATCAATGTGTTATATCTTAACACTAAACCCTACAACTATTGTAGGAAGCGGAAGTAACCTTTGGGGTTCTGTATTTATTGCGACAGCATTAGGAGCAGTAATTGGAACACTTTTAATGGCACTACTTGCTAGAATGCCACTAGCTCAAGCATCAGGATTAGGACTAAATAGTATGGTTTCTAACGCAATGCTTGGATATTTAGTAGCTGGTAAAGTATATTCATTTGGAAATATTATGTTACTAGTATTTATAAGTGGTATTATCTTTATCTTATTATCTGTTATTCCTTATAAACGTGATAAGGAAACAGGAAGACTTGTTGCGATAAGAGAAGCTATTTATACTGGTATGCCTGTTCAATTAAGAACTGCAATTTCAGTTGGTATTGGTTTATTTATTACTATTATCGGTCTTGTAAACTGTGGAATCGTTGGATCTAAAGACTTACAACATTTCTGGACTACAATTGACTTACTTCCTTTCAATAGTAAGGATGTATGGGAAAAAGGTGGAGCTGGAAGAACTTCTATGGTTATGCTATTTGCATTATTCGTTATAGCTATTCTTCAACACTACAAGGTTAAAGGTTCTGTAATTATCGGAATCGTTGCAGGAACACTTCTTGCATGGCCTCTAGGTGTAAC
Organism: Elusimicrobiaceae bacterium; assembly: GCA_963601055.1. Classification (GTDB taxonomy): domain Bacteria; phylum Bacillota_I; class Bacilli_A; order Acholeplasmatales; family Anaeroplasmataceae; genus UBA3206. The sequence continues at coordinate 2,893 of CAVCDW010000028.1, forward strand.
ATCTACTGATATTTTAGCTGGTAAGACTGATGGTGTTTCTTGGAAGTTCTGGGAGAATTTTAAGAATTTCTTCTCATTACATCAAGAAGATGGAGGAACATTCTTTGTAATATTCACTGAAGGATTTAAGAATTTCCCTAAGGATTCATTATTTGGAAGTATTGTAGTTGTTATTACATTCTGTATGATTGACATGTTCGATACAATGGGTACAGTTGTAGGATGCTGCCAAACTGCTAAATTAATGGATGACAATGGAATGCCTCATAACTATAACAAGATTATGTTATCTGACTCTATTGCAACAATTGCAGGATCTGTCCTTGGTACATCAACTGTTACAACATTCGTTGAATCAGGATCAGGAATTGCTGCTGGAGGAAAAACAGGAGTTACAGCTTTAACTGCAGCTGTATTATTCTTCTTATCAATTTTCTTCATGCCAGTATTCGCATTCATTCCATCTAGTGCATGTGCTGCCGCACTTGTATATGTTGGAGTATTAATGATGAGCAATGTTAAGCATGTTGATTTCTTAACTCCTAAGTATGCTATCCCAGCATTTATGACTATTATCTTCATGCCATTTGGATATTCAATCACTGATGGTATTGGAATGGGTGTATTATCATTCGTTATTATCAACCTTGTATGCTATGTTATTGACATCATTCTATACAAAAAAGGTAAAAAGGATGAAAAACCTAAGTTTGAAATTTCAGTAGTACTTGCAATAGTTGCAGTATTATTCGTAATTTACTTCTTTGTACCTACTTCATTTTAATAGTTTATAATTTAAAAAAAGTATGATAAAATGTTTGTGATTTCACAAGCATTTTATTTTTATGGAGCAATTATGGAAAACATTTATAAGTCTTTTACATTAGACAAAACGAATAACAAAAATGATTTTAAAAAATTTGATATGAATAAGCCTAAAAACAAACCAGACTTTATATCAATTATTATATTAGTTATTTCATTTTCACTTATAATACCTGCAGTTTTAGTACATCCACTATTTTATGCAGGAACAATTCTTGGTATACTTATTGCATACTATGTTTACAAAAGAACTATTTCAAAAAGAAGAAGAAGATACTCGATATATTTAGAGAAACAACTTAAAAAAGATGCAAAAGAGAATGGTATGTTATCTCTAAATGAAATATATCCTATCTTCTTGTCTGTAAATGATGAAACAGAAGAATTTAAAATAATTTACCAAGATGATATTAAACTTTTATGTACATATAATGATTTCAAAAATTACGCAATTTATTATAATGATTTAGAACATAAGACAAAAAAGAAACTTCCTGATGTTCCTATTCCTACAGTAAAAAGATATATAATGGAAATCTATTTTAAGGATGATTCAAAACTTACTATAACCCTAGATAATAGAAATCCTAAATTCGTTATTAATAATAGATGGTTTTATCAACAATATACTAATAGTCAAATGATTAATGCCTTAGCTAAAATTATTGATCAAATCATTAAAAAGAGAAATAGATAATTAATTAAAATGCCATATTATATGGCGTTTTTTTGTATCATTATTTTAATAGAATTATTATTTATGTTTTATAAAAACACTTTCAATAAAAACTATAACCTATATATCATTGAAAATTAGATGACATAGGTATAAACTAACAATGTTAATAAGAGAAAGAGTGTGATTGTGATGATAAATACTTTATTTGCAACTACAATTCAAGCGTTTGAAATTTTATTCCCTGTAGGAATTATTTTATTACTTGCAAAACTTCTAGGAGTTTTTGCTAAAAAGATTGGATTACCTCAAGCAGTAGCTATGCTATTTACAGGTATCTTAATAGGATTGTTTGCTTTAATCCCAGGTGTTGATAAACACTTTATTACTGAAGATGGAGTAGAAGGTATAAGATTTATTGCAGAAATTGGAGTAATTCTTATCATGTTCAGTGCCGGACTTGGAACAGATTTAAAACAAATAAAAGCAGTTGGTAAAGCCGCAGCTTTTATAACTGTGTTAGATGTTATTTTATGTATAGCATTTGGATTTATATTATCTGGCCTATTTAATGGATGGAGCGGTACTGTATCATTTGGTACTGATGCGAATGGTGATCCTATAGTTGTTAAGAAAATGTGGAGTAATGTATTCTATGGAGTAATACTTAGTGCTACATCAGTTTCTGTAACAATTGCGACATTAAAAGAATTAGGTAGATTAAATTCTAAAATAGGAACATGTATTATAAGTGCTGCTATTCTAGACGACCTTATCGGAGTTATTGTTTTATCAGTAGTACTTTCCTTATCAGGTTCATCAGCAGGTGCAGATTCTATTCTTGCTGAACCTTTCAGCAAATTATTAGGACATATTATGCCTGATACTGCAGCTGATATTGTATCAGTTATTGTACTTACATTATTATTCTTTGTGTTTGTATTTATTGTAGGATATCTTGTAAGAAAGATATTTGCACATCTAGAAAAGAAATATTCACATCATAGAAGAATTCCTATATATGGACTTGGATTCTGCTTTATTATGTCATTCTTCTCACAATTCTTATTTGGAATTGCAGATATTACAGGAGCATATTTTGCAGGATTAATTCTTGCAGGTCGTTCATCTTCTGAATATATGGAAAGAAGAACAGATATTGCGTCATATATTATATTTACCCCAGTATTCTTCGCTAAAATTGGTATAACAACCGATTGGAAAGCATTTGCTTCAAAAGAATTCTTAACATTTATGGGATTTGGACTATGCTTAGTACTTGCAGGTATTTTAGGTAAGTTTATTGGAGCTTCTACAGGATGTAAAGTATGTGGATATTCTACAAAAGATTCAATACGTTGTGGAATGGCTATGACCGTACGTGCAGAAGTGTGCTTAGTATCAGCTCAAAAAGGAATTGATGCTGGTATAGTGGATCCTAAGATTCAAGTATTCTTAATGGTGCTTATTATGGTAACATCATTCGTTGTGCCATTGTTGCTTAAAGCATCATACAAGAATGAAGCCTTAGAAGATACACCAAAAGCATCTCCTTCACAAGCTCAACTTATCCTTGATAGAGTTGAAGTTTATAAACATACTCACGATGTTTTAAATGAGGAAGATTATCCTGACATCGATGATAGATATGGACCTAATGATTATTACTAGAATT
>CAVCDW010000029.1:0-6965 GCA_963601055.1 Elusimicrobiaceae bacterium
GAGTTACCAAACGAAAAAGTAAGAAACCAATACAAAATTAAAACCATCAAAACCATCCTTTCTCGTTATCATTAGTATATACTAAAAATAAATTTTATCAATATTCTATTCCAAAAAAAGTGTCCAATTCCATTTTTTATGATTTTTCAAAAAGACATTGAAAAAAATATACTAATTGATATATAATACTTTTAGAAAGATAACAATGTTCGTAACTTGTATGTGATTCGCTCCAATTGATTTATTGACTAGTAATGTTACTAGTCTTTTTTTTACAATTTTAACGATAATACATTTATATTTACAAACGCTTATATTTTTTTATACATAGTTACTAAAAAAACGAGCAATGACTTTTGCTCGTCTATATTATTAAAGAATTTAATCCCTTAAGATAAACATGAACAAATTCTTCATAATATTTGTTCATAATATCAAATAATCTTTTAAAATCATATTCTAAAATTTCATCAAGATTTGATTCATATATGTTTAGATAATAAATAGTTGAAATTTCATCTAAAATGCTTTTATCATAGGATGTATTTTTATAATGGTTATGGCAAAGTGCTCCACCATCTTTGATGCTAAAGTATAAAACATCTTTAGAAGTACAATAAACACATTTTCTTAGTTCTGGTGAAACACCAAATGAATATGTCATTTTAATCATAAAAACAACTGTCAGAATTAAACCATCATAAGATTTTGCTAGTTCAAAAAGTTTTGTTAATAATTTAAATATTCTTTCATGCGGCGCGTCTTCTGGTATTTTAGAGACTATTTCTAAAATATATGAAAAATATAATGATTTTTTTAAATCATTTTTTATATAGTCATATAAACCTAAGATAGTATAATCTATTGCGGTTGGAAATTTAGAATCTGTCATAATGACATTTAAATGATTCATGGTGCTAATAAGTGGTAACATACCTTTCTTTTGGTTCAATGAACCTAAAGCTTTAAAAGAAATTTTACCATACTTTGTATACATATAAACTATCTTAGATTTTTCTTTATATTCAATAGATGAAAGTGTAATACCCTCAATTTCAAGATTGTTCATTAGTAATTATCCTTAGAATATCCTAAAGTTCTTAAAACATCTTTTCTATCTTTCCAGTCTTCTTTAACTTTAACCCAAAGATCAATATCAGTATGACTTCCAAGTAATGATTTAATATCTTTTTTAGCTCTTCTCTTTACTTCTTTAATTAAAGAACCATTAGATCCTATAATTATCTTTTTTTGAGATTGACGTTCTACATATATTGTCGCATAGATTTCAACTAAATCTTCTTCAATAGGTTTTAGTGAATCTACTACAACAGCTACTGAATGAGGAACTTCTTCATGAGTTAATTGTAGTATTTTTTCTCTTATAAGTTCAGCTACAATAAATCTTTCAGGATGGTCTGTTATCATATCATCAGGATAGTATTTAGGCCCTTCAGGAAGTAAAGCTTCAATTTCATTTAATAAAATATCTATATTTATTTTTTCTTTACAAGAAATAGGATATATTGATTTAAATGGCAATTCATTCATATATAAGGCAACTACTTTATCAATATCTGATTTCTTTTTCAATAAATCAATTTTATTAATAATTAAATAAATAGGCTTTTTAATATTTTTTAATCGTGTGATAATTTCTTTATCTAAGTCTTGTAATCTATCAGTTGCGCTTATCATAAAAAATATTGCATCTACACCTTTTATTGAATTATATGAAGAATCATTCATAAATTCTCCAAGCGCGTCATGTGCATGATGAATTCCTGGAGTATCAGTAAATATTATTTGCGCACTATCAGTTGTGTATACACCTAAAACTTTATTTCTTGTTGTTTGAGGTTTATCACTCATGATTGCGATTTTTTGTCCGATTATTGTATTTAATAGGGTTGATTTCCCTACGTTTGGCTTTCCAATTATTGTAACAAAGCCAGATTTAAAATTTGTATTATTCAAGGTTTTCAAAACCCATAGGCATCAAGTCTGCTAGGGTTACCTCCTTACTCAAAAGATTTTTATTTAATAAATATATTGGTGTATTTTTATTAATAAATTCTAAAAATACTTGAAGACAAGCTCCACATGGTTTTATATAATTTATTGTATTACCATAAACGGCAATAGCTTTAATATCTTCTTTTTTATATCCTTCAGATATTAATTTAAATAACGCTACTCTCTCAGCACAACAGGATAACGAATACGATACATTTTCAATATTTGTGCCTGTTATAAATTTTCCATTAGTTAATTCTATGGCACATCCAACTTTAAAATTTGAATAAGGTGAATATGAATAAATAGTTGCGTCTTTAGCTTTTTCAAACAATATCATACATTTTCCCTTTTAAGACCGGCTTTGGCCAATATTTCTTCTTGTTTTTTAAACATAACTTCTTCATCTTCTTTTGACATGTGATCATATCCACAAAGATGAAGGTAACCATGAACTGATAGGAATCCTATTTCACGTTCTAATGAATGTCCATATTCAGCTGCTTGTTCTTTAGCTCTATCAACACAAATAAAAATATCACCAAGTTCTGATTCAGCGTTATAATTTGATTCATCATTGTCAAGCAATGCAAACGATATAACATCAGTTACTCTATCTATTCCTCTATATTTTTTATTAATATCTAATATTTCATCATTTGAAACAAAAATAATATTGAATTCTCTTTGATCACGAACATGTTTAAAAATATTTCTAATTAAATTCATATATTCTTTAGTATCACCACTTATATGGCTTACGAAATGAATTCTCATATTAAAAATTCTCCTCTTCTTCATATCTTTCAATGATTTTTGCGACTAATGGATGTCTTACAACATCATATTTTTCAAATTCAACAATAGAAATTCTATTAATTCCCTTTAAAATACGTACAGCAGTTTTTAATCCCGATTTAGTATTATTAGGTAAGTCAATTTGGGAAATATCTCCTGTTATTACCATCTTAGAATTAAAACCTAATCTTGTTAAAAACATCTTCATTTGCATATTTGTGGTATTTTGCGCTTCGTCAAGGATAACATAAGCATTATCTAGTGTTCTTCCGCGCATGTATGCAAGTGGTGCTATTTCAATTACTTGTTTTAAAATAAGTTCTTCTGTTTGTTCTTTTCCAAGTGAATCATAAAGTGCATCATAAAGTGGTCTTAAATATGGATCAATTTTTTCTTTTAAATCTCCAGGTAAAAATCCTAAATTTTCACCAGCCTCAACCGCAGGTCTTGTTAAGATTAACTTTTTGATTTTTCCAGCCTTAAGTAAACTTACTGCATTAATAACCGCAAGATATGTTTTACCTGTACCTGCAGGTCCTATACCAAATACCATATCATATTTTGTAAGAGCTTTAACATATTCTATTTGCTTGATAGTCTTAGGATAAATTGGTTTATTTGTAATAGTATACCCAACCGCATGTCTGTTTTCATATAATGTATAACATTCCTCAAGACAATCTTGATCTTGCATATTCTTGATATATAAAATATCACGAATAGTAAGGTTAATATTGTACTTATGAGAAATTGTAAGTAACATTTCAAAAAATTCATCAAGTAAATTGATCTTTAATTCATCTGTAATGTCAGTGACTATTTTGTCCCCCTTAATTTCTATATGGCAAAAAAATAATTCCTCAATTTGCTTAATATTTGTGTTCTCAACACCACATATATTCTTAACATCCGCAATATCTTTTATTTCAGTTTTTAAAACCACTAAAATCACCTCTTTTATACTTTTATTATAACATTTTTTTTATGATTTTAATCTTAATTATAATAAATTTCATATAGAATTATAAAAAAATGGTGCTATTTTAATTTTATAGCACCACATAACGTAAAAACTATAATATCCAATCAGGATATTCTTCAGATGAATCAGAATCATCGTCATCGTCTGATTGGCTCTTCATCCTACGTCTTCTTTCTTTTTCTGCAAGTTTTTTAGACTTAGCCTCTTCTTTTAATCTTCTCTTTTGTTCTTTTTTGATGTCAATTATATTTTGTTTTTTGAATACATCATCAACTGTTTCATTATCATCGTCATCTTCTTCAGTTTCTTCTTCATCGATAGCCATTTCTCTTAGTTTAGTCTCAAGTCTTTCTTTTGAAGAAGATTCATAAATCTTATTCCAAATATCTTCAACACCAGTTTCTTTAGCTTTAAGTTCATATCCTGTCGCAATTACAGTAACTACAATTTCATCTTTTAAATCATCATTGTAAGCTTGTCCCCAAATGATATTTAAATTCTTATCACAGTTATTTGTAATTTCATCACAAATACTTTGAACTTCAAACATAGTAATACCTGTAGATGCGGTAATATTTACGATTGCACTAGTAGCTCCATCGATTGAAACCTCAAGTAAATCAGAGTGAATTGCTTTACGAGCAGCTTCAATAGCACGGTTTTTACCACTAGCAACTCCGATACCCATTAAGGCAGTACCTTTATCTTGCATAACAGTTTTAATATCCGCAAAGTCAACGTTAATAGTTCCATGGAAATTAATAAGTTCTGATATTGATTGAATACCTTGTCTTAAAATGTTATCAATTTCTCTATAACATTCAGTAGTTGTTGTATCTGGTGATATTACTGAGAATAATCTTTGGTTTGGAACAACGATTAATGTGTCAACATAAGGTCTTATAGCTTCAAGACCTGAAATAGCATTTGACATACGTTCTGAGCCTTCAAATTGGAAAGGTTTTGTACAAATACCTATAGTAAGGGCTCCAAGTTCTTTTGCGATTCTTGCGACAATAGGAGCCGCACCAGTACCAGTACCTCCACCCATTCCGCAAGTAACGAATATTAGATCAGCCCCTGTAAGAGCAGCTCTTATATCTTCTTCAGACTCTAAAGCCGCATTTCTTCCTTTTGTAGGATTAGCCCCAGCTCCAAGTCCTCTTGTAAGAGTTTTCCCTATTTGAACTCTAGTGTCAGCTTTTGAAGCCGCAAGAGCTTGAGCATCAGTATTTATTGCGATAAATTCAACTCCACGAACTTCATTTTCAACCATTCTGTCAATAGCGTTATTTCCTCCACCACCAACACCAACAACCTTAATTAAAGGTTTTTGATTAAAATTTTCTTCATCAGTATTTCCTTGTCTTTCAAATAACATAAATAATCTTCTCCTTCTTCTAAATTTTATTACAATTAAAATACTTAATTATCAATATACTAAATTAAAATCCCCTTGAAATTAATAAAGGGGAAAATAATCATTATGCTTTTTTAATGTATACAAATCCAAACGCATTTGGTCCCCAATGAGCTGCAATAGAAAATGATAAATTATCTTTAGCAATAATATTCTTTGTAAATTTTTCATCAGTTTTATTAATTAACTTATCTAAATTTACATCGTTATATGTATATTCTGCCACAACAGGATATTCTTCATCATAATTTACCATAACATCTTCAGATATCTTCTTCATTGTGCGGACTAATCCAATTCCCTTACCAAGAGATGTAACTTTATTGTTTTCAATTCCTACAATAGGCTTAATTCCTATTACAGAACCTATTAAATACTCAACTTTAGATAATCTTCCACCTTTATGTAGGTATGTAAGAGTTTCTGGTATCGCATAAATTACAATTCTCTTTTTTAAATTTTCTACCATATTAACAAGTTCTTCAGCACTCATTTTGTCTTTATTTTTATTAATAGCCCATGCAAGTATTCTAATTCCACCTACTGCAGATTCAGTATCTACAACATGAACTTTCGGATTATCTTCAAAAGTTAATCTTAGTGCATTGTAAGTACCAGAAATTCCTGAGGCCATTGATAAAATGATAACTTCATCACCATTTTTTGTATATTCTTCCACCACATCACTAACATCAGTTAACGGAGGTAGTGCTGTTTTTGGAAAAAGCTTTTCATCGATTAATTTTTTGTAAAATAAATCATTATCGATATTAACACCATCTAGATAATCTTCTTCTCCAAGTAAAATTCTAACTGGCATTATATAATCTACGCCGTATTCATCTTTTTCAAAATCTTTTATAGAAGACGCAGAATCAACTATTAATCTTATCATATAAATAACATCCTTTATTTTAAAGTTTCTAAATTAACATAATATGTTGCGTATTGTTTTATTAAATCTAAGTTGTCTTTATTAGAATCATCATAAACAATAAGTGTTGGTATTCCTAATTTGTGACAAGCTTTCATTGCCATAATAGAATCTTCTATAACTAACAATTCATCTGATTTAATATTTTCTTTTTCTAGAATATATGAAAATAATTTACCACTTTCTTTTGATAAATCTAAATCAGATGATGAATAAATATCATCATAATAAGATAAAATATCAAGCGATTTAGCTGATGATATTAAAAGTGATTTAGGTGTTGCGCTAGACAACAAATTCTTACCATTTTCTTTCAAGATTTTTAAAAATAAAAGAGAATTATTTTTAAGTGGTATAAATGGATATACTTTCTCAATAAAACAATTTATATCATCTAGAACTTCATATGCATTATTATGCACATTATATTCATCATGAATAATTCTTGCGGCATCTAAATTTGAAATGTATTTCATTTTCATATCTAAATCTGGATTTGATTTTATTCCCTTATCAGCTAAATATCTTGATGCAAAACTTAGCCACATAGGCATAGAATCAATGATTGTGCCATCATAATCTGTCGCAAAACATTTATATTTTTTTATTATATTTAGTAACTCTGTTTTATCATTAATTAAAAGCATATATATCCTCAATATTCTTTAATATTTTATAATAATATTAATGTTATGTAAAGAATTGCATATGGACTTTTTTTATTTTTTACATAAAGAAATTTAATATATCTAATTTATAAAAATCAAGAAAATTTAATATTAATATTAAAAAGGAGCACAAGCTCCTTTCTATTA
>CAVCDW010000030.1:0-14430 GCA_963601055.1 Elusimicrobiaceae bacterium
CTTGATTTAAATAGATTTCTTAAAAATTCAATGTATTCTTCACAAAGTTTAGTATCATGTTCTTGTTCTCTAAATATTACATCCCATTCATCTATTAAAAAGATGAACCTTTCATTAAGTTTTGAATTAATCTCAACGATTGCTTCTCCTAAAACCAAATCAGTAAAATCAATATTATCATATGCCCCTTTTAAATCTTTTAAAATATTCGATTTTAATTTCTTAACAAAATTAAATTTATCATCTAAAGAAGTATATAATTCTGCCATATCGATCCATATAACATTATGTTTATTTAAATGTTTAAGATATGATTCTTCATTTGATATCTTTAATTTATCAAATAATTCTTTAGAGTCACACCCTTTAGAATAATATGCGTTAAGCATAGATAGTGCCATAGTTTTACCAAAACGACGTGGACGTGTTACACACATATATTTAGATGACTCTTTATACAGACTATCATTACTCTTTTTTATTAACATTGATTTATCAATAAATATATCATCTATATAATATGATTCAAATTTATTTTTATTCAAATTCAAATATAAAGACATACAATCACATCCTATCATTAATTATTGTATCATAATTTTATTTATTTTTCTTTACTGAATAGCCAAATGTACCAATAACTTCGTTAGTAAGAAGATATTGTCCATGACTATAACACACAAGATTGGCCCAATCTAGATGTAATTTATTAACATCATCCAAATATTTTTTATCGATTGATACACTTAAAACCTCAGCTAAAAACATATCGTGTGAACCTAAATGGATTATATCTTTAACCTTGCATGCAATACATACAGGAGATTCATCTATAGCCTTACATGAAACGCCATCCATTTCTCTTTTTGTAAGTTTTAGATGTTTAAACTTATCTACATCTCTTCCACTTCTAACACCTGCAAAATCAGCCGCATATACTAAATCTTTTGATACTAGATTTATAACAAATTCTTTTGTTTCAACTAATGCTTTATAAGAAGCTCTTTCAGGACGTACTGAAATATACGCCATCGCAGGATTTGTACAAATAGTGCCGCACCACGCAACCGTAAATATATTATCCCCTAATTCTTTGTTGTAAACGCTAATCATCGCAACGGGGCATGGGTAAAGCATATTCCCTGCTTTCCATACTTCACGTTCGTTCATATAATCACCTACTTTATTATCTTAAAAATTCCTTCATTAAATTTATTTTCTTTGATATCATTAAATTCAAAATATATCTCTTTAATATCATCATCAAAATGTAAGAAAAACTCAATGATATTCTTATCACTAATCTTTATTTTATTAGATTCAAAAGATATACCATCACCATCATCTAAAAGATACATGTCTTTTAGTTCAAGAAATTCACTATAATTTTCTTCATTAAAATCATCAAAAATAACATCTTGTTTTTCTTTTGAAAAATATGCCATAGGAACTAATGCATATTCACCATAATCTTCTTCAAAATATCCTAGTAAATCTAAAAATATATATAAATATCCCCCATCAAGCCCCATAAAATTATATTCATCTAAATTTATAGTCATAAAATATGCGGCTGATCCTGGGAATGTATAATCCGCAAGAGTGTTTGGAACTACAACATCACCAAATATATGTGGTTGATAAATATTATCTTCATTCTTTTTTGTTAAAACTGCCTTCATTTATTCTCCTTATATAAAAAACGGATAATCATATCCGTTTTACTTAACTAAATCTAAAATATCTTCTTTTCTGCAAAGTCCAATTCTTGAATTATAATATTCACCATTGTTAAATACGAATAATGCAGGAATATTTGTTATATTAAGCTTTTCGCAAATTTCAGGATTGTTATCTGCATTTACTTTACAAACCTTAAATCCATGTCCTTCTTCCGCAACCTCATCTACAATTGGTGATAAAGCTCTACATGGTCCACACCAAGGTGCCCATATATCAATTAAAACTTTACCATTTGCGTTTAAAACTTCGCTTTCAAATGTATTATCAAATACTTCAATTACTGCCATAATAAGCCTCCTTATAAAAAAATAATATCTTATGTTTTTTAATATGTCAAACAAAATACTTTATTAATCAAAAATATAATTATCTTTATTTATAACTTTAAGGATTCCATCTTTTTCTTTTTGATATAATTTTAAATAATCTATGCCATTAACTATCAACAAACTTTTATCTTTTATGAGTTCAATCATAAAATCAATCATTTGAAAACATCCATCCATAACTTCACTTATAACTATATCCCAATTAATATCTACAAACACAAAATTCGAATGAACGTAATTTGACGCAAAATTCATCGCATCGTAAAATTCCATCGAATCTGATATTTGCGCAACTGTTTTTATAGAATATTTAATTTTAGGATTTTCTTCCTTCATCTTTCTAAACACTTCTATACTATCAAGCCATCCATAGTTTAGATAACTTTTATAATTATTATAAGTTAGATTGTTGTTTGTGATGTATAAATCTAAATCCTTTTTTGATAAATGCTCTAGCGCATCTTCAATAGTGATTGCTTGATGATTTATAAAAGATGGTAGTGCTTCTTTGTACATATTTAGCGTTTTTATCGTAATGAATATTTCTAATGCTTGTCTAAAAACAGACATAGCTTGCGAATGGCACTTTCTATCAAAAAGTTGGAAAACAGATGTCATTGAATCAATAAGATCTCTTATTTCAGATGTATAAACATTTCTTTCTAAAGCATCATCAATAGATAATGGTATCTTCTCTTTTAAAAGTTCAAGCATGAAATTCGCAAGTGAAATAACTTTATTAGATAAAAATGCGCTACAAATACCATTATCATAAAAATTCATAGTAAGCAGTAATCTATAACTTTCTAATACTATAAAATCTAAATATTCATCCCCATTTAGATTAATCTCTAATTCATCATTAAATTTTTTTGATGATATTATAGCTTGTAATAATTTAATTTTAAATACATCGCTATATAATATAAAATCTATATCTAATTCTTTAGCTTCTGCTAGTGAATAAACTATATCTTTATTTTCTAAAAATCTTCTTGATACCGAAACCGCAAATTCCATATCAAAATCATTATTCATCTTCATAGATATAATTTTGTCATAATATTTACTTTCAGCTACTATCTTTTTTACAATAATATCTTCATTCATTTTTATTCTCCCACTAAATATTTATTTATAAAGTCAGCCACCGCAAGTGGTTTATCATATAGATATCCTTGAGCTTTAAAACATCCTAGCCTTAATAAATTAGAAGCTTGCATAGGCGTTTCAACACCTTCACAAATAACCCCTATACCAAGTCTATTCGCAAGGTCTATTACTGATTCTAAAACAATATTTTTCTTATCCGATTTATTTGCGGCACAAAGTGATTTATCAATCTTTATGCAATCAAATCCACAATCAACAAGTGATGATAGATTTGAATATCCAGAACCAAAATCATCCATTGACACTTTATAACCTAATCTATGAACATAATATATTAATTTTTTTATGTCCACAACATTTTTAGTGAATGTTGATTCTGTTATTTCTAACTCTATATTTTCAGCCCTAATTTGATATTTCTCTCTTATTTTATCTAATTTTTCAACATATGCAATAAAATTCTTTTGATTTCTCGAAACATTAACCGATACCGGAATATCAAACTTAATTTCTTTACTTTTCAAGTTTGAAATAAGTTTCATAAGGGATTCAAAGACATTTAAATCAAGTTCTACTAAAAGCCCTGCTTCCTCTAGAATGGGAATATATTCTAATGGTTGAAGTAGTCTACCTTTATATTCCCATCTACTTAAGACTTCACAACCTATAAGTTTATTTGTACTTATTTCTATTTTAGGTTGTATATATAATTTAAATTCATTGTTTTTTAATGCATCAGAGAAATTCATAAGAATTTCATTTTTATGAACAAATGATTCACTAATTTCTTTTGTGAAAAACTGTAATGTGTCAAGGTTAACATCCCCCATTATTCTACGAGCTATATTCGCTTTATCAACAGCCACAGACACATTATTTTCGTTTCCATCAGTTACATAAACACCCGCAACTACCACAAGGTATTTACCAATATTTGTGTTCCTATATGATAATTCATGAACTTCTTTCAATAATTTATCAAAATGATAATAAACAGCTTCATTTGAATCATAATAATCTATTACTATAAATCTATCAGATGTAAATCTTGTTGATACACCATTTGAATATGTTTTTCTTAAAAGTTGTCCAAAACGTTTTAAAACATAATCTCCTGTACTAAAACCAAAAGTATCGTTTATGAATTTAAATCTTTGAATGTTAAAATAATATATTACCATTTTCTTAGTAGTACTATTTAATCTATTAAACGATATTTCTTTAAATTTCGAATAATTAACAAGACCTGTTAATTCATCAAATGATGAAAAATATTTTAAATAATCTTCCTCATTATTTTTGTATAGATTCATTGAAAAGAATCTTGATACAACACTTATGATATCTTTTTCTATTATTGTCCAATCGTGTTGTTTAAAATAAACAGCTTCAATAATACCAAGTTTGATATCCTTATATTCCAACTTGCATCTTAAAACAGATTCTATTCCATTTCCTTGTAATTTTTTATATAGCGTTAAATTAACTTCTTTTAAATTCACTGTTCTATTAATTGAACATAAACGTTGTTTATAATGATCACTCCATAAAACACTTGAATAATTTTCTACGTGATCATTATCTTCAATTTCTTTATCCCTATATGATTTAGCCACTGGTTTTTCAATATCTCCATCATAAAAATAAATTACTACTCTATCAGCACTTAGTGCTTGTGCCATAATATTTGCGACATGTTGAATGTTTTCAGTATCATCATTATTAGATTCGAGCACATTTTGTACTTTCAAGATAGTATTTACTACGCGGCTTGATGAATTTAATTCTTCAATTTGGCTATACATTTTAGATGTAACTATATTAATATGTTTTACAGGGTCATAAATAATAAAACAATTTTTACCTTTTCTCTTACCTCTATAAAGTGCCCTATCCGCACAATCGAATAGTTCATCAAAGGATGTGCTATCTATTCCATATCTTGCGCAACCAATTGTAGCTGTAACATCAATTTGTTCTTTTAAATTGGTTGTGATGTTTTTTAAATCATGACATATTTTATATAAAACATTCCATACTTCTTGATAATCAGATATATTAGGTAAACAGAATTCGAACTCATCCCCACCAAATCTGGCGACAATACCTGTTGAAAGATTACTTTTTATTACTTGTGCTACAGAAATTAGTATTTCATCTCCAACTAAATGCCCGTAATTATCATTAATGTTTTTAAAATTATCAACATCTAAAATACATAATGTGAATGGTTCAGCTTTTTTAGAAATTACGTCATTTATGTAATTATTAAACGCATCTTTTTGGTACACATTTGTAAGAGGGTCAACAAGATTAATTAATTTTCTTTTACTTTCTAGATTTTCTATAAGCACAAGATAGTTATTATCATCTATTTTCCTTTTAACACAAACAAGTACATTCTTACTACCATCTTGTGTTGTCGCATTTACAGCCAATTGATGAACCTCATCATCTTTAAGCCATCTTATAAGGTCATTTTGAAATAGAGGAGATATATCTACATTATATATACTTGCGCATTTTAAAATCATATCAGGAATTGATACATCTGATGATATAACCTCGCCCTTATAAAATATATAATCTACTCTTTTTAATTCTAATTTCACTTTTATTACTATACTATCACTCGCATTTAAAAACGAATTAACTTCAGATATAATATCCATCATAACACCTCCTTATGCACTCTATTACTTTATTTTACCATATTTTTTTACCCTATAAAATAAATATTTAAATTTTATTGATTTCTTAAAATTCTTAGCCATTAAATTTATAAAAACTAGCATTTAAAATAAATTAAAAGGTCTTCAAAATTGAAGACCTACATTTTATTACTATCTAGCACATTAAATTCCTTTATTATAGCACTTCCACCATCATTACCTCTAGCGTAGAAACCAATTCTTGAGCCTACCCATCTTCCAGCTTTAGCATAATGTGTATTTTTAGAATACATATTATTAAATCCTAATGTGTATTTTAAATCGTATATATTTTCATTTTGTGCTTCTACCATAAATTTAATGTTTTGTTTATTATATTCTATTGATGATATTATTTTTTCATCTGAATTAAACGATCCAACTCTTTCTTCAATATAGTTGATACCATTTCTTCTTACAAGTGCAATATAGGCATATTCCTCGCCCATTATGAAGAATCCTACTTCATCTAAATCATTTTTTAGATTCAAATCAATAACTACTTCACTATAAAAATTAAGGCTTGATACTTTTTCAGAATATGTATTTTCTTGTAAGTGTAATGGTTTTATACCATTCACACAATTTAGAATTAAACCATTATTTGTAATTGTTTGATAACTTGGTTTCTTGTTAGCTGGTGTTTGAAGGGAAATACCAATTTCATTTTTAAACTTTGAACCATGAATAACTTTAAAATCTGATTTGACATCCACTAAGTATTCATGTTCATATACAGGAACTCCTGCGATTAATTGATCATTTGGATGTCCTATAATTGGCCAATCGTTGTGCCAAAGAACAGGTTCTAGATGCACAATTCGTCCGTATGGGCGCATATCTTGAAAATGGATAAATGCCCATTTATCATTTTCTAATTCAATTAAAGCTCCTTGGTGAGGTCCATTTACAAGTGTTTCACCTTGCATTAAAACAATTTTTGATTCATAAGGACCATATATATTCTTACTTCTTAATGCTACTTGCCATCCGCCCTTTACAGAACCTGCTGGTGCCATTATGTAATAGTAGCCATTTCTTTCATTGAATTTAGGACCTTCAATTGAAGGATTGTTTTCATGACCATCATATATTATCTTAAAATCATCTAATAAAGATTCTTCTAAATCAAGACTCATTTCATATAGGCCTAGACAAGAATTAAATCCCATTCTGCTTTTAGCAAAACCTACTACCATAAAGCATTTACCCATAGTCCAAATAGGACATGGATCTTCAAGTCCTCTTCTTTTTATTATAAGTTTTAGTGGAGACCATTTACCATATATATCTTTTGTATGTGACATATATATTCCATCATCTGGCATTGGAATTAAGCAATAAAATTCACCATTATGATATCTTATAGATGGAGCCCATGAACCTGCTCCATGAAGAACTTTATCATATCTTTCATCTAATGAATCATAAACATAATTTATAATACGCCAGTCAACTAGATTCTTTGAATGAAGAATTGGTACACCAGGCATATAGTTGAACGATGATGCGACCATATAATAATCGTCTTTAACCCTGATTGCGTCTGGATCACTAAAATCTTCTTGTAAAATCGGATTCAAATATTTCATTTTTTATTACCTCAAATCTTAACTACAATCACATTATAGTATATAATATTCTCATATGGTAGTAAAATCGTTTATTTTTTTATAACAATTGGAGATGATTATGTGGATAATTTAATAAACAACAATTTAGAAGAAATGGTGTCTCATGGTACACTCTCTTTTCCTTTTGTTATCTACAACAAGGAATTTGATTCAAACAATCTTTCCTATATTTCATGCCATTGGCATAATGAAATAGAGATTGTTTATTGTTACAATGGTAAAATTTCTTACCAAGCAGGAAATAAGAATTTCACCCTAGATAAAACTAATGCCATAATGGTTAACAAAAACATTATTCATCAAGCCGATATGCTAGAGCCTGCTAATTGGTATGCGATACTTTTTAATCCTAAAATGATTTATGGTTTTGAAGAATCTAAAATAAAAGATGTATTAGAAAGCATTAAATTTGATTCAATCATTATAAATGATGAACAAAATATATCATTAATTCAAAAATTAATTGATGATTATTATTTACCTGATTCAATCTTAAAACCTCTTAACATTAAGCGTGATTTAATAAATATGTATACTTCAATCATCACCGGTGCATACCATAGTGGTGTTATTAAAGCATATAGGCCAACATCAGAAATGATTAAAGTTAAAAAGATGTTAGATTATATTTATAAAAATTATAAAAATAAAATATCTATTGATGAAATAAGCAAGGAAGTTGGACTTTGTAGAAGTGAAGTTTGTAGGATTTTTAAAGCATCTCTTAATACTTCTATTAGTGATTATATATTGAAATTAAGGCTTGAAAAGAGTATAACATTACTTATGTCAGGCAATTTATCTATCACTGAAATTGCATATGAATGTGGTTTTAATAGTTCTTCTTATTATGCAGAAGCATTCAAGAAAATTATTAAAATGACGCCACGAGAATATAAAAATAAAAATAGTAAGGACGTGTAATTATGAATGATAATAAACTTTTAGAAGTTGTTGATTCTAAAGATACTAAAATAATTAAACGCGCAATATACGATGCGTTTGCAGGATATGATTTCAAGAGTGATGTATATTACAATTATCTACTTGGATTAGATAATATTGAAATTGAAAAACTCACAGTGCCTCTTTGTAGAGCCTATATTAAAATTCTTACTGAAATTGATGATAAAGAATTTAAATACACTTCAATAGAAAATGGCACAATTCATAAAATACTTAGAAGATTTAAAGTTATTTATGATATGAATTATCTTCTTTCTAACAAAAATAAAAATGAAGTGTTCTTTGAAATTATGGATTATCATGGTTGGTATGATAGAGATTATATAGAGAAATTAAAATATAAAACTAAAGAAAAGCCTATAAATGCAGATGTTGAATTATCGCATATTGATGACGCAGATTTCAAATATCTTACAGTGCTTCTTACAATGCTTGTTCGTGAAAATAATTCATACGATGACTTATGGCACAAGAAAAGAATTCCATCAGGAGCTATAGATTTAATTCTTACTAAAATGATTTATTTTATTTTAAATGGAATATATTTTGATGTAGAGGATGATCTCGATGAGTAATGTAAAATCAATGAATATGACCGAAGGTAATATTTATAAAAAACTTTGGTTATATTCAATCCCTTTAATTTTTGCGGGTCTTCTTCAACTTCTGTATAGTGCTTGTGATTTAATAGTTTGTGGAATGTTTGGTTCAGAACACTCCGTAGGAGCTATTGGTTCTACAAATTCAATTATTAATTTACTTGTAAATTTCTTTATAGGACTTTCTATCGGAGCTAATGTATTAATGTCAAGAGCATTTGGTTCAGGTGATAAAGAAAAAGGACAACGAATTGCGTACACAAGCATGTGTCTAAGTTTGATTTTAGGAGTAGTTGTTACAATAATTGGTGTATTCTTATCCCCTATATTATTACGTGTTATGGGTACTCCTGATGAACAACTAAATCTTGCGACAGATTATCTACAAATTTATTTCCTTGGTTCTATATTCAACCTAGTATATGACTTTGGTGCATCGCTACTTAGAGCTGTTGGAGATTCTAAAAAGCCATTTATATTCTTAGCACTTTCAGGAATATTAAATATAGTATTAAATCTAGTGCTTGTAATATGTTTCGATCTTGATGTATCAGGTGTTGCGATATCTACTACTATTTCTCAATTCTTTAGCGCAACGCTTGTTGTAATAGCTTTATTTAGAAACAAGATTTTCTTTGAATTTAGATTGAAAAAGATAAGATTTTACAAAAAAGAAGCCCTTCAAATCTTCATGGTTGGAGGAGCTACTGGAATTCAAAGCGTTATTTTTAGTTTATCTAATATAATAATTCAATCTTCTATAAATTCTTTAGGTCCTGAGGTTGTAGATGGTAGTGCAGCTTCTTCTTCACTCGAAGGATTCATATACGTTGTAATGAATCAATCATGCCAAGCAGGGCTTGCGTTTATTAGCGCAAACTATGGAGCTAATAATTTTAAAAATATTAAAAAACTTATATTCTATACCTTCTCAACAATGTTTATATCATGGGCAGTTGTGGCAGGACTTATTTTAATATTCCATACCCCTCTTATTCATTTATATGTAAAAACTGGTAATAAACCAAAATACGCTTGGGAAAGATTATTAATAATAGCTTCTACATACTTCCTTTGTGGAATAATGGATTTAGCCGCATATTCCCTTCGTGGAATAGGATATTCGCTTCTTCCTACAATAATATCTCTTATTGGTGCTTGTGGACTTAGAATTTTATATATTCTAACCCTATTTAAATTATCTTACTTCCACAACCTTGCGTGGCTTATTGCGACATGGCCAATATCATGGGTTATAACATCAACAGTTAGTATTTCATTCTTAATCCCACTTCTAAAGAAAAAAGAAAGATTATCAATGAGCAGAGAAATCGCAAAATAAAAGCTTCCTTTATTAAAGAAGCTTTTTTATTTCGTCTTGCGAATTTATAAAATAAACATTTTTAAGTTTATCATTTGTTGATAAATTAACCTTAAGCATATTAGAAAATAATTCTTTCATAGGATCATAAAATCCATCGATGTTTAAGAATATGCATCTAGCATTCTTTTGTCCTAAAGCTACTCTTGCGATAACCTCACTTATCTCTTCTAGAGTACCTGTGCCTCCTGGGAATGCGATAAAAGCATCTCCTAATTCCATCATTTTAGATTTTCTTTCAGAAATATTATCACAAACTATAAGTTCTGTGATACCTTCTTGTTCAAAACCTTGTGCAATAAATTCTTTAGGTTCAACACCTATAACCTCACCATCATTATCTAAAGCACTTTTCGCAAGCACTCCCATAAGACCACTTTTAGACCCACCATACACAAGCCTATTACCACTATTCGCGATAAATGCGCCTAAAGCTTTAGCTTCTTCGATAAATTTCTCTTTATTTCCAAAATTTGCGCCAAGATATACTACTACGTTCATAAAATTCCCTCATTTCTATTTGATTATAACATTTCTTTATTAAAAAAAGAAGTTAGTGCAACGCACTAGCTTCTTGTTCTTTTTGTCTATTGTTTAATTTTTTAAATTCAAAACATAAGAATATAATAGTTACTACAATTGAAATTGAATCACTTACCCATGAAGAATAAAGTATACCTTTTATACCCATTGAAATAGGTAAGATACACATTGCAGGGATAATTGCGACAACATCTCTTAATAAAGATAAGATTGTAGCTTTAATTGCGTTTCCTGTTGCTTGAAGATAAATAGCTGTAACTTTTTGAATTAATGTAAATACAATAAACGCAAGATAAATACGCATTGTCATTACACCAAATTCAATATATAAATCTTTATTATCTGAATTTGAACCAAATATTTTAATAATTGGTTTTGGCGCAAGTTCAAATAGAAGAGTACATATTATACCAAGCATCAAGTTAGATACTAAAATTAACGATAATATCTTTTTAACTCTATCATATCTCTCAGCACCATAGTTATAACCAATGATTGGTTGTGCACCTGCCGCAATACCAACCGCAATATTTACAGCTATTGTAAATACTTTCATAACGATTCCAAAGATAGCTTGTGGATCTTCTGCTCCATATTTACTCTTAAGTCCATATTTTGCGAGTAAATTCATTGATACAATTGATACTATTACAATAGAAATTTGAGTTAAGAATGAAGAGAATCCAAACTTTAGAATATAACCTAATGATTTAAAATCAGGTATGAATGAATCAAGTTTTAATCTAAATGTTTTAGATTTAAATAGGTATACAATACAGATTATAAATGATGCGATTTGTCCAATGATTGTCGCAAGAGCTGCACCTGTAAGTCCCATATCAAATCCCATAATAAATACAGCGTCTAAAACAATGTTGATAACTGCACCTAAAACCATTGATATCATCGCAGTCTTTGGTGATCCATCAGCTCTTACAACAGAGTTTAGAGCATTCATTATGATATAAAATGGGATACCAATTAAAATAATTCGTCCATATTCTTTAGAATATTTTAGTGCACGATCAGTTTTAGCACCAAAGAATTCTAAAATCTCTGATAATAATGGGAATGATATTACAAGGAATAAAATAGATATTACAACTGTTGTTAAAATCATTGTTCCTACAGCTTTATGTATTTTATGTCCCTCACCTTTTCCATTTTGTAGTGACATATAACTTGCAGTACCATCACCTAATAAAAGTCCTAAAGCTAACGCTATAGTAGTAAGTGGGAATACTATTGTAGTAGCTGTATTACCGATAGCTCCTACACTAGAATTTCCGATAAAGATTTGGTCAACAATATTGTATAGTGCACTTATTAATAGTGATGCTATACAAGGAATTGAAAATTTTAATAAAAGCTTTCCAGGCTTTTCTTCAAGTAAATAATTATTGTTACTAGATTCCATAATAAAAAAAGTCCCTCCTTTAGAATTTAGTAAAATTGTTACAAAAGCAGGGGCTGTAAAGTTATTATTAACTTCCTTAGATCACTTATTTCACAATTATTAGTATTTTAACAAAATTCAAAATTTGATGTAAGTGATTTTTTTATTTTTTTTTATTTTTTTTCGATAACTCTCATTTTAGCACTATGAGATCTTAAGTTTTCTTCTAGTTCGCCATCACTTGGAAGTATTGGATGTTTAGTTATAAGTTTAAATGGCACATTTAATTGACTGTCTAATACAGGAAGACCTTCTGGAAGGTTAGCTGTTGTTTTATCTTTAAATATCATTTTGCAGATTCTATCTTCAAGAGATTGGAAAGATATTACAACACATCTTCCATTTGGATTTAGCATATCAAGCGAATCATTTAATGAATCTTCAAACACTCTAAGTTCATCATTAACCGCAATTCTTAATGCTTGGAATACTTGTTTTGCAGGGTGTCCTTTTTTGTTTAAAACTTTACTAGGTAACGCACTCTTTATAACATCAACAAGTTCAAATGTAGTCTTAATTCTTTTAGTCTTTCTAACTTCTTCTATTTTTCTTGCGATTTGTTTAGAAAATTGTTCTTCGCCATATCTATAAAATATGTTAACAAGTTCATTGAATGAATACTCATTTACAATGATTTCAGCAGTAAGTTCTTTTCCTTGATCCATACGCATATCAAGAGGTGCATCATATCTATAAGAAAAACCTCTTTCAGGTATATCAAGTTGGAAACTTGAAACACCCAAATCATATAAAACTCCATCTATTTTTTCTATTCCATATTCTTTTAAAGCACTTTTAATATTTTTAAAATTAGATTTAATAATAGTAAAGTTATCTGATACTTTACTAAGTCTTTCTTGTGCTTTTTCTATAGCATATATGTCTTGATCAAAAGAATACAAATGTCCGTTTTCAAGACGTTTTAATATTTCTTCAGAATGACCTCCACCACCAAGAGTGCAGTCTACATATATTCCATTAGGATTAATGTTTAAATTAGAAATAGCTTCAGCTTTAAGTACAGAATAATGTGTGTATTCCATAAAAATCCTCCTTAAATAGAAAATAGATGCCTATGCATCTATTTCTACTAAATTATTCAGCTTTTGCGTCCTTCTTAGGAGCAACAACTAATTTTCCTTTGTAGTAACCACAATTTGGACATACTCTATGAGATAGAGTTAATTCTCCACAGTTTGAGCATACTACCATGTTTGGTGCAGTTAAAGCTTGATGAGATCTTCTCATTCCCTTCTTAGCTTTACTTGTACGACGGAAAGGTACTGCCATTTAAAACACCTCCATATTACTTTAGCAGATCTTTAAGTGATGCGAACGCCGGATTTACTTTCTCCGTATCTTCTTCTTTATTTAATACATCTTCACCTGATTCAAATTCTTCACCTTCAATGATTGTTCGCATTGGTTTCTCACATAAAATGTTTGTGACAACCGCTTCTCTAGTATCTAGAGTTTGTAAATCAATCGGATTGATGTCAGATTCAAATGGTGGTTCTTGCATATAAATTTCATCACTAGAACAACTGATTGTCTGATCTATATGCTCCAAGCTTATAGCTGATTCCAATACAATATCAATTGTGATATCCATATGAACCATATATTTACTATCATCTAGCATCGTAATCTTGTACACAACATGAGCGGGATTTGTTCTAACTATATCTTCATAACCATTAAGTTCTTCAGATAGATCAATATCCTCTTCACATATATGTGGAAATTTAAGTTTACGAAGCTGTGCTAATGCTAATCGCATAAAATCACCTCAGCCTAATACATTATATTAAAGAATACAATAAAAGTCAATAAAATTTTTAGGGTTTTTGCGTCAAACTAAAGATAATTTTTTATTAGTATTTTTAAGCATTTTTTATCCTTAAAAATTTTATTATTTCTAGCGAACTATTATTTCGTTCTTCTTACACTTACAA
>CAVCDW010000031.1:0-3707 GCA_963601055.1 Elusimicrobiaceae bacterium
TAATTAAAATAGTTTTTTTCTTTATTTAATAAAAAAGACTTGAGATAATCTCAAGTCAATTATTATTTAGATTACTTTAATAAATCTAAAATATCAGCTTTTTTAGCTCCTGAAGGAATCTTTACACCTTTTTGTGCAGCGATTTCTTTTAATTCAGCAACTGTCTTATTTGAAAGATCTTCAGCTGGAGCAGCAGTTGTAACAGTTTGTGCAGCTTGAGCTTGTTTTTCAGCCTTAGAAGCTTTCTTTAATACTACTACATTTTCAGCATTCTTTTCTTTCTTAGGTGCAGCTAATGCAGTATTAACTAATGCAGTAAATCCTTCTGCATCATTAACAGCCATTTCAGCTAACATCTTTCTGTTGATTTGAATTCCAGCGTTTGCAAGTCCTGCAATGAATAATGAATACTTAGTTCCATTTAATTGGCAAGCAGCATTAATTCTTTGAATCCATAACTTACGGAATTCTCTCTTTCTTTGTTTTCTATCTCTGAAAGCATATTGTAGAGAACGCATTACTTGTTCATGTGCAGTTCTATATAAAGTATGCTTTGATCCATAATATCCTTTAGCTAATTTTAAGACAGCCTTACGTCTTCTTCTTGTTGTATATCCACCTTTAACTCTTGGCATCTTTCTTACCTCCTATAATTATCTCATGTTGCTGATTAGAGATTTAATTCTCTTCTCATCAGTCTTGTGTACTAAACCTTGTTTAGAAAGATTCTTGTTTTCTTTATGAGTCTTATTAGTCTTTAAATGACCTGTATAAGCATGTCCTCTTTTAATCTTTCCAGTTCCTGTGATTTTAATTCTCTTTTTTAATCCACTATGTGTCTTTTGTTTTGGCATTTTATTTACACTCCTTCTTATTATTTATCACTTTTTGGTACTAACACAGTAAATAGTGATCTACCGTCTAGCTTAATTGGTGACTCAATTTGAGCACAATCTGCTAGGCTATCAACGAATCTCTTAATAACATCTTGCCCTAATTCTTGATGTGCAATCATACGTCCAAAGAAACGTAGAGAAACTTTTACCTTATTTCCTTTTTGAATCATCTTACGAGCATTATTGGCTTTTGTTTCAAAATCATGTTTTTCAATAGTTGGCGATAGTCTAATTTCTTGGACTACTATTACTTTTTGATTTTTCTTCATTTCCTTAAGCTTCTTTTGTTGTTCAAAACGGTATTTTGAATAATCCATAATCTTTGCGACTGGAGTTTGAGCATCTGGTGAAACTAGAACTAAATCTAATCCCATTTCATCTGCTTTAATTAAAGCTTCTTTTCTTGATAACACTCCTAGTTTTTCACCTTCATTAGTGATTACTAAAAGTTTTGGACATTTAATCATTTCATTGATGATTGCGTCATCATTGGTTCTTCTATTGTTGTTAATAAGTTACACCTCCATATTAGTTTATCAGCAAAAAAATAAGGGACGCAGTAACGCCCCTTTAAAATTCATATTGTTTTAGCTTTTTGCCTACCAACTAATAGTCAATCAGGCGAGAAACGGGCGTTTCTTCTTTCCATTTATTTAATTAACCTCGAATATTATATAACATTAAACTTTAGACGTCAATAATAAATTTAATTTTTTCTTACTTTTTTATTACAAATTTAATTTTATTATTAAATTCCTTTTATTATCTATCTAATTTTAATTCTTTCTTACCATACATACGAATTAATATTTCTGCATATGCTACTACAACCAATATTGAACCTGCTATACTTATTGGTGCTATCTTACCATTTATATCCGGATTCAAAAATAAAATGCTTCCAAGAATTTTATTCATATCAAAGAATATTCTAGACATAAAATATATTATAAATACAAGAATTGCAGAATACGCAAGTCCTGACACTCTTATAAAAAGTAGCGACATCAATACCGCTTCAAAAGATATAAGTACCATCATTATGTATAATTGAAATAATTTATAATTAAATCTAAAGTATGTAAATCTTGAAAGTCCTACAAGCATAATCATTATATATAGAGCCGAAATATAATAAAATGCTAGGCCTAAATACACCATTATTTTTATCTTAAGTATTTTTTTAGAACTTACTTTTGTTGTAAACAATATATCAAACCTTTTAGAATTAGATATATTATCAATAATTATTATTGTAATTAAAACAACTATGGCTACAGGCATGGCATATTGAAGCGCAAATATCAAATAATCATTATGATAAAATATCTGATCCATACTATAATCTATCTCTGGAATACTAAAATCATATAGATTAAGTATTACTCCTACTATCATAAGTGATAGTAATATAATTATTATGTTTGCGCGATTAAAAGTATAATTTAAATATAGTTTTTTTATATTATTCATTATTCTTCTCTCCTAGTTTTAGTATATTAGTTGCAGAGTCTTCAAAGAAAGTGACATCATGTGTAATAATTATTATCGTTTTATTATTCTGATTTAATTTTATAAGATCCTCTTTAAAGAAATTCTTAGATTCATCATCCAATCCATTTAATGGTTCATCAAAAATGTATAAATCTTTATCTTCAGCTAAAGCTTTTATCAAACCAATTTTGATACCATTTCCTTTTGATAAATTACAAATGAATTTATTTTGTAATTTATACCTTGATATATAATAATCAATCGTCTTTTTATTCACGTCGCCATTAAAGTACTCATACAAAAAATCATATGATTTCACAAGTGATGGGAAAACAAACTTATCAGGAAGATATGAAATTTCATCAAAATCATTTATTATTTCACCACTATCTTTTTTACCTAACGTATATAGATTTAAAATTAAATTAATTATTGTGGTTTTTCCCGATCCGTTAGAACCTTCAATAATAAAGAAATCATTATTCTCTACCTTAAATGATAAATCTTTTAATATGATATCTTTTTTAAAAGCTTTTGTAACATTAATAAATTCTATCATACAGACAAATTACTCCTTACTGCTAAACTTAAAAAATAAGTATTTTTATTAAAATTAAATTCATTGTTATTTACTACAATGTTTTTTATTTTTATAGTTCCTGTTGTAAGGACTACTACAACAAACATTTCATAAGTTAAATTATCTGATTCAATATCTAATCTTATACCATCATCAAGTAATTTATAAATTAAATTAAATGACTCACATGCAATAATTTTTTCTACTGCAACACTACCATCTAAAGTAATTTTAACCTCATCTAGATAATTATCTTCATTTGATAGTTCTATACTTTTATATGAAATATCACTTAAATATTGATCTTCCATAACATCTAAAGATCCTATATCAAACTTATCGATATAATATTCATTAGAACATAACAAATATAAGTCTTCAATATAAAGTTTTGTGACATTTGGGATTTTAGTTTCAAGTTCAAATCTATAATATTCATCATCCTTTACTACATTTATTTTACTAAATTCAACTTCCATATTAAAATCTTCAGCATAGTTCGTAAGATAATATGTATTTCTTTTACTATCAATAAAAAGAGGATTCTTTTTATTTGAATACAAATAAATTTTCATTTTAATATCTTCATCATACAAATAATTATAATTACATCTTAATGAATATGAATGTTCAATATATGTTTTATCTTTATTTATAGTTATTCCTAAGATCAAAAAGAAAGATAAAATAAGCAGTGTTGTTAATATAATAATTATTTTTTTCATATTTTTTCCTTT
>CAVCDW010000032.1:0-2288 GCA_963601055.1 Elusimicrobiaceae bacterium
CAATTATTATTAAACATTAAATTTAAATAACATTATATCGCCATCTGCTACGACATAATCTTTTCCTTCTTGTCTTATTTTACCTGCTTCTCTACACTTTACATAAGAACCTTGGGCAACAAGATCATCATATGATACAGTTTCAGCTCTAATAAATCCTCTTTGGAAATCACTATGAATGATACCTGCACATTCTGGTGCTGTCATTCCTTTTTTAAATGTCCAAGCTTTTACTTCTTTTTCACCTGCAGTAAAATATGTAGCTAGTCCTAAAAGATCATATGTAGCTCTTACCAAGCGATTAAGTCCCGCTTCAGGAATACCAAGTTCTTCAAGATACATTGGTTTTTCTTCATCTGATAGTTCAGATATTTCTGCTTCAATCTCTGCAGAAATAGGAACAACTAATGAACCCTCTTTATCTGCATATGCTTTAAGTTCATTATAGTACTTACATTCTTCAGGATGTCCTATTTCAGCTTCCGACATATTTGCGACATACATTATTTTCTTTCCTGTTAAGAATCCATAATTTTTAATTATTTCTAATTCTTCTTTATTAAGATCAACTGATCTCACAGGTTCATTTCTCATTAAAGCTTCTTCGATACGCTTTAAAATCGCAAATTCAACTTCTGCATTATCCATCTTAGATTGTGCTTTTTTTGCAATCTTTAAAATTCTATTTTGAACAACTTCTAAGTCAGCTAGCGCAAGTTCAATACCTATAGTTTCAACATCACGTACAGGATCTACTGAACCCTCAACGTGAGTTATGTTGTCATCATCAAAACAACGAACAACCTCAACTATTGCGTCTACTTGTCTAATGTTTCCTAAGAATTGGTTTCCAAGACCTTCACCTTTAGAAGCTCCTTTTACAAGTCCTGCAATATCAGTGAATTCACATATTGCATGTACTAAAGATTTAGGTTTATACATTTCATTTAATTTAAGAAGTCTTTCATCAGGTACTTCTACTACACCTACATTAGGTTCAATTGTTGCGAAAGGATAGTTAGCCGCAAGAGCTCCTGCCTTTGTTATCGCATTAAATAGTGTAGATTTTCCAACGTTAGGAAGACCTACTATTCCAGCTGTTAAAGCCATTTTTATCACTCCATTTTTCAATTAATTATTATACTTTATATTTCTTTTTTTTCAATTATTTTAAAAACTTTTGCTTATAAAGTTTTTTACTTCTTAAAATAACCTCTATTGCTTTATCTTTATTATCAATATTTTCTACTTTAACACTTTTACCTTCTAGAGTTTTATAATATGTAAAGAAGTGTTTGATTTCATCAAAAATATGTTTAGGAAGATCTACTATATCATTATAAGTGTTATAGTTAGGATCATACATTGGAACTGCTATAATTTTAGAATCAATTCCCTTATCATCACTCATCACAAGAACACCAATAGGTTTACATTCTACTAAAGCTCCTGGAATTATATCTTCTGAACATAAAACTAAGACATCTAGTGGATCAC
Source organism: Elusimicrobiaceae bacterium (assembly GCA_963601055.1). Lineage (GTDB taxonomy): Bacteria > Bacillota_I > Bacilli_A > Acholeplasmatales > Anaeroplasmataceae > UBA3206. Next base: position 1,498 of record CAVCDW010000032.1, read on the forward strand.
CATCATCTTCATATGTGCGTGGAATAAATCCATAGTTTGCAGGATAATGAGTTGATGTATATAAAATTCTATCTAATTTTAATGCACCAGTTTCTTTATCAAGTTCATATTTGTTTTTACTGCCTTTTGAAATTTCAATACAAGCCATAAAATCTTCTGGTTTAATTCTTGAATCATCTATATCATGCCACAAGTTCATTATTTGTCCTCCATGTCCTCTTTAGAATTTTTATCAGGATAGATAAAGAATATCTTTTCTTTAATAAACTTTGGAGTTTCAAGCATTGATTTTCCCATGTAATGTATAAATGGTGTAATATCATACATCACCGCAAGCCATAAGTAAAATGATGGCTTATATTCTTTATCTCTAGTGTAATCATCTAGTGCTTTTATTCTATCTTTATATGAAGATTTTTTTGTAATATTATAAAATTTCTTTATTTGTCTATAATCTTCCATTTTATAAGCTTTATTTTGTGTTGAGAAAATATTATAGATATCATCACTTAACTTTCTCGTATCATCAAGAGTAAGTGAATCTATATCTGCTAGGAAAGTATCTTTATATAGATATTTACAATAATCAATAAAAAGCGTTGGTACATATAAACTAAAATATGGTTTAAAATTTGGCGTTTTATGAAGTTGATATGAAATTACAGTATCAATTAAAACAATTTTTGATACAGTTTTAAAAGTTTTATAAATTATTTTTTTATCAAGTGATTTAGTTTCACTATTATATTTAATTACATAATATTTTAGTCTTGATAACTTTTTAAGTTCAT
>CAVCDW010000033.1:0-18091 GCA_963601055.1 Elusimicrobiaceae bacterium
TTTAGTATTTAAAAAATTTAGAGAAGAATTAAACAAATAAAAAGCACTTACAAATGTAAGTGCATTTTTTAATATTTTACAGTCATAAATACTGGTATTACTATAGGCTTTCTATCGGTTTTAGATTTTATGAAATTTTGTAGATCTATTGCAATATCATTCTTTAATTGAGGCGTAATTTTTGCGCCTTTTTTAATTCTTTGAATTAAATCATTTTTAACAAATTCAATAAATGATTTTGTAAGAGCCTCACTATCTTTCATGTATATAAAACCACGAGATACAACTTGAGGTTCTACAAGAAGTTCAAGTGTTTTTTCATTTAATGTAAATATTATAGAGAATAAACCATCTTCTGAAAGAGTACGTCTTTCTTGAATTAAACTATTATCTATATCTCCAATTCTTGTTCCATCAATGTATACTTCACCAGCTTGAACTTTTTGATAAGCAACTCTATATGAATCATTTTTGAAACATAATACGTCACCACATTCAAGAATAATGTTGTTTTCAGGTTTAACTCCGCATTCTATAGCAAGTTCAGTATGAACTTTTTGCATACGGTATTCACCATGGACAGGTACAAAATATTTTGGCTTTACAAGGGATTGCATAAGCTTTAAATCGCCTTGGCTTGCATGTCCTGAAGCATGAGTATCATTAAGTGGAGAGTTTGTTATAACATTACATCCATTCTTAAATAATTGATTAATTGTTTTATTTACACCTTCTTGGTTTCCAGGAATAGGAGAAGAAGAGAATATAACAGTATCACCAGGTATTAATTTAATTGATCTATGAGAACCATTAGCAATTCTTGATAATGCCGCAAGAGGTTCACCTTGAGATCCTGTAACAAGTAATGTTACCTCATTTGGCTTAAGCCCATTGATAGATTGTGAATCTATGATAGTTTCTGGTTTAGCTTTAATGTGTCCAATCTTCATACCAACTTCAATTGTCTTTTCCATTGATCTTCCGAATACACAAACCTTTCTACCATTTTCCTCTGATATTTTAATTATTTGTTGAACACGATACATATTAGATGCGAAGGTCGCAACTATAATACGTGAATCTATATGAGAGAATAAATCTCTTAAAGATTGTTCAACAACTTTTTCTGATTTTGTAAACCCATCGACAGTCGCATTAGTAGAGTCCGCAAGCATGCATAAGCATCCTTGTTCACCTAATTTTGCAAGTTTTTCAAATTCTACACCTGGTCCAATTGGAGTGAAGTCGAATTTGAAGTCTCCTGTATGGAATATATTTCCATATTTTGTATGAAACACAAAACCATAAGAATCAGGGATAGAGTGATTTAATCTTATTGTTGATACAGCACAGTTAATGAATTTAAAAATACTATTCTCATTGTATGTGACAATTTCAGGTATTTTTATATCCTTATATTCTGAAAGCTTGTTTAAAATTAAATCTATTGCGACACCAGCCGCATATATCTTTGGTATTTTTACTTGCATTAACAAAAACGGAATACCACCAATGTGATCTTCATGTCCGTGAGTTATAAAAAGTCCTACTATTTTTTCTTGATTGTTTCTTAAATATGTGAAATCTGGAATAACATAATCAACACCTAGCAAATGCTCATCTGGGAAAAGGATTCCGGCATCAACTATGAATAATTGGTCATGAATGTCAAAAACATAACAGTTCATACCAACCTTACCAAGACCACCTAAAGCGTAAAAACCAATTTCGTCTTTACCTTTGATTCTTGCACTAGTCATTATTATCCTCCTATTGTATTTAGTTTATAAAATTAGTTTTTTATACTAAAGAATTATACAATATTTTTTTCTTAAATGCTAGAAAATAAATGAAAAATCTAGCCAAAACGGCTAGATTATTACATATTAATAAAGTTTAAGAAATCATTATAGATATCTTCTTTAATATCCTCATTCAATAATTCATGTCTTAAGTTTTTATATTCTATTTCTTTTAAATCATTAAATCCTTGTTTATTTAATAATTTTTTAGATAATTTAACCCCTTTTATACCTCCTACAACTGGATCATCTGAACCATATAAAAGAAGAATTGGAGTAGGCGTTACCATGTCTTTATATTTATTCTTTCTTCCGATTTTATGTAGAAGATGATGTAGGTCGTTGTATGCGGAATTTGTAAATTCAACACCACATAATTTATCTTTTTTATAATTTTCTACATTTTCTTTTGATAAAGTTAACCAAGATAGTTTATCACCATCTTTAGATGCTTTCTCGAAAGGACCTAGAGTAATATTATGTAAGAATTTAGAATATTTATGTTTACCTTTAAATGTTTTAGCACAATTTGAAAAGAAGATTGCCATAAATGCTAATTTGTTATAGTTAGGGAATCCTGAAAGAACAACTTTACTATATAATTCTGAATTCTTAAAGATTACATTTCTTGTAATGATTGAACCCATTGAATGTCCATATATTATTAGATTATCTATTTTTAATTCTTTTTTAATATATTTAGATATCTCTACTTGATCTGAAATTAAGGCTTCATAACCTTTAGTCTCCTTAAAAAATCCTAATTCCTTAGCATTTTCTCCGTGTCCTCTTAAATCTGATGTTACACAAGCATAACCATTAGCATTTAAAAATTTAGCAAAATTTTCATATCTTGTTTGGTGTTCTTGCATACCATGAACAATTTGAACACAACCTTTAGGATTTTCTATATTGTATATTTTAAGATATAGTGTTTCACCATCTGTTGAAGTGATTGTCTGATATTCCATTTTTAGTCCTCCATTTTAAGTATATTATAAATTATTTTTATCTTTAAAACTATATGATTTTAAAAATAGTTCATTTTGCATACTAAAGTACGAATGACATATAAATTGGTAAGTAAGTTATTCCATCATCATAGTTTAATGGCTTTGGTGAAATAATGATTTTATTGAATTTGATTTGTGGATATTTTAGTTTCAATGTTAATAAAGAAGAAGCAGTAAAACGTTTTGTTGATTTAACTTCTATAGCATTCATTTTCCCTTGAATGAATACTACAAAATCAATTTCATATCTTTTTTCGTTGTATTCAAAAGTGTGATAAAATGCATTTCTGTTGTTAGCAACCAAACTTTGAATTACAAGTGATTCGTATAATGCGCCGAAATTTGCGCCATCAAGATTTCCACTTCTAATTTTAATGTAAGTTTTTTCACAATCTTCGTTAGCATCGCCAATGAGAGAACTTAACATTAATCCTACATCTAATGGATATAATTTGAAATTGTTTTCTTCTTTCATAAATGAACCAAAACTTAAATCTTGCGTTCTATATACTGAATTTACTATTTTGGAATCTTCAAGATCTTTTAATGATCTTTGATATGATTCTAGCATGGAAGAATTTCTTATGTTAGTTTTAATTCTTTTAGACCATGACTTAAGAGATGGTAACATTGAATTATAAATGTTTAATGTGTGAGTTTTAGATTTATTATCATGTTTTCTTAAATCATCTTCATAAAGTTTTAATATATCTTTCTTTTCTTTTTCGCAACGCATAAATGAATTGGTTTCTTGATACAAAGAAATAACCTTTGGCATTCCACCTAACGCTAAATATAGTCTAAAGTCATTCATTAGTTGATTATGAACGGTTTCACTAATTGTTTGGTGATTGTTATAAATTTCACGTAATAATTTACATTTATCGCCCCATCCGAAAGCATCACAAAATTCTTCAAAATCCATTGGATGCATCTCTATACGTCTTTCTTCAGAAGGAATTTGAATATCGATTGTGTTTTCTCTAGTAGAAATTAGCGAACCAGTTTCTATGTAATCAAAACGTCCATCATAAACTAAGGCTTTTATTGCTTGTCTTGCAATTGGAAAATGTTGAACTTCATCAAATATTATTAAATCACCTTTTTTTAATGTTTTACCAAAAAATAAAAATAAATCAGAAAAGAATTGATTCATTGATAAAGAGTTTGAAGGATTGATTTTTTTAAATAAATTTTTAATGTCAGGAGATGTGTAAGTGAAATCTATATAAATAAAGTCGTTGTATTCATTTTTGGCAAATTCTTTTACAATAGTAGTTTTACCTACACGTCTAGCACCTTCAATTAAAAGAGCGGAGTTTTTATTCTTTTCGTCTTTCCAATCTTTCATTTGTTTATATATTTTTCGTCTAAATTCCATAATAAGTACCTCCTTTTAATCTTTGTTCTTCTTAATTAAAATATATCATTTTCTAAATGAAACATCAATGGAATAGTTGCATTTTCTAAATGAAATTTTGCCGAAATAGTTGCATTTTCTAAATGAAATTTTGTCGAAATAGTTGCATTTTCTAAATGAAACCACAAAATAAAGACTTATTTTGATATTTTGTTTTAAATTTAAAGCTGCATGTGATTTATTAATAAAAAATAAGAAAAACAAAAAAATAAATAATTTAAATGATATGTACCTATTGATATATTAATAATAAAACTATACAATTAATTTTAATTGTGATATACTTTTAAAGAATTTAAATAAATGGAGATTATAATTATGAAAGCTAGTCAAATGTTAATAAACACACTAAGAGAAGCACCAAATGAAGCTAAGATTGATTCACATATTTTACTTCTACGTAGTGGTATGTTAAAAAATATGGTATCAGGAATTTATAACTATATGCCACTTGGTCTTCGTACTTTAAAGAAAATAGAAGCTATTATTAAGGAAGAAATGGATAAATCTGGTTCTCAAGAAATCTTATGTTCTGCAATTCAACCAAAAGAATTATGGGTTGAATCAGGAAGATGGTCTAAGTATGGTCCAGAACTTATGAGATTTAAAGACAGACATGAACGTGAATTCTGTCTAGGACCAACACATGAAGAAGTATTTACTGATATAGTAAGACAAACAGTAAAATCTTCAAAACAACTTCCTATTATTTTATATCAAATTCAAACTAAATATCGTGATGAATTCCGTCCTAGATTCGGATTAATGCGTTCTCGTGAATTTATTATGAAAGATGCTTATTCTTTTGATAAAGATGAAGCTGGATTAGAAAAGAATTATCAATTAATGTATGATACTTATTCTAATATTTTCACAAGACTTCATTTGAATTTCCAACCAGTATTAGCTGATACAGGAAATATTGGTGGTAATGGATCACATCAATTTATGGCATTATCAGAAGTAGGAGAATCTACTATTATATATAATGAAGAATCAGGATATGCAGCTGACCAAGAAAAAGCTACATCAAAACTTGATATGTATAAGGGACATGATGAGGGTAGTGTTGAAAAGATTTCAACACCTAAACATGGAACTATTGATGAACTTGTATCATATTTAAATGAAGACAAGAGAAATTTATCTAAAACAATGGTATATCATGATTTCATGAATGAAAAATATATTATTGCGATGGTTCGTGCTGATAAAGATGTAAATATTATTAAACTTGTAAATGAATCAAATTCAAATGAAAACTACTTAAAACTTGCGACAGATGAAGAAATAGATTCACTAGGACTTGTAAGAGGATTTATAGGGCCAGTTGGATTAGATTCTAAATTTGACATTTATGTTGATGAAGAGTTAAGCGTTATGAATGGATTCTTAGTTGGTGCAAACGAGAAAGATTATCACTTAATTAATGTTAAGTATGGAAGAGATTTCAAAGGAAAAGTATGTGACTTAAGATTAGTTACTGAAGGATGTTTAGATCCAATTAAGGGACTTCCATTAAAACAAGCTCGTGGAATTGAAGTTGGTCAAATATTTAAACTTCAAACTAAATATTCAGAAGCAATGAAGTGTAATTATGTTGATGAAGATGGAAAGAACAAACCAATGGTAATGGGATGTTATGGTATTGGAGTTACAAGAACACTTCAATCTATTGTTGAACAATATCATGATGAGGCTGGTATAAAGTGGCCATTAAATGTTGCGCCATATCACGCAGCTGTTGTGCCTGTTAAATTTGAAGATGAAGTTCAACAAGAACTTTCTTTAAAGATTTATAATGAATTATTACAACAAAAAGTAGAAGTTGTTTTAGATGATCGTAAAGCTGGTCTTGGAATGAAATTAAAAGACTGGGAATTAATAGGACTTCCATATGATATCATTGTTGGTAAGAAGGCTTCAGAGGGAATTGTTGAACTTGTAGTAAGAGATACTCTTGAAAAGACTGAAATGAATTATGCTGATGCAATTAATATTATTGTAGAAGCAATAAAAAATATGTAATATACAAAAAGAATGATTGATTGAAAAATTTGATACAAATTAATGTATTAAATAGTAAATTTTAATCATTCTTTTTTTGCTTATTAATTGTATACCACAAGTTAACACGTGTTCACGAGAAAAGTATATATCTTTCACAAATAAACATATGTACGCTGAGTGCGTACACAAAAAAGGCTTTGATTTTACCAAAATTACAAAATAAATTATCTTCTTTGAATTTGTTGACAAGCATCATAAAAAGGTATAAAACAAGAGCATATTTTTTGAAAGTAGGAGTTTTAATTATGACAAGAGTTTATAATTTTAGTGCAGGTCCAGCCGTATTACCTGAAGAAGTTTTAAAAGAGGCACAAGAAGATTTATTAGATTACAAAGGATGCGGAATGTCCGTTATGGAAATGAGCCATAGATCTAAAATGTTCGATAAGATCATTAAGGATGCTGAGGCTGATTTAAGAGAGTTAATGAATATTCCTTCAAATTATAAAGTATTATTCCTTCAAGGTGGAGGAAGCCAACAATTTGCGATGGTTCCAATGAACTTAATGAAAAATAAGAAAGCAGATTATATCATTACAGGTCAATGGGCTAAGAAAGCTTATCAAGAAGCTTTAATCTATGGTGATGCAAAACAAGTTGCGTCTTCAGCAGATAAGACATTCTCATATATTCCTGATTGTTCAGATCTTCCTATTAGAGAAGATGCAGATTATGTCTACATATGTGAGAATAATACTATTTATGGTACTAAGTTTAAAGAATTACCTAATACTAAAGGTAAAGTCTTAGTAGCTGACCAATCATCAATGTTCTTATCAGAGCCAGTTGATGTTACAAAATATGGTCTAATTTTTGCGGGAGTACAAAAGAATGTAGGACCTGCCGGAATGGTAGTTGCGATTATTAGAGAAGATTTAATCACAGAAGACACACTTCCAGGAACACCAACAATGCTTAAGTATAAAACTCAAGCAGACAATGATTCCTTATATAATACCCCAAACTGCTGGTGTATTTATATTTGTGGTTTAGTATTCAAGTACTTATTAAAGAATGGTGGTCTTGAAGGAGCTAAACAAAGAAATATTGAGAAAGCAAAAGTTCTATATGATTATCTAGATAATTCTAAATTATTTGTAGGAACTGTTGAAAAGAACTCACGTTCACTTATGAATGTGCCATTCATTGTAAACCCTGCTGTTATCACTGATCCTGAAAAGAAAGCAGCACTTGAAGATAAGTTTGTTAAAGAAAGTAAAGCTGCTGGTCTTGAAAACTTAAAGGGACATAGAACAGTTGGTGGTATGAGAGCATCTATTTATAATGCTATGCCTAAGGCTGGTGTTGAAGCACTAGTTGCGTTCATGAAGAAATTTGAAGAAGAAAATTTAAAGTAATTAAAGGAAGATAAATATGACAAAAATTAATTGTTTAAACGCTATATCAAAAGTAGGACTAGATGTTCTTACAGATGATTATAAATTAACAGATGATTTTAATGATGCGGATGCAGTTCTTGTACGTTCACAAGAAATGAAAGATATGGAATTCGGTGATAAACTTTTAGCAATCGCAAGAGCAGGAGCTGGAGTTAATAATATTCCTCTTGATAAAGCTGCATTAAATGGTATTGTAGTATTTAATACACCAGGAGCTAATGCTAATGCTGTTAAAGAATTAGTAATAGCTGGATTATTACTTGCGGCACGTGATATCGTAGGTGGAATCAACTGGGTTAATGCTAATAAAGATGATCAAGCAATTGCTAAAACTCGTGAAAAAGCTAAAAAAGCATTTGCTGGAACTGAAATTTTAGGTAAAAAACTTGGAGTTATTGGTTTAGGAGCAATTGGTGTTAAAATTGCTAATTCACTAGTAGCACTTGGAATGGAAGTAGTAGGATGTGATCCTTACTTATCAGTTCAAAATGCCTTAAATCTTGATTCTAGAGTTAAGATTGTAAAGACTAATGAAGAAATTTATAAGACTTGCGATTATATTACAATTCATGTACCTTTACTTGATTCAACAAAAGCAATGATTAATAAAAACACTATCGCAATGATGAAAGATGGTGTAGTAATTCTTAACTTTGCTCGTGATTTACTTGCAAATGAACAAGATGTGCTTGAAGCACTTCAAAATAAGAAGATTAAGAAATATGTAACTGATTTTGCGAATGAAGTAGTATCAGGACATGAAGGAGTAATTGCTCTTCCACATTTAGGAGCTTCAACTGAAGAAGCTGAAGATAACTGTGCTAAGATGGCTGCACTTCAAGTTATGGATTACATTGAAAATGGTAATATTAAAAATTCAGTAAACTATCCTGCAGTAGATGCTGGAGTATGTGCTGATAACGCTCGTATTACAATTTGCCACAAGAATGTACCTAACATGGTAGCACAATTCACAACAATTCTTGGAGAAAACAATATTAATATTTCTAATATGGTTAACAAGAGCCGCGGGGATTATGCTTATACAATTCTTGATGTAGATAAGAAAGATGAAGAAATTGCTTTAAAATTAGCTAAGATTGAAAATGTATTTAAAGCAAGAATGATTACAAAGTAGGGATTAAATATGATAAAAATTGGTATGCCTCAATTATATGAATTTGATACAATTGAAGATAATTTAAAATTAGCTAAAGAATTGGGATTAGATTTCGTTGAATTGAACCTAAATTTTGGTTATTGTCGTAAGGAAATGGAAGAGGGAAATATAGCAGAACTTCTAAAAAAATATGATTTAGAGGCTACCCTTCATTTCTATGATGAAGCCGATATGGGTTCATATCAAGAAGTAGTAGATGCATATCTTTTACATCTTGAACGTTATGCAAGTCTTGGTGAGGGCTACATTCATCAAATCAATATGCATTTGATTCCAGGGCCAGTTGTAACAATTTCAGGTGTTAAAAATTATATATATGAAAAAGAATATGATGAGTATATTAAGAGATTAGTTGATAATTTTAACAAAGCTTCTTTAATATGCAAAAAGCATAATATAAATATGGTTATTGAAAATACAGACAATATACCAGCTTATACAACTAGAACTTATCATGATTTATTAAAGAATAAATTTAGATTTTGTTATGATATAGGTCATGATCATCTATCAAATGATATAGTATGGAATTTACTTAAAGATATTAATTTAGAGTTTGATGAATTCCATATTCATGACGCAAAAGATAGAAAAAAATGTCATTTAGCACTTGGTGAAGGTGTTCTTAATGTTAAAAAGTTTAAAGATTTAGCAATTAAAAATAATGCGTATGTTGTTCTAGAAGTTAAACAAAAACAAGATTTAATCGTTTCTGTACCATTATTTAAAAAATTATAAAATTAAGTGGAATATTATCACAAGTAATATTCCATTTTTTTTACTTTTATTAAAAATTAAAATATGATAGAATCATAATGGTGAAAAAATATGGCAGAAGATAGAAGATATCATAATAGATTTAGAAATAAAAAAAATAATAACAATAAAAACATTATGCAAAAAGAAGTAATGCCAAGGACTACACAAAATAAGGTTGTAGATCCTAATGCTCCTGAGCGCCTTCAAAAATATATGGCTGAATGTGGTGTTGCATCTAGAAGAAAATGCGAAGAATTAATTCTTTCAGGAAGAGTAAGAGTTAATGATGAAGTAGTGAGGGAACTAGGTACTAAGGTTTGTAAAAAAGATCAAGTTTATGTTGATAATAAATTAATATTAAAAGAAGAAAAAGTATATTATGCATTATATAAACCAGTTGGATATCTTACTGCAGTTTCTGATGATAGAGGTCGTAAAACTATAATGGACTTAATCTTACCCGAAGATTTAAAGAAACAACGTATATATCATGTAGGAAGATTAGACTATGATACGTCAGGTCTTTTACTTTTAACAAATGATGGAGAACTAGCTAATAGACTTTTAAAATCAGATAATTTTGTTTCAAAAACATATGTCGCAAGAATTAAAGGTATTTTTAATTATCCATCCCTTGAAAAACTTACAAGAGGAGTTTTAATTGAAGGGATTAAGACTAAACCTGCAAAAGTTGAATTAATATCTGTTGATAAAGGAAATAATTCTTCACTTGTTCGCATTACTATTAGTGAAGGTAGAAATAGACAAATAAGAAAAATGTTTGAAGTAGTAGGATATGAAGTAAAACACTTAAAACGTGAAGTATTTGCAGGTATTACTCTAGATGGACTTGTAGAAGGTTCATATAGACCACTTACTATCCATGAGATAAAAGTTCTTTATGGTATAAAATAATATTTTGATTAAAAGGTGTGATAACGATTCAAATTAAAAAATCACATCTTTTTTATTTTTTTTATGAACAAAAAAAATTTGTATAAACACACTGAAATTAGGTTGATTTATTTAATTAAACAAGAACCTTTAAAGCGATGAAAGCGCTTGTTGACAATTGTTATTCAGAGTGATATACTAAACTTAGTTAGAAACAAGACTTTTTTAAAAAAATGTCTTAGTTTTACTGGATAAGAGGATTTAAATGAAAAAATATGTTTTGTTTATGTTAACGGGGTTTTTAACAATTTTTGTTTTTTTAGGAGTAGATGTAAAAAAAATAGAATCTTATAAATGTGGTAGTTCTGATGATGTGGTAAGATACACTACTAATACAATAGGTAAATATATAAAAAGTGAATATTATTCAAACTACAATATTAAAAGTATAACTATTAATGAAAGTAATAAGTTTTTGATTGATAGTTGTAAGAATTTTGATCAAGACAAATTGAATGACTATTATAATTCGCATTATACTGAAACAGGTAAGCAAGTTAAAGGCACTTGTGCAGTTGTAGCTACTCTTAGCACAGTCTCATTTTATAATGCACATGATAATAATCGCTATATTGATTTAGAATATGCACAGTATGATGCAAGATATCAAAAGGAAAGAGAATTTTACTGTGATATATTGACACAAGCATTAGATAAAAATTATACAACAAGAACTAAGGGTACCGATAGTACAAAAATGAATAATTTATTAACTTTAGGATATGATTTATCGGGCGCTGGAAGATATGGAAATACTGAATGGTACCATATTAAGAAAAAGTTGAATAAATCATTGTCGAATAATGTCCCTGAACTATATGCAGTAACAGATCATGCAATGGTAGTTTGTGGATATACAACTATTAGTTATACTATTAATTATTATAAAAATAACACGTTAAAATCACTTGGTGGAACAAAAGAAGCATACATCGTAAATGAAGGTTGGGGATACACTGAAAGATCAATTATATTTAAAGATAAAATAGGAAATATTACAGATGGACATCTACTTGTAATATCATCTAAGAAGTAGGTGATAGTATGAAAAAGATTATATTATCTATAACATCAATTCTTATAGGCGCAATACTTGCGATAACTTTAGTTCTTGTTTTCTATGATAAGAAAAGAGAAGTATATGTAAAATCAACATATAACGATGTAAGATTATCACTTGGTAAAACCAAGGTTAAAGAAGTAAATAATGTAAGTTCATCTCCTATTGAAGTTCTACATATGTATTATATGAAAGATCCATATGAATTTTATGAAGAACATATAAAAACATCAGAATATTATAATTCTAAACTTGTTTTTGAAGATAAATATGAATATATATACGGGTATTTAGTAAAAGATGAAGTAGCTTTTAAATTTAGCATTTCAGATGAGGATGTGACATTAAGTACAATGGGTGATGATGCTCATATTGATAGTGATTATAGCCTTATACTTGGTGATTTTATTGACTTTATTGGTGGACATGCATCAACACCTATCTATGATGAGGATTGTAGATGGAACTTTTACTATAGGTCAGATATGGTTAAATATGAAGATGTTGTAGAACTTTATACTCATATGAACAAAGATATGGTAAAAATAGATGGTGATGTAATATATTTAAAAGGTTACGATAGATATGAATTAACCATGTCAGATGATTATGTTGTAAAAATTGTAAATAGAAATGGTTATCCATATGGATATGTTTATGATTATGTTATTAATTAATATGGATAAACAAGTAATGTAAAATAAATAAAATGGTACTAAAAATATTTACTATAGCTTAACTTAGCAATGTAATAATGTTAGTACCTTTTTTATTTCTTCTTTTTTGTAATTTAAATATTATTATATTTTTTATGAAACAATAAATTTTTGACTTTTTCCTGGATATTTAATTTTAATTGATATTAATCCCTTTTTATGCTAAAATTTAATAAGATAAGGTTTGGTGTAAATATGAATAATTTTCAAGTTGCTATAGATGGACCAGCTGGAAGCGGTAAGTCATCTATATCTAGTATTGTGGCTGATAAATTAAAGTTTAGTCATCTTGATACTGGTGCTATGTATAGAGCTGTTTGTTTAGAGGCTTTACAAAAAGGTATTGATTTAGATGATGAAAATGAATATGGATTTTTAGCAAATATTAAAATAATTAATAGCAAAAAACATACTTATCTTAATGATAAAGATGTTTCTAAAGAAATAAGAAGTGAAGAAGTTTCAAGTAATGTATCTAGAGTTTCTAAAATTAAAGCGGTTAGAGAAAAAATGGTTGAATTTCAAAGAATTTCAGCATCTAACGGAAATGTTTTAATGGATGGAAGAGATATAGGTACTGTTGTACTTCCTAATGCAGATGTTAAAATATTTTTAACAGCATCCGTTGAATGTAGAGCATTAAGAAGATATAAAGAATTAAAAGAAAGTGGTTCTGATGTATCTTTAGAAGATATAAAAAAATCGATTGAAGAAAGAGATTATATGGATTCTCATCGAGAAATATCTCCACTTAAAATGGCTGATGATGCAATTTTAGTTGATACGACTTCAATGACTATTGATGAAGTATGTAATAAAATAATTGAAATTATTGAAAAGAGGATGAATAATATGGAACAAGAAAAAAGTTTTGAAGAATTATTAAATGAATCAATTACAGATTATAAAGTAGGAGATTTAGTTAAAGGTGTTGTTGTCTCAATTATTGATGATAAAACATGTGCAGTTTCAATTGATGGTGCATGTACAGAAGGTATCATTCACCTAGATCACTATGATGTTGATACTAATGGTAAGAAATTTAGTGATTATGTTAAAGTTGGAGATGAAATTGAAGCTGTTGTTACAAAAGTATCTCAAGATGAAACAAATCAAATTTTATTATCAAGACTTGATGTTGCAAAAAAGAATGCCGCAACTAAGTTTGTAAGTGAAAATGCTGGTAAATCATTTACAGTAGTTGTAGCAAGAGTGCTTGATAAAGGTTATGTTACAACATCTAATGGAGTAAGATTCTTCTTACCAAAGAATGATGTTTCAAAAGAACTTAAAAAAGGTGATAAGATTGATGTTGTTCTTGTAAAGTTTGATGAAGAAAAATCTCAAGGTTTAGTTTCTGCAAGAGCACTTGAAAGAGCAATCGAAGCTGAAGAAAAAGCAAAAGAACTTAACAACACTAAAGTTGGAGATGTTGTAGAAGGTGAAGTTTGTAGAATTGAACCATATGGTATATTTGTTCAATTTGGAAAACTAAGAGGAGTAGTAAGACTTAAAGAATTAAGCCATGAATATATTGAAAATCCTACTTCAAAATATACTATTGGACAAAGTGTTAGTGCTAAAGTTATTTCTTTAGAAAATAATAGAATTGATTTATCATTTAAAGCGTTAACAAAAGCCCCAATTGAAGAATATGCAGAAACTCATAAAGTATCATCAGAAGTTCTAGGTGAAGTAGTTCAAAAATTACCATTTGGTATAGTATTAAAATTAGCTGATAATGTAACAGGATTACTACATAGAAGTGAATTCTCATGGAATCCTAATGATAATTTAGATGCATCACTAAAGATTGGTGATAAAGTATCATGCGCTATCATTTCAATTGATGTTGCAAAAAAGAAAATTTCATTATCTCGTAAAGCATTAATTGACAATCCTTGGTCAAGAGTTAATGCAAAAAGAGGAGATTTAATAGATGCTAAGGTTACAGAAGTAACTCCTAAGGGACTTAAGATTGAGGCTCTTGGAGTAGATGGATTTATTTCACTTAAAGATATTATCTTAGAAGGTTCAAATAAATTACAAGATAATTATCAAGAGGGTGATGAGGTTAAAGCCATCATCACTAAAGTTGATCCTAAGAGTTGGGTACTAATTGCTTCAATCAAGATGTATCAAGAAGATTTAGCAAGAAAAGAATTTGAAAAATATCAAGATATGGATAAAGAAAAGGATACACCTACAACTATAGGAGATATTTTAAACAATAAAAATAATAAATAAGGTGATAATATGTTAGGAAAGGTAGCAATCGTTGGTAGACCAAATGTAGGTAAATCAACTCTATTCAATAGAATAATAGGAACAAGATTATCTATTACAGATGATCAACCTGGTGTTACCCGTGATAGAATTTATTATAAGGCTTCATGGTTAAATAAAGAATTTATGATGATTGATACAGGAGGTATTGAACTTTCTGATCAACCATTCCAAGTAGAAATTAAAGCTCAAGCTGAAATAGCTATGGAAGAAGCGGATGTCATAATATTCTGTGTTGATTGTAGAAGTGGTGTAACAGAAGATGATACTTATGTCGCAAAACTACTATACCGTTCAAAAAAGCCTATAATAGTTGCAGTTAATAAAGTAGATGATCAAAAATTCTTAGATAACATTTATGAATTTTATTCATTAGGACTAGGAAATCCTATACCTATTTCTTGTACACAAGGAATAGGAGTAGGAGATTTATTAGATGAAGTTATAGCACACATTGAAAATAAAGTAGATGTTAAATATGATGATGCGACAACTTTTAGTCTTATCGGAAGACCAAATGTAGGTAAATCATCTCTTACAAATACTCTTCTTTCTGATGATAGAGTTATAGTATCCCCTATTGCAGGTACTACAAGAGATGCGATTGACACTAGATTTACAGCATATGGTAAAGATTATGTTGTAATTGATACAGCAGGTCTTAGAAAAAGAGGAAAAATATATGAAAATACTGAAAAGTATTCAGTGCTTCGTACTGTAGATGCAGTAGCTAGATCATATGTTGTTTTACTTCTTTTAGATGCTGAATCTGGAATAATTGATCAAGATACACATGTAGGTCAAATTATAGATGAATATAATAGACCATGCATAATTGTTGTAAATAAATGGGATACAGTTAAAAAAGATTCTAAAACAATGGATGTTTGGACTAAGGATGTACGTGAGAAATTTAAATATTTAGATTTTGCGCCAATCGTTTTCTTAAGTGCTAAAGAAAGACAAAGAGTTCATACATTATTCCCACAAATAGATAGAGTAGCAGAAGCTTATAAAACAAGAGTAAAAACTTCTGTTTTAAATGATGTGTTTGCGGACGCTATCGCGATGTTCCCACCATCAGAGTGGAATGGAGGAAAAGCTAAATTCTACTATATTTCACAAGTTGGAATTGAACCTCCTACATTTGCGATTTTTGTAAATGACCCTAATTTCGTACATTTCTCATATATGAGATACCTAGAAAATCAATTAAGAAAGAATTTCGATTTCTTCGGTACGCCAATTAAGATAGAATTAAGAAAGAGAGATTAATAGTTAATGAAAATAGGAATTATAGGTGGTGGTTCTTGGGGGACTACACTTGCACAAGCTCTTACTGATAATAATAACGAGGTATTAATTAGAGATATTAATGAGGCTTTTGTTGAAAAAATCAATAAAACACATTTACATCCTTTCTTTGATAAAAAAATTCCAGAAAGTATTAAAGCTACAGTTGATTTAAATGAAATAGTAGAGTTTAGTGATACATTAGTACTTTGTGTTCCAACAAAATTTATGCGTGGAGTTTTAAAAGATTTATATAATGTATCAAAAAATAAGAAGACATTAATTAATGTTTCAAAAGGAATTGAACCAGATACATCATATCTTGTATCTCAAATTGTATCACAAGAAATGAAAGATAAATTACAAGATTATATAGTTTTATCAGGACCTTCTCATGCAGAGGAAATGATTGATAGAAAATTCACTTGTCTTGTAAGTGCATCAACAAATTTTGAAGCTGCTAAAAGAGTTCAATTAATATTTTCTAATGATAAATACCTTCGTGTATATACTTCAAAAGATGTTATTGGAGTAGAAGCAGGTGGAGCTATTAAAAATGCAATAGCGGTTATTTCAGGAGTTGCGACTGGTATTGGACTTGGTGAAAACGCAAGAGCCGCATTAATCACTAGAGGTATTAGAGAAACAATTAAGATTGTAGAAATCTTAGGTGGAAAAACTGAGACTGCTTATGGTCTATCAGGAATTGGTGATTTAATTGTTACAGCTTCATCAATGAATTCAAGAAACTTCCAAGCAGGACTAAGAATTGGAAAAGGTGAAGATTATAAACATGTTCTAGAAACTTCAGCACAAACTGTTGAAGGAATTAGAACAATAGAAGCAGCGCATATAATTGGTAAAAATTATAATGTAGAACTTCCTTTAATTGACCTTGCATATAAGGTATTATTTGAAGGTGTAAACATTAAAGACGCAATGGTTTTACTTTTAGGTAGAGATTTAAAACAAGAATAATTTCAAAAGATATAGTTATCAAAGGTTCTTTAAAATCAGCGCCGTAGAAAACATAATATGAATGAGGTACCCCATAAGGTACCTCATTTTTGCATAAGACAATTTTTTAAATTTTTAATTAATTAGTGTTTTTGGTAAGGTCCTCGTGCCTTACCATTTTTCTTGCTTGTGGTTTTCTTTGAATTATATAATATTGGAGAATCATTATTCATTGTATACATAATTCTATTTCTCATTCTTGTGAAATTAGAAGAACCAAAGGAAGTTCTAAATAGAGTTTTAATATCTCTATTTGCACGTTCCATTGGACCATTAGATACTCTATAACCATCTAATCTTATAAACGAATTTAGTATTTCATCCTTCCAATTTAAAAGTAGTTTCCAAGCAGGAATATATTCTATAATACGTGATGATTGAAACTTGAAGATAATTTCATTAAACCAATGTTTGCAATTATCTTTAGTGGCACATTCATTAAAGTTCCTATATTCGTGTAGAAGTTCATATGCAAGTTTTAATTCTCTATCGATAGATAACATATAATCTATGATTTCAAAACAGGACATGTATTGACCACTACGACTTGTTTTAAATTTCTTATAGGATAGTTTAGACCTATCCTTAGTTAACAATCTCCAGTAGCTTTTAAATAACCAATAATAGTTATCATTTTGATCTTTTAGGTAACTATATTTCTTCATTACCTTAAGTCTTACTTGATGAAAGAACTGTGATAAATTCTTTATCACATGAAAACTATCAGCACAAATTAAAGCGTTAGTGAAGCACTTTTTGGCTATTATACGATAATTATCGTATAAGTCCATAGAGAAATATTTAACAGTGTCTCTTTCAGTTTTAGGTATTCTAAAAAAGTATTCTTCAAGATCATTTAAATGTCTTGAATCTAAGACATCAATTACCTTTCTATCCTTTGGATTATAGATAATAAAGCAGTAGTGATGATACGATAAATGTTTTGAATAAACTTCATCTACACACATAATTTGTGGTAGTGGAAGTATTCTTAAATCTACTTTTTTATCGAATAGATTTACTACATATGTAGTTGATACATTAAATCTTTTAGCTACCTCACTATAAGTAGTATTAATAGATTTTAGAGCCTCTAAAATCTTATAATCCTTATGTATAGA
>CAVCDW010000034.1:0-2291 GCA_963601055.1 Elusimicrobiaceae bacterium
ATATTATAGTGAATATGTAAAAAACATTTTACATTTATAATTTATATGATATAATATAAACTAAAGGGGAAATATAGTCTAGATTTGACATTTTTTATGGCTTATGTTATATTTAACAAGTCATGATTTTCAAATAGAATTGGAGGGCATTTTATGTCTACTAATGCGATTAATAGTCAATTACTTAAATCAATGGTAATTAACGGCGCAATTAATTTAAAAAATCATCATAAAGAAGTTGATGGTTTAAATGTATTCCCAGTACCTGATGGTGATACTGGTACAAACATGCAAATGACAATGATGTCTGGTGTTAATGAGATTTCTAAAGCAGAAGTAACATCAGTAGTTGATTTGGCAAAGATTTTTTCTAGAGGTTTATTGATGGGTGCTCGTGGAAATTCCGGAGTTATCTTATCACAATATTTTAGAGGATTATATTTAAAGTTAAAAGAGATTGGAAAAGATGAAATAGATCTTAATGATTTCATATCTTGTCTTACATCAGGGTATGAAGTTGCATATAAAGCAGTAATGGAACCAGTTGAAGGAACTATTCTTACTGTTGTAAGAGAAGCTGCTCAATACATTGAAAAACAACAAAATATTTCATCTCTTGAAGAATTACTTGAAACATATATTGCACAAGCAAAAATATCTTTAGATAACACACCTAATTTATTACCTGTTTTAAAAGAGGCAGGTGTAGTAGATTCTGGTGGAGCTGGATTTGTTAAAGTTATTGAAGGTATGTTAATGGCTGTAAAGGGTGAGATTCTTAATGTTAATGAAGAAACTCAAACTAAGGATGATTCTAAATATCAATATACTGTTGAAGTTAAGGTTTACCTTAATAATGTTTCTAAACTAAACCTAGAAGCAGTAAAGAAATCTCTTTCTGCATATGGAGTTAATTTGAATATTTCTGTATCAGGTAATACTCTTTTAGTTCATCTTGATGCAGAATTCCCTGGAAAAGTACTTGAAGTACTTCAAAAACAAGGTGAATTTATTTCTGTAGGTGTTGTTAATAAGAACGCACCTAAAGAATGTGAAATAAATAATGAACATAAAGAATATGGTTTAATTTCTGTATGTTTTGGTGATGGTATAAAAACAACTTTTGAAGAATTAGGTTGTGATTATATTATTGATGGTGGTCAAACAATGAACCCATCAACTGAAGCTTTTATAAATGCAGTTGAAAAAGTTAACGCAACAAATGTTATTATTATCCCTAATAACTCAAACGTTATATTAGCTGCAGAACAAGCTGTAAAATTATGTAAAAATAAAAATGTAGCTGTACTTAAAGCAAAAACAATTGCTCAAGGATATGCTTCATTAATGGTATTTGATAGTTCAGCTAAATTTGACGAAAACGTTAAGGCTATGCAACAAGCAGTAGATTCAACTACAAGTGGTGAAGTTACATACGCTGTACGTGATACTGAAATCAAGGGTGTTAAGATTTCTAATGGAGACTATATGGGAATTGCTAATGGTAACATTATAGTTTCTGTAAAAGAAAAAGCTGAAGCTACAAAAAAATTAATTGATGAAATCGTTAATGCATCATCTTCAGTTGTAACAATTTTCTATGGAAAAGATGTTACTGAAGAAGAAGCTGAAAGTCTTTCAGCCTATGCTTCAAATATTAATGAAGACTTAGAGGTTGAAGTTATAAATGGTGGACAAGATATTTATTCATATATAATTTCTGTTGAATAATTAATCTTACATAAACAAAAGAGGTTGATTTGGTCAACCTCTTATTTTTTAGAGGTAGAAATGCTAACAGATAATATTGAAGATGTTAATGGTATAGGACAAAAATATAAAAAAATATTGAATAATGCGGGAATATACACTAAAAAAGATTTGATATCTTTTACTCCAGCATCATATAATGTTTACAAAAAAACGAATATAAATGATATTTATGAAGACACAAACATCACTATTGATATATATGTGTCATCAGCTCTTTCTAGTATTAGTAAAATATCATGTTCAGTATTTTTTGGAATGTCTTCAAACACGAAAATAAAAGTTATGGCTTTTGGTATGGATTATCTACGCTATAAATTAAAAAAAGGTGAAAAATATACTATTTTTGGCCTTTATAAACCTCTTGAGAAAACATTTTATTTAAAACAAATATTTTATAATGAATTTACTGAATTCATTGAGCCTGTTTATTCCATTAAAATATCAAATAAAATATTACAAAAAACTATTAAATCTATTTTTGAAGAAAATGATTTGATGAGTACTAATTTACCAAAATC
>CAVCDW010000035.1:0-14942 GCA_963601055.1 Elusimicrobiaceae bacterium
CTTATAAGCATCGAGAACAGCCATCTGCTCTTTCTTCTGCTCGATGATTGCGTCTACTTCGGTGATCTTGGTTTCCAGATAGTCCGCCATAGCTACCTCTTCTTCATATGGTAGCTCAAAAACCATAAGCCGAGAAAATTTGGAATAGTTCAGTCTCTAGCGAACAGCGTTTCCCATGTTATAAAAAAACTTCATAACGTCGTATGAATGGAGAAGGAAACGGAAGTACCCAGAATCAACCTGCTTGAGCGGATAAAGATCGATATACGCCGAAGTGATTATGCCGTGTTCCTCACAAGCCCGGTTCACAAAATGTTATAAATTATATTATTATTATAAAACGTGTGATAATAATTCTTCTGTTGTAAGAGGTGATAGATATGCAGGCGCAATATCAAACACAGTCTTACATCCAACTACTCTCTCATCACTAAGTCTCTTACAAGCTCTAGCATAAGCTACTAATACAGAACCTGTAAAGTCTGGATTTGAATCAAGTTTTAAACTATATTCAATAACGTGTTTATTTTCGTTATCGAATCCAGTTTGACCACTTCTTATTACAAATCCTCCATGAGGTAATTTAGAATGATTCTTCTTTAATTCTTCAAGAGTTATAAAATTAACTGTTGTATCATAATCAGAGAAATAGTTAGGCATATTTTTAATTTCCTCTTCAATTCTCTTCTTATCAGCACCTTCTTTAGCAACTACATAACAAAGTCTTGTATGTTTTTCTCTAGTTGTAAGATTTGGATTAGATCCACTTCTTACTTCTTCTAAAGCTTTATCAACAGGGCATGTATATTGACGAGCGTCTAGTACACCTTCAATTCTTCTGATTGCGTCTGAATGCCCTTGAGATACTCCTTTACCCCAGAAAGTGTAATCAGCACCATCTGGTAAAATAGATTCAGCATATAGTCTGTTTAAACTAAACATTCCAGGATCCCAACCAACTGAAACAATTCCTACATTATTTCCTTCTTTTAATGCCTTATCTACATTCTTAAAATGAATTAGGGCATTCGCATGAGTGTCAAATGAATCAATAACATTGAAGTGTTTTGCGACTTCAGGAGTTTGCCATGGAAGGTCTGTTGCAGATCCTCCACATAAAATCATGACATCAATTTTTCCTTTATAATTTAAAATATTATCTACATGATCAACAACTGCAGTTTTATTTTTTAGTGTTACAGTCTTAGGATCACGTCTTGTGAATACTGCGACAAGCGCTGTATCCTTGTTCTTTTCGATAGCGGCTTCAACACCTCTACCTAAATTTCCGTATCCGTAAATACCAATATTTATCATAGTATAGCACCATCCTCCAAAATGGATTATATCATAAAATTTATAAATATTGAAAGTAATAAATAAAAAAATTAAGGGTAGTTCACGCCCTTAAATTTTATATATTATTTTTTGTTCAAAACAAAATATTATTTTAAATCATAAAACTTTAAACTAATATCCATAGCTCTTGGTGAGTGTGTAAGTGCACCAACAGATATATAATCTACACCAATTTGCGATACTTCACTAATTCTATCAAGTGTCATGTTTCCAGAAGCTTCTAGTTTATGTTTAGACTTATCATTATGCTTCACGCAATATTCCATCATATCAAGTGGCATATTATCAAGCATTATAATATCTGCATCTGTTTGTTGTGCTTCATTAAATTCTTCTATAGTCTCAACTTCAACTTCTACTTTTATATTAGTTTTTTCTTTTAAAATACGTACAGCATTAGTAATTGATCCAGCCGCAACTATATGATTATCCTTAATCATAGCCATATCAGATAGTGAATATCTATGGTTAGTACCACCACCATCTACTACAGCCATTTTCTCTAGATATCTTAAGTTAGGAGTAGTTTTTCTTGTATCTAATACTTTGCATGAACCTTTAAGTTCTTTGGCAAACTTATTAGTCATAGTGGCTATTCCACACATACGTTGAAAAATATTTAACGCAACTCTTTCACCTTTTAAAAGTGTTTTAGTGTTCCCTTTAATTAAGCCAATTACGTCTTTATTTTTTACACTATCACCATTTGATACATTGAAAGTTATTTCAAAATATCCACCAACAAGTTCAAAAACTCTTTTAACAATATCAAGCCCTGATATTATTCCATCTTCTTTTGCAATAAATTTTGCATAAGAAATACTATCATCTGGAATTAAGGTATCAGTTGTAATATCACCTGTAGGCATATCTTCTTTTAAAGCATTTAAAATAATTTCATCAACGATTTTAAAATCCATTGAAACCTCCTAATTTAATCTATAATGACAACCTACTGATTCTTTTCTATCAATTGCGGCATTAATAATAATTAATGCTACAGTCGCCATATTTAGAGTCTCAAAATAATATCTAGACATTACGTTAATCTTTTTAAGATTTAAATAATGATTCTCGATAATTTTCTTCGCAAGGGCTAAACCTTCCTCACTACGTACGATTTGAACATATTTATCCATTGTATCTCTTATTTCAACTCTTATAGACTTAAAATTAAAGTTACGATATTCACCAATATTTGGTGGGAATTTAATTGTTCTTTGTGATAATTTTTCTTTATCTTTATTTATATCATCCGCAACTCTCTTACCGAATACTAAGCATTCTAGAAGTGAGTTAGACGCAAGTCTATTAGCACCATGAACACCAGTGTTTGCGCATTCACCAACTGCATAAACACCTTCCATTGAAGTATGTCCATAAACATCTGTATCAATACCACCACAAAGGAAATGTTCAATAGGTGTTACTGGTATTAAATCTTTACTCATATCTACCCCAATAGAGAGACATTGTTTATATATTGTAGGGAAACGATGCATCAAGAAATCTTTTGTCTTATGTCTAATGTCAAGGTATACATGGTCTGACCAAGTATCAAACATTTCACGTTTGATAGATTGTGATACTACATCACGTGGCGCAAGTTCCATTCTTTCCTTATCATACTTGTCCATAAATCTTTGACCTTCAATATTTCTTAATATAGCTCCTTCTCCACGTACAGCTTCACTTATTAAGAATACTCTTCCTTTTTTCTCAGGATCATATAATCCAGTAGGATGGAATTGAACAAATTCCATATTCTTAATTTTAATACCAGCTCTATATGCTAAAGCTATACCATCACCGACTGCGAATTTTTCATTAGTAGAATATTTATAAACTCCACCACATCCACCAGTCGCAATTACTATTTTATTTGTAAATACATAAAGTGGTTTATTATCATTATCTATTACAACAAGACCAATAGCCTTATTGTTATCAGTAATTATTGATATAGCCATTTTTTCTTCAAAAGTTTCAATGTTTGTGTAAGTCGCAAGTGTATTTCTTAAATCTTTCATTACACTTTCACCTGTCGCATCTCCACCAGCATGAAGTATTCTTCTAGATCTATGTCCACCTTCTAGAGTTTTAATAAAATCGCCATTTTCGTCTTTATCAAAGTTAACGCCCATATTAACTAAATTTCTAATATTAGCGCCACCTTCTTCAACAAGGATTTTAACAGCTTCTTTATTATTTAGATTAGAACCAGCTCTAAGAGTATCTTCATAATGTTCTTTGATTTTATCTTCATCAAATTTAATTTCAGCAGCTATTCCACCTTGTGCTAAATTTGAAGAACCTTTATCAATTTTATCTTTAATAAATACTCCTACTTTTAAATTTCTATCTAGATTCATTGCAGTATAAAGTCCTGCAAGTCCTCCACCTAATATTACTACATCAAATTCACGGTAATTCATATTAATACCTCTTTTTTATTTGCTTAACTCTAGCATTTTATCAACGCATTTTCTAGCTTTTCTTGCAACATCTTCTGGGATTATAATTTCATTTTTTAAATCTTTAATACAATTATAAACATCTTCTAATGTTGTAAGTTTCATATCATAACATTTTAATGTTTTATTTAATAAGTAAAACTTCTTATCAGGATTTAATTTTTGCATTTGATGAATTACACCCATTTCAGTTCCTACAATAAATTCTTTTGCATCAGATTTGCAAGTGAATTCAATTAATTGTTTTGTAGATCCTACATAGTCTGCTAAATCAAGCACATTTAATTTACATTCAGGATGTGCTATGAATAGAGCATTTGGATGTTCTTCTTTCATTTTAAGCACAGTTTCAGGTTTTTGATTATGGTGTATGCAACAGAATCCATTCCATACATCAAACTTAATACCTTTTTGTTGCATTGTATAATATCCTAAATTTTGATCTGGTCCATAAAGCATTGGTTTTCCTAACTTTGCGTAATGATCAATAATTTTAATTGCATTAGATGATGTTACACAAACATCTGCATATTGTTTTACTGCAGCTGTTGAATTGACATACATTAAAATAATTGTATCTGGATGTTCTTCTCTATATTTTTTAATTTGTTCTTCGTTCATCATGTTAGCCATTGAACATCCTGCTTCCATTACAGGAAGTAATACTTTTTTATTTGGTGATAATAGTTTCGCAGTTTCCGCCATAAAATGCACACCACAGAAAACTATTACATCTGCATCTGTTAATGCAGCCTTTTGCGATAATGCTAGTGAATCACCAACATAATCAGCTATATCTTGAACTTCTGGTCTTTGATAATAATGGGCAAGAATTACTACATTTTTTTCTTTCTTCCATTTATTAATTTGTTCATACATTTCTTCGTTAGTCATAATATCAGTCCTCAAACTATTATACAACATTTAATAAATTATAACAATTTAATTAAATCAATTCTCTAAAGATTAAAATAAAAGGGACAAAGATAGAATCTTTAATCCCGATTATTTTAAGATTATTCTAAGATAATATCATCAACAGAAGCGCCACCTGGAATCATTGGTAAAACTCTTTCTTCCATATCAATAAATGCGTTAATTAAAACTGGTTCATCAATAGTTAAAGCTTTACTAAATGCGTCCTTAAATTGTTCAGCTGTTTCTGCCTTGAAATTCTTAATACCGAATGCATCTGCTAGTTTATTGAAATCAGGTTCACGTTTAGATAAATCTGTTTCACTATATCGTTTACCATAGAAAATAGTTTGCCATTGGTGAACCATTCCTAAAGTTTTGTTGTTTACAACAATAACGATAACAGGTACATTATATGCCCTCATGGTCGCAAGTTCATTCATGTTCATTCTAAATGAACCATCTCCTGCAATATGGACAACACGTCTAGATGGATTTCCAATTGATGCTCCAATTGATGCTCCAGTTCCATAACCCATTGTACCAAGTCCTCCAGAAGAAATGAATGTTCTAGGATACTTATAGTTGTAGAATTGTGCGGCCCATAATTGATGTTGTCCAACCTCAGTAGTAATAATAGCTTCACCCTTAGTTAATTCATCAATTGTATTTACTAATTGACGTGGTCTTAATTGACCAGGAGTAGGTTTAGAAAGGTCATAAGGATATTTAATCTTCATATCTAGTATATACTTATTCCATTCACTTTCCTCTCTTTTATTAATAAGAGATACTACTTTTGCTAATGCAGGTTTTAAATCACCAATTATAGAAGCATCTACAGGTACATTCTTTCCAATTTCAGCTGGATCTACATCGAAATGTATAACCTTAGCGTTTGGACAGAATTTCTTTACATCACCATAAACACGATCACTAAATCTTACACCAAGTGCAATTAAGGCATCACATTCGCGTGCTGCTTTATTAGAAGTTAAACTTCCATGCATACCGATAAGACCTGTGAATAGTTTATGATCACCTGGGAATGCTCCAAGCCCCATCAATGATAAACTTACTGGTGCATTGATTTTTTCAGCTAATTCCTTTAACTCTTCATAAGCTCCTGAGGCAATTACTCCACCTCCGGCAAATATGAATGGCTTTTTAGAATTGTTGATAATATCTTTAACAACATTAAAGTCCTCATCATTGAAATATTTAGTTACTCTTGAAACCTCTAGAGGTTCCTCTTTTGTGTATTCAACCATTTGAGCAGTTACATTCTTAGGAATGTCAATTAATACTGGTCCTGGTCTACCACTTTGAGCAATTTGGAATGCTTTACGAACAGTTTCGTGTAAATCCTTTACATCACGTACAAAGAAATTATGTTTTGTAATAGGCATAGTAATTCCTGTAATATCTATCTCTTGAAATGAATCCTTACCTATAAATGATAATCCGACATTTCCAGTAATTGCGATCATTGGAATTGAATCCATATAAGCTGTCGCAATTCCTGTTACAAGATTAGTTGCTCCAGGTCCTGAAGTTGCCATACAGACACCAACCTTACCTGTAGCTCTTGCATATCCGTCAGCTGCATGTGCAGCCCCTTGTTCATGTGATGTTAAAATGTGATGTATACGATCTTTATTCAAATAAAGCGCATCATAGATGTTTAAAACTGCTCCACCTGGGTAACCAAATATTGTATCTACACCTTGTTCAAGCAAACATTCAATTAAAAGTTGCGAACCATTAATCTTCATAATAAAAACTCCTTAATAGATTTTTATTCTAGAAATCCTCTTCAGTTATATCTTTAAATACAGCTCCTGTTGAGGCAGATGTAACAAGTTTTGCATAACGAGCAAGATATCCTGTTGTAACCTTTGGTTTAGGTTTACGCCAATTTGCACGTCTTGTAGCAATTTCTTCTTCGGATACTAAAAGTTCGATTGTACACTTATTCATATCAATATGAATTTGGTCACCATCTTTTACAAGTCCGATTAATCCACCTTCAGCAGCCTCTGGAGATACGTGTCCTATAGAGGCTCCACGTGTAGCTCCTGAGAAACGACCGTCTGTAATAAGAGCTACATCTTTATCTAATCCCATACCAGCAAGTCTTGATGTTGGAGCTAACATTTCTCTCATACCAGGACCACCCTTAGGACCTTCATAACGAATAACAACTATATCGCCTTTTTGGATCTTTCCTCCATCAATAGCAGCAATAGCTTCTTCTTCTGAATCATAACATTTTGCAGTACATGTATGTACTAACATATTAGGATCAACTGCACCACGTTTTACAACGCATCCGTTAGGTGCAAGATTTCCCTTAAGAACAGCAAGTCCTCCTTGTTTTGAATAAGGATTTTCTACTGTACGAATAATTTCTTCGTTTTTATTTACAGCATTCTTAATATTTTCACCAACTGTTTTACCAGTAACTGTAGGTAAATCTAGGTCAATAATACCAAGTTTTGAAAGTTCCTTTAATACAGCTGGAACTCCACCTGCTTCATTTAAATCCTCCATATATGTGTGTCCTGCTGGAGCAAGATGACAAATATTTGGAGTATGATATGAAATCTCATTAGCATCTTCTAGAGTGAAATCAGCATGTGCTTCATGAGCAATTGCAGGTAAGTGAAGCATAGTATTTGTAGAACATCCTAAAGCCATATCTGCAGTTAAAGCATTGTGAATTGATTTAGCATTAACTATATCTCTACACTTAATGTCTTTCTTAACCATATCCATAATTGCCATACCAGCATGTTTTGCAAGTCTAATTCTATCTGCATACATACAAGGAATTGTTCCATTACCTGGAAGTGCTATTCCAAGTACTTCGCACATACAGTTCATTGAATTTGCAGTATACATTCCTGAACAAGAACCACATCCTGGACATGAATGATTTTCATATTCATCAAGTGTTTCTTTAGAAATTAATCCTGCTTTATATTTACCAACTGCTTCAAATGTAGAAGATAATGATGTTTTCTTACCTTCAACATGACCTGCAAGCATTGGTCCTCCTGAACATACAACTGTTGGAAGATTTAATCTAAGTGCTCCCATAAGCATACCTGGAACAATCTTATCACAGTTTGGAATTAATACTAATCCATCGAATGCATGAGCATTAGTCATACATTCAACAGAGTCAGCAATTAGTTCACGTGTAACTAAAGAATATTTCATTCCTTCATGTCCCATCGCAATTCCATCACAAACACCGATTGCAGGAATTTCAATAGGTGTTCCACCAGCCATTAGTATTCCTCTTTTAACTGCATCTGCAATCTTATCAAGATACATATGACCTGGAACAATTTCACTCTTGGCACAAACGACACCAATTAAAGGACGTTCGATTTCTTCATCAGTATATCCAAGCGCTTTGAATAAAGAACGATTAGGTACTTTTTCAACGCCTTTTTTTACAATATCACTTCTCATAATATTTAACTTAGTCCTTTCTTAAATAGAAATTACTTTAAAGCCTTAACAATAAGGTCTCCCATTTCAACAGTTCCGACCTTCTTAGATTCATCATTAAGTCCCTTAGTGAAGATATCTCCAGTTCTATATCCAGCATCTAATACATCATTGATTGCTTTATCAATAGCATCTGCTTCCTTCATTAATCCTAATGAATATCTAAACATTAATGGTAATGATAAGATTGTAGCAATTGGGTTAGCTAAATTCTTTCCAGCGATATCTGGAGCACTACCATGAATTGGCTCATATAGACCAAGCTTTCCGGCACCAAGTGATGCAGAAGCTAGCATTCCGATTGAACCTGCAACTTGTGAAGCTTCATCAGTTAAAATATCTCCGAAGATATTTGATGTAACGATAACATCAAATTGTCTTGGATTACGAATTAATTGCATTGCAGCATTGTCAACATACATTTCTGATGTTTCAACATCAGGATAGTTTTGTTTAACACGTTCAAATACTGCTCTCCATAATCTTGAAGATTCAAGTACGTTAGCTTTATGAACACAGCATAATTTGTGTCCACGTTTTTGTGCAGCTTCGAATCCTGTCTTTAAAATACGTTCAATTTCATAAACTGAATATTTTTCAAGATCTGAAGCCCAAGCATCAGGCTTAGTTGTATCATATGCAGGTGAGTTTGCCTTTTCACCGAAATACATACCACCAGTTAATTCTCTTACAACTAAGATATCAAGTCCATCACCAATAATTTCAGGTTTAAGAGGTGAAGTATGTTGTAATTGTTTGAATAAAACTGCAGGTCTTAAGTTAGCATATAACTTTAATGCTCCACGAATTCCAAGTAATCCTTTTTCAGGACGATCTCCGTTAGGAAGGTGATCCCATTTAGGTCCTCCTACAGCACCAAGAAGTACTGCATCAGACTTTAAACATGCATCAATTGTATCTTGAGGAAGTGAAGTACCATCAACATCAATAGCAATTCCACCCATTCTCTTTTCTACTACATTGAATTTATGTCCGTAGATTTCACCAATTCTATTTAAAACTTTAACTGCTTCTCTTACGATATCTGGTCCGATTCCGTCTCCAGGTAATGTTACAATGTTAAATTCTGCCATAATAATTCTCCTTTATTTTACTTGTTTTCCTTAATATAGTTAACAAGTCCATTTGCATTAATGATTTTTTGCATAAATTCAGGGAATGGTTGTCCCTTATATTGTTTCTTTGTAGTTTCATTAGTGATAACTCCTGTACTAAAATCAACAGAAACAATATCACCTTCAGAAATACCATCAACAGCTTCAGGACATTCAAGAATAGGAAGTCCGATATTAATAGAATTTCTATAGAAGATTCTTGCGAATGATTTAGCGATTACGCAAGAAACACCACATGCTTTAATAGCGATTGGAGCATGTTCACGAGATGATCCACATCCGAAGTTCTTTTGAGCAACAATGATATCTCCGGGTTTAACTCTCTTTGAGAATACAGGAAGTCCTGCATTAATATCTTGTTTAGAGTCCTCCATACAGTGAACTGCTAATTCTTTTGGATCTGATGTATTTAAAAATCTAGCTGGAATGATAACGTCAGTATCAATATCAGCACCATAACAAAATGCTCTACCTTTTGCGTTCATACTATCTACCTACACTTTCTGGATTTGTAATATAACCTGTTAAAGCTGAAGCTGCAGCTGTTGCAGGAGATGCAAGATAAACTTCACTATCTACATGTCCCATACGTCCTACGAAGTTTCTGTTTGTTGTAGAAACGCATCTTTCACCAGCGGCTAAAATTCCCATATATCCTCCAAGACATGGTCCACAAGTTGGAGTAGATACAGCACAACCTGCTTCTATTAAATCTTGAATAATTCCTTCAGCAATTGCTTGTAAATAAATCTTTTGAGTTCCAGGGATAATGATTACTCTTATATCGCTAGAAACTTTCTTACCTTTTAAGATTTCATGAGCAATTCTTAAATCTTCCATACGTCCATTTGTACAAGATCCAATAACTACTTGGTCAATCTTAACTTCTTTTTCACCAATTTCATCAACTGTCTTAGTATTTTCAGGTAAATGAGGGAAAGCTACAGTAGGTCTTATTGTTGATAGGTCAATATCATAAACTGCATCATATTCAGCATCTTCATCAGCAGCATATACTACAGGTGTCTTCTTTGAATGTTCTTTACAGAACTCAAGAGTTTTCTCATCTACTGCGAATATTCCATTCTTAGCTCCAGCTTCGATAGCCATGTTAGCCATACAAAGACGTGAATCCATAGAAAGATTCTTTAATCCTTCTCCTGAGAATTCCATAGATTTATATAATGCTCCATCAACACCAATCATACCGATAATATGTAAGATGACATCTTTACCTGAAACATATTTGTTTAATTTTCCAGTTAAGTTAAACTTAATTGCAGAAGGAACCTTGAACCAAGCTTCTCCTGTTGCCATACCAGCAGCCATATCTGTAGAACCTACTCCTGTAGAGAAAGCTCCTAGAGCTCCGTATGTACAAGTATGTGAATCGGCACCGATTACAACATCACCTGCAACAACTAATCCCTTTTCAGGAAGTAAGGCATGTTCAATACCCATTTGTCCAACTTCAAAGAAATTAGTAATTCCTTTTTCACGAGCAAATTCTCTAATGTATTTGCATTGTTCTGCTGATTTAATGTCCTTGTTAGGAACAAAGTGATCAGGTACGATAGATATTTTATCTTTATCAAATACCTTGTCAACACCAAATGTTTTAAATACGTTTACTGCAACTGGTGTTGTAATGTCATTACCATGAACTAAATCTAGTTTACATGTAATTAATTGACCAGCTTTAACTGAATCTAAGCCAGCATGTGCAGCTAAGATTTTTTGAGTCATAGTCATTCCCATATTATAATATCCTCCATTTATTCATTACTTAATTTAATTTCAATTGAGTCAACTAAAGCAATCCAAGAAGCCTCAATAACGTCTGTAGATACTCCTACAGTACTCCATTTTTTGTTAGTACTTCTATCTCTTGTTTCGATAAGAACTCTAACCTTAGATGCGGTTGCCATTCCAGTCTCTAAGACTCTAACCTTATAATCATCTAGTACTAAATCATCAATACTTGGATAAAAAATACATAATGCTTTTCTTAATGCTTTATCTAGCGCATTAACTGGACCATTACCTTCCGCAGCCGATATTTCTATTTTACCATTTACAGATAATTTTACCATCGCAGATGCATTAAATCCTGATTCATTTGTAGTATTATCCTCAATAATTTTAAAGTTTTCTAATTTGAAGAAAGGTTTATATTTACCCATAGTACGTTTTACGAGTAATTCAAATGTACCATCGGCACCTTCAAATTGATAACCTTCAAATTCTAATTCTTTTACTCTCTTAATAATTTCTGAAGCTATAGGGGAATCCTTTTCAATTCCTGGAACATATTTAGATATTTTTTCAACTAAAGTAGATCTTCCTGCAACTTCACTCATTAAGAATTTTCTTTCATTACCAACACTTTCAGGTGGTACATGTTCAAATGATGTTGGTGCTTTTTTCACTCCATCAATGTGCATTCCTGCTTTATGTGTAAAAGCATTAGCTCCAACATAAGGCATTGAATTATCAAGTCTTAAGTTTGAAATTTCACTTATTTTTAAAGCTGTTGATGTTAATTTTTTAAGGTATTCTTCTGATATTACATCATAACCTCTATGAAGCATTAAATTAGGAATAATAGTAGAAAGATTAGCATTACCTGTTCTTTCACCAACTCCAATGAATGTTCCTTGAACACAAGTAGCTCCTGCTTCAACTGCCATCACCGAATTAGCAACCGCCATACCACAATCGTTATGTGTATGAATTGCTACTTCAACTAGCACATTTTCTTTGACTTTCTTAATTATATTATATACTTCATTTGGAAAACATCCACCATTAGTATCACACAAACACAAAGAAACTGCTCCTGCTTTTTCAGCTGTTTTTAAAACATTTAAAGCATATTCTTCATTGTTTTTAAATCCATCAAAGAAATGTTCGGCATCAAAAATCACCTTTTTACCTTTAGAAGTAAGATATGAGATAGTATCTTCTATCATCTTTAAATTTTCTTCTAGTGATACTCCAAGTATTTTTGTCGCATGAAAATCCCAAGCTTTACCGAATATTGCAACATATTCAGTATTTGCATTTAGAAGTGATAACACATTTCCATCATTTTCAACCAAAATATTCTTTCTTCTTGTAGAACCAAATGCTACAAGTTTTGAATTATAGAATATAACTTCATTTTTCACTCTTTCGAAAAATTCAGCATCCTTAGGGTTTGAACCAGGATTTCCAGCTTCAATATATTTAATTCCCATATTATCAAGATATTTGCATATCTTAATTTTATCATTAACACTAAACGATATTCCAGCAGCCTGAGCTCCATCTCTAAGTGTAGAGTCAAAAATATCAATTTTATTCATAAAATTCACCCTTCATATATAGCGATATAGACCTTACATTGAAGTAAGGCCTAATCAAACTATCTTAATTAACGGATTAGTTATTAATTAACTTAGAATCCTCATTATTCCAGCTATAAAGCTTACGAACTTCCTTACCAATAACCTCAGATGGATGGTTAGCTCCCTTCTCACGAAGTGCATTGAAGTGTGCTTGTCCACCAGCATTACTCATATCTAATAAGAAATCCTTAGCGAATGTTCCATCTTGAATATCAGAAAGAATCTTCTTCATAGTCTTCTTAGTTTCTTCTGTTACAATCTTTGGACCAGTAATATAGTCTCCATATTCAGCTGTATTAGAAATAGAATATCTCATTCCAGCAAATCCTGATTGATAAATTAAATCAACAATTAACTTCATTTCATGAATACATTCAAAGTATGCATTTCTTGGATCGTATCCAGCTTCGCAAAGAGTTTCAAATCCTGCTTGCATTAATGCAGAAACTCCTCCACAAAGTACTGCTTGTTCTCCGAATAAGTCAGTTTCAGTCTCAGTCTTGAAATTAGTTTCAAGAAGACCTGCTCTAGCTCCTCCGATTCCAGCTCCATAAGCCTTAGCAAGTTCCCAAGCATTTCCTGTTGCGTCTTGGTATACTGCAACTAGACATGGAGTTCCTTTTCCTGCTAAGTACTCAGAACGAACTGTATGTCCTGGAGCCTTAGGTGCGATCATAGCAACGTCTACATCTGCAGGTGGAACGATTTGTTTGAAGTGAATAGCAAATCCATGAGCGAACATTAACATCTTTCCAGAAGTTAAGTTTGGTTCAACATCTTGTTTGTACATTGCAGCTTGTTTTTCATCATTGATAAGAATCATGATGATATCAGCTTTCTTTACAGCTTCTGCTGTCTCATAAACAGCAAGTCCTTGAGACTCAGCCTTAGCCTTTGATTTAGATCCTTTATATAATCCAACAATTACATTTACTCCTGATTCCTTAAGGTTTAATGCATGTGCATGTCCTTGAGAACCATAACCAATAATTGCTACAGTCTTTCCTTTTAATGCATCTAGATTACAATCTTTTGCATAATAAATTGGTGCTTTACAAGCAGCTAAAATTTGTTCATTTGTCATACTCATAATAAATATCCTCCTAATTGACAATCCTAAACATATATACAAAGCGTTATTGCTTTATATTTTTTAATTCTCCAGGTCCTCTCTTTAAGGCAGTAAGACCAGTTCTTACTATCTCCTTAATACCAAATGGTTCAAGCATTGATACAAACGCATCAAGTTTGTTTTCATCACCAGTAATTTGAGCAACCAAAGATTCTTGAGCCACATCAACAATGTTAGCTCTAAAGATATCGCAAATTCCAATAACCTCAGCACGGTCTTTAGAAGATGCTGCTATTTTAATCATCACAATTTCACGAATTACAGCATGTTCTGGGTCAATTTCTTCAACCTTTAAAACATCGTAAAGTTTTCTTACTTGATTTTTAATTTGAATAACTGTTTCTTCATCTGTATGAACACATACAGTCATTCTTGAAACTTCTTCGTTTTCTGTAACTCCTACAGTTAGTGAATCAATATTATACCCTCTTCTTGAGAACAGGCCTGTGATTCTTGATAAAACTCCAGATTGATTTCTCACCAAAATGGAAAGTACATGTCTTTGATTCAACCTGCATTCACCTCCTATGATCAATAAAAACAAAAATCTTGCCTCAACACTAGAGACAAGACTGATTTAATCCTGCGGTACCACTCTAAATTCTTCTAAAATGAAGCACTCAGCTATATGATAAACATATATATACTATAACGTGTATAAGACGAAGAATATTACATATCATATTCTTGCTTAAAGGTGATACAAGTATAATTATCATGCAAACTTTCACCAATTTTGTTTGCTCTCTTTGAAGAATTGTTATACTTACGTGTCCTCATCATTGCTTTTATTTTTCATTACTTCATCATTTTAACATATTTTATAATATTGTCAATATAATATACAAAATATTCAAAAATAGTGAATTTAATTAAATAAATTTAAAGTTTACCTTAATAATACAAATTTTATTCAAAAATATTTGAAAATAATGTCTTAATTTAAATAAAATTCGTAATTTTTATAGAATTCCATATAAAATTATTCACAAGCATTCTTTAATTTTAATACTTC